>JBCBWB010000439.1:0-563 GCA_039817275.1 Cyanobacteria bacterium J06648_1 | reverse complement strand
ACAGCGGCACTAATAGCGACAGCTTGGCTGAGTCCAAAGGCGATCCAGCCGATTACAGCCTGTACGTCGCTACCATTAATGTTGAGGCTGACCAAAGCAGGCACAATTACGCCACCGATAATAGTAACCAAGCGCAAGAAATAATAGCGATTACGATTCTGCTGCGCGCGGCTTTCTAACCAAAGCATTTGGGATAACCAGCGAGACTTCATAAACTGTCGCTGTAGATCGGACAATTCAATCTGTTCGATGAGAGAGTGCATCTCTTGCTTAAAGCGATCGCTATAATTTTTGGGTTCGGCTAAATTCTCAGCATTCTGCTTAGTTTGGCTGAGGTTGAGAGTGCTATCCATGATTTATCTCCTCGATCGAGTTTGTTTGAATAATTGGGCTGCTGGCGATATGGCGATCGCTCTTGACCCAGTTATTTCTGTTCTTACTGTTATCTTTCCCAAAAATCAAACTTAGTTGTATCTAGATGCTCGACTGTTCCGCCTAATTGCCTTACCTGCTTTGGTCAGCCTCAACATCAATGGTAGCGACGTACAGGCTGTAATCGGCTG
>JBCBWB010000438.1:0-566 GCA_039817275.1 Cyanobacteria bacterium J06648_1 | reverse complement strand
CACCGATTTAGCTGCGGGTAATATTACGGTAGCTAAAATCGATACTAGTAACTCCTTCGGCAATGGTGGCGATGTCATAGTTGATTCCCGCAATGATATCAATATCCCCGACGGTATAGACACCTCGTCAGTAGTGGATACCCAATTAACCACTGAAGCAAACTTAGAAACTTTTCCCCAGGTAAATATTACCTCTGGTGATGCAGGAGCGATCGCTTTACTGGCTAACAATATTACCATTGGCGATTTGAGATCCTTTACTACAGTCAATCTCGATCTCGGTACTGAGATAGACACAATTACCGAAGCCAACAACATCTTTGCTATTCCTCAAGCACGGGTGGCTGCTGGGGCGGGAGGAAAGATAAACCTTGTGGCAAAGAACAATATCAATTCAGGTGATATCAACTCTAGTTCGGCGATCGCAATTAGCAGCGAGTCGATCGCCCTAGATAACTTTTCGATTGTGGCGGCACTACTAGAACTCTCTACCGCAAATGGGGGTGAGATAAGACTGGATGCTGGCAGAAACTTAACCACAGGTAATATAAGTTCTAATCTAGCAG
>JBCBWB010000437.1:0-567 GCA_039817275.1 Cyanobacteria bacterium J06648_1 | reverse complement strand
CATTATATATTTTGTCTAACGTCTGAATTCTTTAACGCGATTGCGAAGCTAGCCGTAGGCATCGCTTTTTATGTGTAGAGAAGGAAAAGGCGATCGCTTTTTTCAGTCAAGAAATATAATGTATAAACAGCTATACGAACCAATTTAAGCATGAAATTAAAAGTCGTTATCCATACAGCAGAAGAAGGTGGATTTTGGGCAGAAAGGCGCATAGTTCGCCGCATCTAGTACCTGCGATTCCTGGCTGTGCAACTCAAGGAGATACCTTTGAAGAGTTGTTACAAAATATCTACGAAGCAGTTGAAGGATGTTTGTCTGTTGATGAAGCCGATCTTCAGCTAGATAGTGATGCTCAAATTGTAGAAATTGCGGTATGAAATCGATTAGTGGCAAGAAGTTTGCCAAGCTACTTGAAAGTAAAGGCTGGAGACTTTTAAGAGTAAATGGGAGTCATCATATTTTTGGGAAGCCTGGAAATACACAAAGAATATCTGTGCCGATACATGGAAACAAAGCTCTTTAAACACCAGTACCCTGCTTCTGGCTTGGGCAGTGGTGGTCTTTTTG
>JBCBWB010000436.1:0-572 GCA_039817275.1 Cyanobacteria bacterium J06648_1 | reverse complement strand
TGCGCTTGGGTGCTTTGCACCCGTGGATACCGCGACCCATTAGGGGGAAAGTTCCCCCAATATGGATCTTGTATTTGAAGATAACCTTTATATAACAGAAGAGAAGATTGAGTCTTTCTCTCAATTCACATCACACGCACAATATTAAATCACTGCACCGCATACTCTGCCGTCATTTGATACTGTTCTCCTGCCGCAACTTCAATCACTTCATTGGCTGCATTTGCTGTTTCGACACAGACAAAATTTTCATAATCGCGATCGCCTAAATCTGCCATGTTCGCGGAAATTTCTGCCCCAGGATTCCAAACAATTGCTGTTTTACTGTTAGTTGCGGTAACTACAATTTTTCTATTTAAAGCCCGATCGTCAACGGTTAACTGTGAGGGAACATCGAGATAAATGCGATCGCATTCCTCAGTGAAGGTTACGTCTCCTGACTGGGTTTTTTCTTTACCACTATCTACCTTATCTAGATAGGTTTTGTCGGCTAAACCCAAGACTGAAACCTGTTTGATGTCACCAATTCTAAAATAGGTATGCATCGCCTGAGTAATCTCGAACGGCTTGGA
>JBCBWB010000435.1:0-573 GCA_039817275.1 Cyanobacteria bacterium J06648_1 | reverse complement strand
CTCAGTATTAATTCTGGTAGTTCTCGCACCCAAGGCAACCTCAGCCAATAGCTGACCTTGCTTGATTTTAGAGCCGTTGTTCACATACAAAGTTGAACCTTTAGTTACCCCAATTTCCATTCCAGCAGATTTCGGACTACCAGTTGGTTCCAAGGTCAAGGTACCGTTGGTTTCCACAAACAAAGCATCTTCACCGTGACGAGTACGGAAAGGTCTGGTGCGGAATTTGCCTTTAAAACGAACCGTACCATCGGCTTTGGCTCGTACCTGCTGCGCGACTTCCCCTGTAAATACACCTCCGGTGTGGAAGGTACGCATGGTTAACTGGGTTCCAGGCTCACCAATACTTTGAGCAGCAATAATACCTACAGCTTCACCCAAATCCACCATTTTCGCATGTGCCAAACTCCAACCGTAGCAATGCTGACAAACACTGCGTGCAGCTTCACAAGTTAGAGGAGAACGAACTTCTACCTTTGTAATCCCAGCAGCCTCAATCTCGTTTGCGAGGTCTTCGGTAATTGGTGTATTGCGAGTTGCGATTACTTCACCAGTTCCTGGATGTACTACATC
>JBCBWB010000434.1:0-573 GCA_039817275.1 Cyanobacteria bacterium J06648_1 | reverse complement strand
ATTTCTACGAGAACCCCGATTTATATGGAAATATTGAGGGACTTATTTTTAATAATGCTCATTAAGATTCAAGACAGAGACATCAGCGGATAATAATTTAGAAGATGCTCGTTCGTATAAAGCGATCGCAGCCTGCCCGTCATGAGCATTATTAAAAATAAGTCCCTCAATATTTCCATATAAATCGGGGTTCTCGTAGAAATAACGACTCCAGACTTGAGTTAGCCTTCGTCTGCCATCGCAGCACGCATGTGCAGATCGTCGTCTTTCGACGACTGGGAAGCTTCGCTTCCGCGTCATTGCTGCTACTGAGCCTGCATCCCAAGCTCCAGATTCTCTTAAATCGAGTAATTTCAAACTTTGCTTCAAGGTAATGAAGGCAATCTGCTGTTTCTGTATTTTGATCGTTTCATCATCACCAAATACCTCAATCAAGCAGCAAGACAAGTTAAACCCCGCATAAATAATTCCTCGTTCTTCATTTAATTCTGGCTTTTGACTCTGCTGGTGATCGAATCTACTTAAAGGTCCATAATATCTAAATCCCATCGCGCTAGCTCCATAGCTCGTGGG
>JBCBWB010000433.1:0-577 GCA_039817275.1 Cyanobacteria bacterium J06648_1 | reverse complement strand
TTGTATTGTGACACTACATAGTTTTTGATAGATTGCAATGCCAAAAAACAGAGTTTTTACTATTAATTAAGCTATAGAATATTTAGCTAAGTTACTAATAAAAACAGACAAAAGGTGAACCTAGAAAATTAAATATTAGATATATTCTTTTTGCATCGGTAGCCAAGTAGGTTAAGGCGGTGGTCTGCAAAACCACTAATGCAGCCTGCGAAGCAGGTAAGCGTCGCTAGACGCGACTTCGAGCTATGCTCGTGCAGTTCGATTCTCATTCGATGCTTAAGACAGCGTAGCATAACGGTTAATGCACCAACCTCATAAGCTGGCAGATGTGGGACAGACGCGAATGCGTCAGATCGTCGTCTTCGACGACTGGAAAGCTTTGCTTTCGTACTCCCGTCGGACACCCTTTTGAAATAGAGCTTTCGTTGGCGATCGCCATTCCACGATAAGATAAACTCAAACAGCGATCGCCAAAACTAAAATGCCTGTAGATACTAGCTTTTACCCCGATAATTGGAGCAGCCTAGCATTATCAGTAAAAGAAGCTGCTCGATGGCGTTGTGAATGTTGCGGGAAG
>JBCBWB010000432.1:0-582 GCA_039817275.1 Cyanobacteria bacterium J06648_1 | reverse complement strand
GTTTTATGGGCAAACTCCCAATCTATTGTCTGATAATTGAAGCTTTTAACTGGTGCTGTTTTCAGCTCAGGATGGTATCTCTGCCTATAATGAGACAGTATTGGCTTTGGCAACAAATTGAAAATAGACTTTTCTGGTAGCCAAACATCAGTGATTGAAAGTTTTAGCTGTTGGCTGGTATGTAAGGCTCTAGGAATTGCATAGTGTTCTCTCGCGCCTAGTTGACAACAGACCCAGTTATTCATTGTTGTTGATTGTTGATTGTTGATTGTTGATTGTTGATTGTTGATTGCTAGTTATTAGTTATTAGTTGCTGATTATTTTAGCTGTGTGGTAGTTTGTTCCATTTTTTGAAGTGTGATCGTGACATGTTCTGGCGACGATTTTTAAGATTATTTATGCTTGCAAATCCTGCTATTTCTCCCTTGATTAATCCCAAACGCCTGACTTTAAGGGAAATCAACAGGCGAGAGATAAGAGTTCTAAATTGTTTGATTATCTTCCATTTTTGAGGAACAAACCAGTCATTCCAAAGGACATTATTACGCGAACCATAAAAATCCATCCGCCACGAGTTACGAC
>JBCBWB010000431.1:0-582 GCA_039817275.1 Cyanobacteria bacterium J06648_1 | reverse complement strand
AAGCGATAAAGGTACTTAAAAGTACCTTTATCGCATTTCCAGTGGGTTGTTAGCCCGCACTAATGGTAAAGTTAGCCTCGACATTGTTTAGAGTCGGTAACTATCCGAGCAGCACTGGCTTAACCCATACACCTGTTTAACCACCCAGTTATAGAGCAGGAAACTGGCTACGCATTTCCTGGTACGTACTTTAACTCTTACTCTAAACTAGTACCCATAAGGCACCAAGTCTGGTGAAGCAGCGCGGTCTTGGGGGTTTCCCCCATGAGCGACTGCCGAACCCGAAGGGTCAACTAGAGCTGCTCAGAACAGGTCTGGAAGCTCCCGGCTTATAGCCGGGGGTCGTTGACATATACGTATATATATTGAAGATAGCTTAAACTAGGAAGCTCGATATTTTTACTGTTAAATGTAAAGTTTTCCCGTTTTTTGAATCAAACAGAAAGTTAATAACCCTTGTGGTGACGTAATTTCCACTATACAAGTTCCCATCTTAGTGTTGCCCCCAATCTGATAATCTCAAATAAGGAAGAAATTTTGAAGTCAAGAACGTTATGGGAGAATTAACGATTAATTCTCGGT
>JBCBWB010000430.1:0-584 GCA_039817275.1 Cyanobacteria bacterium J06648_1 | reverse complement strand
TTAAATCAGAAAATGAATACTGGTCAATTGGAAGTATTTTACACAGCCTTAAAAGCTATAGCTCTAAGCAAATTCCTAAAGTTATGTCGCATATAGGGAAAGTTTGGCAAGATGGTAGATACGAAGAAATGATTCAAACTGAAAAAGAGTTTTGCAACCAATGGGAATACATTAGACAAAATCCTGTTAAAGCTGGTTTTTCAACAACACCAGAAGAATATCCTTTTCTATGGAAAATATTTTGAATTATCCTAATTATTTTGGCTATGTAGTGCGAGCATCTTGCTCGCTAGATAAGCTGTTACGCATTTAATTTGTATATTGCTAGCGACCAAGATGGTCGCACTACAATATTTTCATTTTTTTGAATTATATAATTTAGCTGCACATCAGCTTAACTCCTAATTCCTAACTCCTAACTCCTAACTATTAACAACTAGCAACTAATAACTAACAACTAACAAATCTTAATTCACTTGATTTCCGATAGCAAACCGCATTCCCCAAAATAAAACTCATAATAATATTTCCAACCAGTCAAAAGTTTTCAAGCGTAAACTATGCCACTGAACTCTATGTTTATT
>JBCBWB010000042.1:0-32003 GCA_039817275.1 Cyanobacteria bacterium J06648_1 | reverse complement strand
GACTAAAGAAGTTGCCTTTAGCGCCACTCCCAAAATTGCCTCGACGAGTAGGAGTGTTGTACTAGAAGACATCCAATACGAACCAGGCAAAGAAATGTCGCTAGAATTAACCCAGGCATTTCAAGACAAAGCCGAAAAAATGTTAGACCTGCGTAACTTTGAAAAACAGGGACTTTCTCTTCGCATTGAGCGGCTGACTATAGATACGGGTCAGATCAAGCTGATAGCGATCGCCGATATTACTCAGTTTCCCACTCTCTGAACTATTGCTATTTTGCGTCAAGAGGCGCAGGCGCTCAAAATTTTCAGTAATTAGCTTTCACAACTTTTTATTGTCCTGGTCATATATTACTGCCTATCTAGACTATCTTTTGTATTACAGCGAGTATAAGCATTCCAGGTGGTTAAATCTGAAGCAGGAAAACCAAGAATGCTAGATCGCCCTTCGATACTTAAGCCTTTAACATAGCTAAAGTCCGCCCCCGCAACATTTTGCAGATTATCCAAATTTGCCCCCGTCAGATCCGCTCCTCTTAAATCCACCCCTTTTAATTCGGTATTTCCTAAACGAGCATTGCGTAAACTTGCTCCTGTCATAATGGCTTTTTGCAGAATTGCACCGCTAAAGGAAACATCATCCAGAATTGCCCCCGTAAAATCTGAACCGCTGAGGTATGCGCCGATCATTTTTGCCCCAGTTAGATCCACGCCGCGTAAATTGGCAGTATTGAGAAAAGCACCATTGAGTTTTGCCCCTGGTCCTACGGCTCCCGATCCTTTGTAGTCAAATCCTTCAGGAAATATAGTGGCATTGTCGTAGATAGTTACCTGAAACTGAGTATCGCTTAAATCGGCATTGGTCAAATTAGCCCCCCGCAGATCCGCGCGGCTCAGATATGCTCCTGTTAGATTTGCCCCTGTTAAGTTTGCTCCTGTCAGGTTTGCCCCCCGCAAGTCAGTTTTTTGCAGGTTTGCCCCCGCAAGATTTGCCTCGATCAAATCAGCATTAGTCAAAATACTGCCAGATAAATTCACCTGTTCTAAATTAGCTTGGTTAAGAGCGATCGCATATAAATCTTGGTTACTAAAGTCAGCATTAGCCAAGCTTTCTCCTGCACTTAGTTTGGTAGCAAGATCGGCAGCTAAAGGAGATTTGTTGCTAGAGGCGGTAGTGGGCATGGTTTTTACAATGGACAATTGATAGTTGACAATGGACAATTAGCTTTAGTCCAGAAGATGAACTAATCAATAGAGCTAACGATGATCTACAGATACAAAAAAGGGTCAAGCTAACTTAACCCTAGTGATAATTTTTTTTGTACTTTGATGTCCTATTTTCCGATATCTGGTCGGCTTATTTTAATTTGCTTCTAATTTCTTCAACTCGCTTGCGGTTGACGCCCAAGTCAGATTTTCCTAAACGGGATGCCGAGCGTATCTGTACGGCATTATTTGCCTCGTCGCGATAGAATTCTACGTCATCAACATAGCCCATCAATTTGCTTTTAAACTCAGCATAGAGATAGTCTCCTGTTTCCTCAATAATCGTTGTACCTTCCATACCTTCAACTACGCTTTTAATCTCAGCTAGGGATACGGCTGGTAAAGCATCAATTTTTGCTTGGGCATCAGTAGCCTGACTATTGACACAGTTAGGAGTACCAGGACATGCAGCCAGCTTACCGTCTTTGACTCCTAAATTACTCGGTCTGTCGCCTGAAAAGTTAAACATTTTTATTTATATCTCGCTTCAAAACTCGGTTATACCTAAGCTTGGATTATCTCATATTCGCCATGACGCTGAAAATGACTTAGTAAGGCGATCGTAAAATCATAGTTATCTAGCCACAAGAAATATTATGGACTGGTTTGAAAGACTGACGGGTTTTAAAGAAGAATCACCACAGCAGGTACGCAACAATTTAGTAGTAGAAGGCAATCGCATTAAGTCTCTTGTTAACAGCAAATCCTTTATTGCTGGCAAGTTAGAAACGCCCTCGCTGGGAGAATTAAGACAGCGAATCGTAAGTATAAATGAAACTGGCATACTTTCACTAAAAGAAGTAGTGGCTGATGTACAAAGCCTGCATACAAATCCAGCCAACGCGGGAGCATTATTTCAGGTAGCATCCCAACTCAATCTATTGGAAATGGTTTCGCCCAACCGAACTCCTGAAGCAGGTGTCGGAATTTATAGTCGAGATCGCACTCAAGGACCCGCCTGTGCTATTGCTGGTGGTGCGGGAACTATCTACCGTAACTACTTTGTATCAGTTAACGGGCAAGTAGGGCAGTCTAAAAATAATCAGATTGACTGTATATCAGATTTAGGAAAAGCCTGGGACAATTCTCAAAAGCATCTCTGGCAAATGAAGAATGGTTATGCCTTAGCCTCTCATCAAGGATTGACGACAATTTCCCAACGACTGCAAACAGCTAGCGAAGCGGAAAGAGATAAATTTCGCCAACTGTTAAGAATCGGTATTCAGTGGCAGACACAGGTAACACTACAAGATTGCCAGCATCAGATATCGCAAATCTATTGTTCGGCTTTACCCGTGGCGTATTCTCCTTTACCAGCAAAGCTTTGGTCTGAGTTTGCCAAACTAGTCTTAGAGGCAGCTTACGAAGCAACTATCTGTACGGCAATTTTAAATGCTCAACTTAACGGTAATAACCAACTGTTTTTAACTCTTTTAGGAGGAGGAGCATTTGGTAATGAAACTAGCTGGATTATAAATAGTATTGATCGCGCTTTACGGCTGTATCGAAATCACGATCTAAATGTAGCTATTGTTAGTTATGGTTCATCTAAACCTGCCGTTAAGAAGCTCATAGACAATTTTTTATAATTATAAAACTGAGCTACAAAAGCTGAAGATGATAACGCTCAGCAGAATCGTTGACTTTACTATTTCAAATGGATTCAGTCCGCAGTGAAGCAATTGATATTACGTGGGCAGATGGAGGAATTGCCAACTTTTTTATTAAGCGATCGCATTTACAGAAATTAAATTTTACTCAAGTTCTCTATAACTGGGATTGCGGTTAGTTATAGAGAAAATATAATCACTTGCTATTTGCTACTTGCTACTGCGATGCGAAGCAAGTCCTTTAGGCCTACTTTTTGCTTACCCAGCTTTTGCCAAAATGCTTTCTCCCTGCGTCACCAATTTCAAAGCTTCCTGATATTGTTCGTCTGCTTCACTAGCAATTTGAGCATAGGTAATTGGCTGTTGTGCAATTACATCATCGGGCATAATTCCCAACTTATTAATATCCGTATGGTTGGGAGTTTCGTACTTAGCCACCGTTACTGCTAAACCCGCACCGTCGGGTAGCTCAAACAGAGATTGAATCAATCCCTTACCAAAGGTTTTTTCGCCAACCAATAAAGCTCTACCATTATCCTGTAATGCTCCTGCTAAGATTTCGCTGGCGCTAGCCGTACCCTGGTTGACCAAAACTACCATCGGGTCAGAAGTCAAAACTTCGCTATTTGAATCGAAGCTACCTAAAGCGCCCTGACGATTAACGGTATAAACAATCGTGCCGTTATCGAGCCACATCCGCGCTATTTCTACCCCCGCCTGTAGCAATCCACCTGGATTGTTTCTCAAATCGAGAATATAGGCTTCTGCGCCCTGCTTTTCTAGGTCACTGACTCCGTGAGCGATTTCTTTAGCGGCATTGGCACTAAATTGATTTAAACGTACGTAGCCCACCTTTTTATCGGTGTTAGTATCCAAAGCGGTATAGACAGGATTGAGGGAAATGCGATCGCGAATAATTTCCACATTGCGAGGTTCAGCAGCTTTGTCCATCCCAGACTGTATTCTGATCGAAACTGTTGTTCCTGTCACTCCACGCATCATTGAGGCTGCTTCATCTAAAGTTATCTTTTTCGCGTCTACGCCATCAATTTCGAGAATACTGTCTTTCGGTTGAATTCCAGCGGCTTCGGCTGGGGAACCTGCTAGAGGAGAAATCACCTCAATCAGCTTGGTTTCGGGATTGACGTTAATTTGTAGACCAACTCCTGAAAGCTCCCCTGAAGTATTTACTTGAAGACTGTTATATTGCTCTGGTCTAAGCAATCTGGTAAATGGATCATCAAGAGTCGCCAGCATCTCTTCGATGGCTGTATAAGTCTCATCGCGATCTCGCAATGGCTTTTTCACGTATTTTTCTCTTAACTTCCACCAGTTTTGATGATTGTGGGTTTCATCGAGATAAGACTG
Organism: Cyanobacteria bacterium J06648_1; assembly: GCA_039817275.1. Classification (GTDB taxonomy): domain Bacteria; phylum Cyanobacteriota; class Cyanobacteriia; order Cyanobacteriales; family Xenococcaceae; genus Waterburya. The sequence continues at coordinate 27,762 of JBCBWB010000042.1, read as the reverse complement.
GTTGACAATTCGCCAAGACTGCAACAGCAACTTCTGCTCTTCGGTAAAGGCTTGAGCATCAGCAGGATACCAGCACCATGAGGCAATCCAAAATAAGGCGATGAGAACAGCGGAAAAAACTTGCTTGACCATAAGAGAAATTAAAGAGGGCGATATCTTGACTATTTACTATTATTTCAAATTTAGCAATTCTTAATTAATTGTTACGTATAAATAAAGGCTGTTTTGCTAAGGTGGTCGCCCTAACAAAGTAATATCTGCCAGATACACGGTAATCTCTACCAAAAATTGCCGTATAATACGAGATTAAATAAAGACATCATAGCTTAAGGCTATGTTACATTTTTTAAATAGAGTGAAGCTGTCTTTAGTATGGTCTAAACTCTAAAATGGACTTAATCAGTAAATATACAAAAGACGCAAATGTCTGTCACCAGACTGACAAGCTTTAATAAAGTACGTCTTCGCCACCTAAGAGCTTTCTCAGCAATTGTGTCTGTCGTCTAGTCTGAGAAAAAAATATTTTGAGACTATAGCGACGCAGGATTCTGGAAGCTTGCAGGGTAGAGCCCGACCATAACTATTTTTTGTGAGCTAATTTATAGGTTTCATGTTTTCAAAAGAAGTAACCGAATCAAAACCCTTTCAGTGGTTTAACGAACGTTTAGAGATCCAAGCGATCTCTGATGACATCAGCAGCAAGTATGTTCCACCCCACGTAAATATTTTTTATTGCTTTGGTGGTATTACTTTAACCTGCTTCTTGATCCAGTTTGCTACTGGATTTTGCATGACTTTCTACTACAAGCCTAACGTGGCGGAAGCATTTACTTCGGTAGAATACATCATGAATCAAGTCAGCTTTGGCTGGTTGATCCGTTCCATTCATCGCTGGTCTGCCAGCATGATGGTCTTGATGCTAATTCTGCACGTTTTCCGCGTCTATCTAACTGGAGGCTTTAAAAAGCCCCGCGAGTTGACCTGGATTACTGGTGTGACTATGGCAGTGCTAACCGTTAGCTTTGGTGTAACTGGCTATTCTCTTCCTTGGGATCAGGTTGGTTATTGGGCAGTCAAAATCGTTTCTGGCGTTCCCGCTGCGATTCCGATTGTTGGCGATCAAATGGTTGAACTGCTAAGAGGTGATGTTAGTGTCGGTCAGGCCACTCTAACTCGTTTCTACAGTCTACATACCTTTGTTTTACCCTGGTTAATTGCTGTGTTTATGCTGTTGCATTTCTTGATGATTCGTAAGCAAGGTATTTCTGGTCCTTTGTAAACCAAAAGCTGGGATTTTTATGGTCAGGAGGCTTCGCTCTCCTGACTAATCTTGCTTATGATAGTAATTAGGTTGAGTAACCCAACTCTATAAAAGTAATTAACTATTGAAGCATTAGTCAGCACGAAAGTAGATTTTAATCAGTTTACTTTTTTCTGACATCTAAGGTGTCGTAATCAATCTGGCTAAGAGCGATCGCTATCATTACCATTTTATCGATTGCATCATAGCTGATTCTAAGCAAATTAGGAGAAAAACATGTCCACATTGAAAAAGCCCGATCTAAGCGATCCCGCTTTACGCGCTAAGTTAGCGCAAGGTATGGGTCACAATTACTATGGTGAACCCGCTTGGCCCAACGATATCTTATTCATGTTCCCCATTGTTATTTTGGGCGCGATCGGATTAATCGTCGGTTTGGCAGTTCTTGACCCAGCAATCGTTGGCGAACCTGCTAATCCTTTCGCTACTCCGTTAGAGATTCTACCTGAGTGGTATCTATACCCTGTATTCCAAATCTTACGTATTGTACCTAGCAAACTGTTAGGAATTGCCGCTCAAACAGCAGTTCCCCTGGGTCTGATGATGATTCCTTTCATCGAAAGCGTCAACAAGTTTCAAAACCCCTTCCGCCGTCCAGTAGCAACTACAGTATTCTTATTTGGTACTGCTGTAACTATCTGGTTGGGAATCGGTGCAACCTTCCCGATCGACGAATCTTTGACCTTGGGCTTGTTCTAAGTTAGAGAGATTAGCGATCTGGCTGGAGAGACATAGTAGTTTGGTGTTTAGCTTGGGTTTTAAGATCTAAGTTGAGTATTCTACCGCTATGTCTCTTTGTTTTGACCTAGAGCGGACTCAAAGTCGAATAATTGTCGTAACTTTGATTTTATTGGTATGATGTATTTCAGAAACGCAGGCAAAGCAAAGTGATAGTTGGTGCTTGCGGAATTTTAAGCATCATGAAAGTGGGGGACGCCCGCTTTTTTTGTTGTCAAAATTAACCATAGTTACAACTAACCTTTTGGTGAGTTGATCAGAAAATCAAATCTTTGGCGAGTCATGACTCATCCCGTTGTCCCCAAAATTATTGAATTAGCATCTCCTTTAGCTCGTGAACTCGGCTTAGAGCTGGTGGATGCTGTGTTCCAAACCAATAAAACACCACCAGTTTTAAGAATAGATGTCAGAAACCCTAGTGGAGATACTAGTCTCGAAAACTGCGAACAAATGAGCCGTATTTTGGAAGAAAAACTAGACCTAACGGACGTCATTCCTGGGGCTTATGTTTTAGAAATTTCTAGTCCTGGTATTTCTCGCATTTTGACCACAGACAGAGAATTCGTTGCTTTTAAGGGTTTTGGGGTTAGCGTCAAAACCTTTGCTCCCTATAAGAACAAAAAACAGTGGCAAGGACGGCTACAAAAACGAGATGATGCCGCAATTCACATCAACGATAAAGGTAAAGCGATCGCAATTCCCCGTGACTTGGTAGCCAAGGTACAGCTAGAAGATAGCTAATTTAGGGTCAAACTAAGCTCACAGTTTGCCCTTGGCGACCATAATATTTATTTTATTATTTTAGGAGTACTCCATGACTATAGTTAGTTTGCCTGGCTTAAAGGCAACAATCGATGAAATTAGTCAAAGATACAACCTCCCCAGCAGTTCTGTAGAAGAAGCCTTGAGAGAGGCCTTGATTAAGGGGTATGAAAAATTTCGCCGCTCCAAAGACCGCCACGAAGAGTATGACGAAGAATACTTTGAAAACTTCAATGTTCAACTAGATACCGAAGAAGAAGGATTCCAGATCTTAACCACAAAGGTTATTGTGGACATCAGCAAAGAAGAGATTGAAGACCGCGACCATCAGATTGCTCTAAGCGAAGTTCAAGAGCAGGTAGATGATTCGGAGATTCAGGTAGGGGATTCAGTACTAGTAGACGTTACCCCAGAACAAAAAGATTTTGGGCGGATGGCAGCAATCCAGACCAAACAAGTCTTATTGCAAAAGCTGCGGGATCAACAGCGTTTATTAATTCAAGAAGAGTTCCAAGACCTTGAAGATACAGTTCTCCAGGCAAGGGTCGTTCGCTTTGAACGTCAATCAGCAATCGTTGCTGTTACGAGCGGTCTAGGACAGCCAGAGGTGGAAGCAGAACTACCCAAACGGGAACAGCTACCAAACGACACTTATCGCTCTAATACAACCTTCAAAGTTTATCTGAAGAAAGTTAGAGACACCCCTAGCCGCGCTCCTCAACTCATGGTTTCTAGAGCTACAGCAGGTTTAGTCGTAGAGCTGTTTAGTAACGAAGTTCCTGAAATTGAAGAGGAAATTGTACGTATTGTCGCCGTTGCCCGAGAAGCCCATCCTCCTTCTCGCCACGTTGGTGTCCGTACCAAAATTGCCGTAGATACCGTAGAGCGAGATGTAGACCCGGTAGGAGCCTGTATCGGCGCTAGAGGTTCGAGAATTCAGGCAGTAGTAAATGAGCTACGAGGGGAAAAAATTGATGTAATTCGCTGGTCGCCCGACCCCGCAACCTATATCTCTAATTCTCTCAGTCCTGCTAGAGTGGATCGCGTAGTTTTAGCCAATACAGAAGATAAACAGTCTGTGGTTTTGGTCGCAGAAGATCAGCTCAGTTTGGCGATCGGTAAAGAAGGTCAAAATGTCAGACTGGCAGCTCGTTTAACTGGCTGGAAAATTGATATCAAAGATGTTGATAAGTTTGACGAAGAGGCGGAAATGGCAAAATGGGCAGCTCAAGCTGAAGCTGACAGAGCTAGAGCCGCTGCCCAAGCTGAAGAGTTAGCAGAATATGAAGCAGAAGCCGCAGAATCTGAGGCGATCGCCGAGGTAGATGTGGAGACTGAAACATCAGCAACGGCAGATGAAATATCAGAAGTACCAGAGACAGCAGATGCAGTTACTACCGATGTCTCCGATGTGGTTGAAGAGCCTGCCGTCGATCAAGTAGATGCCGCAACTTCCGAGTCAGAAGCAGAAACAGAAACTTAAAATTAAATCTAGCGTTATTATGCGGAAAGAGAGACGCTAAAAATTTATCCTCTCTTTCTGGCTAGCTGATTGGTTTAGATTAATTCTGTCAACATCTAAAGTTAACAATTGCCATAACACTTTATCCCAGAGCTTCAGGTTTGAATCAGGTCAACTATCGTCGATGTGTCGCATGTAAGAAAAATGCGCCCAAATCCCATTTCTGGCGCATCGTACGCTTGGCATCTAGTCAGGCAGTTCAGCTAGACCAGGGAATGGGACGCTCGGCTTACCTATGCCCCAATTATGATTGTCTCAGCACGGCGAAAAATAAAAATCGCCTCCAAGGTGCTTTGAGAACCAAAGTTGACCCCAATATTTATCAAAGTTTACAAGAACGTTTAAGCTGAATAATGTCAGAGTTTGACCACAAAATATAAATTGTTCAACATAAAGCGCCAGACTAGATCTATAATCTGTTGTTTTTCTCTAAAATAAGACTGTAGATAAATTACTATTAGCCATAATCTAAAATTTACTCTGAATTATTTTGTGGTTTAATTTAGATCCTTGTCTGAGATCGAAATAGTAAATTTTTATCAAAAATCACATATGTGACCCAAGACAGTCTGTGATTATGAATTTAAACACATGAAAGACTACATGGATAAACAAATGGTCAAATAAAATACAAACAGTCAACTGAGGGGCATAGTGGATGAACAACGGCAAAGTTAGAATATACGAATTATCGAAAGAATTGAATTTGGACAATAAAGATATTAAAGAAATTTGCGAACAGCTCAATATTGCAGTGAAAAGCCATAGCAGTACAATTACGGCAGACGATGCAGCAAGAGTTAGATCGATGGCAGCCAAGTCCCCTCGCGCTGAGAAAACTAACAATAGTCAAAAGCAAGGCAGTAAAGCAATTAAAGCCCCAGCAAAACGCAAACAGCAGATTCTGGCTGTTCACCATCGCTCCGATAGCCCAGAAACTCAGACCTCTAGCTCCAGCGGACAATCACCAAAATTAGTCACACCGCCATCAAGACCGAAAGCACCGACAGCAAATGGTGTGCCAAGTAGATCATCAGCTCCACCAAAACCGCCTCAAGCTGAATCTGCACCCAACAAAAAAGAAGCTGTAGCTCCATCAGCCAAAGTGAGTTCGGTACAGCCACCAAAGCTCTCTGCCCCTCCATCTCGTCCTCAAGCTAGGAAAACTAGTACGCGGAATTTAATCCAATCGCCAATCAAGCCCAAAATACGCTCGGCAGAGCCGCCTCAAAGTAAAACGGAGTCATCAGAGCCAGCAGAGAAGAAGAAAAAGGTTGTTGCTCCTCTTCCTAAGCTCAACCGACCTCAAAAAGTACAGGCGGTAGTAGGCAAAGTAGCGAAGAAAGATAGCGCTGATGAGGAGACTCCAGAAAGCATCGATAGCGAAGATATCGAAACTGACGATATCGAAGTCAAGAAAGTTACTCGTCTCAAGCGCCCTGCTCCACCACGGAAGGTAAAAGAGTGGGAAAATGAAGAAGAGGATGATAGCAAGCAGTCCAAACTTAAAGGTAAAGCGAAAAAACGTCGCGGACCGAAGCCAATCTTGGATGATGATGACTTTGATGAGTCAGATGCTAACTCAGTTCAGGTAAATAAAGCTTTCAGCTTGTCTACGGCTCGTCCTGCCAAGCCCAAGTCGATGCAGCAGCCTGTGGCAGCCACAGCAACTAAGAAGCCTCGTAAGCCATCATTTAAAACAGAGAAAACCCAAAAAACTGAACGCCAGCCAAAAGGCAAAAATGCTGTTCCAGTTTTAGCCGAATCGATCACCCTGACTGATAATTTAACAGTTAGAGATCTTGCAGAAAGGCTCAATACACCCGAAACAGACATTATCAGAAATCTATTCTTTAAAGGCATACCGGTCAACATTACCCAAACACTTGACTTGGAAACTGCCCGTTCGGTTGCCGAAGAATTAGGGGTGATCGTAGAAACTCCAGAAGAGAAGTCAGCCGCAATCAAAGATACAGAAATGTTAGATGCTGATGACCTAGAGAATTTGCAAACTCGCCCACCTGTAGTGACGATCATGGGTCACGTGGATCATGGTAAAACTACTCTGCTTGATTCAATTCGCAAGAGTACGGTTGCCTCTGGCGAGGCTGGAGGTATCACTCAGCATATTGGTGCTTACCACGTAGATGTGGAACACAATGGCGCGCAGCAGCAGATCGTTTTCTTAGATACTCCTGGTCACGAGGCCTTCACGGCAATGCGAGCCAGAGGAACCAGAGTTACTGACATCGCTATTTTAGTTGTAGCCGCAGATGATGGCGTACAGCCCCAAACAAAAGAAGCAATTAGTCATGCTAAAGCGGCGGAGGTTCCTCTTTTAGTTGCGATCAACAAGGTAGATAAACCAGACTCCAATCCCGATCGCATTAAGCAAGAATTAACCGAACAGGGATTAGTACCCGAAGATTGGGGTGGAGACACGACGATGGTGCCTGTGAGCGCCCTCAAAGGAGATAATTTGGATGAGTTACTGGAGATGATTCTCCTAGTAGCCGAAGTAGAAGAGCTTTCTGCTAATCCAGACCGTCTGGCGAAGGGAACTGTGATTGAAGCTAATCTTGATCGCAATCGCGGTCCTGTGGCAACCTTGCTAGTGCAGAACGGTACTTTGAGAGTAGGAGATAGCATTGTGGCTGGTTCTGTTCTGGGTCGTGTTCGAGCCATGATCGATGATGCGGGTCACAAAGTAGATGCTGCAACTCCTTCTTTTGCCGTGGAGATTCTCGGACTCAATGAGGTTCCAGAAGCAGGGGATGAGTTTGATGTCTACGAAGATGAAAAAGAAGCCAGAGCAATCGCCGATCAACGGGCGATCGAGCAGCGGGATACTCGTTTACTCCAGTCGTTATCTTCTCGTCGGATTAGTCTCAGCAGCATCTCAGCCCAGGCTCAAGAAGGCGACCTGAAGGAACTTAACCTTATTATCAAGGCTGACGTTCAAGGGTCTGTAGAGGCAATCCTCGGCTCATTGCAGCAGCTACCGCAAAATGAAGTGCAGATTAGAACTCTGATGGCATCTCCTGGGGAAGTCTCAGAAACCGACGTAGATTTGGCAGCCGCCAGTGGCGCAGTTATCATTGGCTTTAATACTACTCTGGCAGCAGGCGCTCGTCAGGCAGCAGATCGCGAAGGCGTAGATATTCGTCAGTACAACATCATCTACAAACTGCTGGATGAAATTCAAGGAGCAATGGAGGGCTTACTCGATCCTGAAGAGGTTGAAGAAAGTCTCGGTCAGGTTGAGGTTCGAGCTGTTTTCCCTGTTGGTCGCGGTGCGGTTGCTGGTTGTTATGTTCTATCGGGCAAAATCGTTCGTAACTGCAAGATCCGAGTTCGTCGAGGCAACAAAATCGTTCATGAAGGCGATCTAAGTTCCTTAAAACGGATGAAGGACGATGTCAAAGAAGTCAACACAGGATTTGAATGTGGTATCGGTGCAGCTAAGTTCTCTGACTGGAAAGAAGGAGATATTATCGAGGCCTACGAACTAGTCTTGAAACGTCGTACATTAGCCACTAGCTAAGATTTAAACTAGCTGAGGAGATTAATTTGGCGATCGCTAATTTCCTCGCCTCTGGCATTAAACTAAAATATTTACCCAATAATATTTAGCAATAATAGATTTAATGCTCTATTAAACGACATGAAAACTCGTTCTGAACTTTTTTTGTGGATTCATCTGGGGGGAATAATTATGTTCCCCCTTTTTCTGACAATAACCTTGGTTGGATTGTGTACGGGCGAACGGTATAGCTATGTAATTGAACTGCCACTACTAGTCTTAATTGCTATTGTGCCTATTTTGTTGATGCAGCTATATCGTCCTTTTAATATTTTCAGCGTTTTATTTTTATCTCTCAAACCAGAAACTCTGACTGAAAATCAGAAAAAAATTCTCGTTCGCTTCCAAACAAAGCAACAAAAATTATTGAGTACGATCGCGGCAATTTTGATGCTCATCAGTCTAGGTTTTTTATATATCCTGGCGCCGACGTTCAGCAATATAGATATTTTATTCTTACCTCGTAATCGCGCTTTAGGGTTAGCGATCGCCATTCTCGCTTTTTTGGGCAGCAATCTTTTCCTCCAGATTCCCTTAAGTGCTTTGCAAGTTTTATCAACCAAAGAGTCAGAACTGGCTCAGACACAAGCCTGTACTTCAGAGGAAATTGCCCGTAATTTTACAACCTTAGGGTTCTGGGTCAAACGAATACCAGGGTTGACCAAGACAACTCTCGAACAAAATCAAGCAAATTAAGTTTTACTAAAATTTGTCGAGTAAATTCTTGATTTATGTATTTAGAATTACAGACTCCCCTTCTGCTTGAGCTAAACTTAGTTGTATAGAGTAATATGAAATTTACATACATGACAAACTCAACTATCGCTGCTTCAAATGGAAAAGACCAGGAAATTTGGTTTAGTTTAAGACAGGCGATCGCCAAAAGCTCTGGTTTTCAGCGTTGGCAACAAGAGAGAAGAATCGGCAGTGACGTAGAACTAGACCAGCAGGTACGCCGTTACCTCAAAGAAACTTTAGAAACTCTTGCCTACTAAAATCAAAATATCTGACAATTGCCAAAATCTATCTCCAGCCATGGGAACATGTTATCGAGCATGTTCCCATTGTTATGTTTAATTGATTCTCAGCAAAGCTTCAGGATTCCGACCCTCCCCTCCCTGAAAGAACATAATTGCCGCCAGACTAATTACTTACCAAATATGAGCAATTATGTCTAAATCAAACCCAATTTCAGCTTGGCTCGATCGCGATGCCGTAGCCGCAGGAATATTTCTTGCCCCTGCACTGCTAGTCTTGGGAATTTTTCTGTTTTATCCGATCGCCTATTTGCTTTATCTCAGCTTTACTAAAGGTAGCTTTACCGTAACGGGCATTGAGTGGATCGGACTCATAAATTATCAAAGACTCTTTACCGATGCTGACTTCTGGCAAGTGATGGGCAATACGGTTTATTTTACTGTTGCCACGGTGATTCCCACGATTGTTATCCCTCTGGGTTTAGCAGTCTTACTCAATCGCTCCCTTACTTTACGCGGAGCATTACGGACGGCTTACTTCATCCCCTCAATTACTTCTTTAGTAGCGGTAGGATTGGCTTGGCGCTGGCTATTTCAAACCGATGGTAGAGTTAATGATTTACTGTTAACGCTGGGTTTAGAGCCAATATCTTGGTTGAGCAGTACCTTTTGGGCAATGCCAGTGCTAATTTTACTCAGCAGTTGGAAACAGTTGGGCTTTAACCTAATTGTTTTTTTGGCTGGATTACAGATAATTCCCCAATCTCGTTATGAAGCAGCGGAATTAGATGGGGCGAACGGCTGGGCAAAGTTTTGGTATATTACTCTGCCAGGGCTAACTCCCACCTTGATTTTTGCCGTTCTAACTACGGCAATTTTTACTCTCCGCAGTTTCGAGCAGGTCTATATCATTACTGGAGGAGGGCCTCTAAATGCCACTAATTTGCTAGTTTACTATATCTACGAACAGGCATTTTCCCGCTTTGAGTTTGGCTATGCCGCAGCAGCAGCAACAATCTTGCTAGCGATCGCCTCAGTATTTGTTTATATTTATCTCAGATTATGGAATGAGCAGTAAGACAGAGATTTATTGCTTACTTAGTATTTTGATTGACACCCGCTCGATATAACTTTTGCAGCTTACCAATGAGGCGATCAAAAGGAGAGTGAGCTTGAGAATTATGAGGGTCTAGATTTTGGATTTTGGTTAATATCTCTGCCTCTTCCGTGGCAATATCATCATCGCTATAAATCAACCTGCTAACGGCAGCTAAAAGGCGATCGTAATCGGCAGGATTGGGATCTGCGCCTAAATACTGTTCCAATAGCTGGTAACATTTTTCTGGTGAATAGTTTTTGGGCTGTGCTAGCAAATCTTCTAGTTCTGCTGCCGAAATAAGATTTTGCTCTACGGCAATTTTGGTTAAGAACTCTTTTTCTTCAGCTTGAATTTCTCCGTCGATCCAGGCAACGGCCACTAGAATCTCCAGCATTTCCTGATGACGGTTTCCAGTTGATTGAACCATAATGATCTCACTCTGATTAAACTCAAATTAATCTCTGTTGCCGACCTGTTGCCGCACAACTTCTTAGCCTTTTCTAACACCTAAATCTTAAGTAAGAATTCAATTTTCTCTGCCTGTAAATCTGGCTTTCTTTGCCAAAGTCTAAACAACTTCAAGAATATATTTGTTTCTTTGCGTTGTCCGCCCTGCTGACCTGCTTCTTAAAAAACTGATCGCAAGTGACATAATATAAACGCAAATAATTCAGATCATCGAAATTGTGATCGCTAATTATGAAGATTATTGACTCAAAAGGAAGACTATTTGGCAAGTTGAGCCTACTAGATTTAGCTGCTGCTGGCGTGATTTTGTTGGTTATGGTCGGAGTATTCTTCTCTCCTGGGACACCATACACCAATAAAATTGTTGCCCAAACTAAACAGAAACCAATTGAGGTCAAAGTATTAGTCCGAGGATTAAGCGTTGGCGACTACAGTATTTTGGAAGAGGAATTTGAGCCAGGCAAAAAGGCAGACATAGTAATTCGGAATCAGCCCGCAGGAAAAGTAGACTTAATCGCTAGCGAGGTGCTGCCCCGCACTACTCCCGTACCCCAGCCAGACGGTACGGTTAAAGCCTTGCCCGATCCTCGTCCTGAAGTAGCCATGATCAAAGACCTGCTGTTGACCCTCGGGGGCAGAGCCGAAGTAACCAACGGTGGTTACGTTTTGAGCGGGAGTAAAAAAGTTAAAATTGGCTCATCGATTCAGCTACAGGGTAATATTTATGACTTTAGCGGTACTGTAATTAGCATCAATGCGAAAGAATCTTAGTTTCTTGTCTAGTTTGTCTTTTAAAATAAGATCTTGCGATCGCCTGTAGTTGCTTTTTCTTTATGTCTCCCCGCATTCGTCAGCACGTTAATCCTCTCAGCAGCAAATTTCAGCAGCCTCTGCCCATCCCAGATTGGCAGCAGATTTATGCTAATTTGAATTGTCCAATTCACCTAGACATCGGCTGTGCCAGGGGCAGGTTTCTGTTAGAAATGGCACAGCAGTATCCTGAGCGTAACTATCTAGGAATTGAAATCCGTCAGCAACTGGTCAATCTGGCTAACCAAGATCGAGATGAATTAGGGTTAAGCAATCTGCACTATTTGTTCGGCAATATGAACAGTTCGGCTCAGGTACTATTGGAGTCTTTACCCGTTAATAGTCTCAAAACTATTTCGGTGCAGTTTCCCGATCCCTGGTTTAAGAAAAAGCATAATAAGCGTCGGGTGGTGCAGTCAGAATTGGTTAATGTGCTGGTAGATTTTTTAGCTGAAGGAGGCGAAGTCTTTTTACAGTCAGATATCAAAGAGGTAGCAGTAGAGATGCGCGATCGCTTTGGCGCTCATTCCTATTTGACTCAAAAACATGCAGAGGAATGGTTAGCAGAAAATCCTTTATCTATACCGACAGAAAGAGAGCTACATGTCTCACGGCAGAATTTACCCGTTTATCGAGTCTTGTTTAGCAAGTCTGCCGCCTCAAATCTGTAAAAGCCAACTATGTCTTTGTCATAGCGACCGAGATCGGAATCAGGAGGACGAAAAGTTTTACAATGTTTAATTCTCTCCGTAACAGGAATAAACAATGGTAGATTTAAATCCCAGCGCCAGCTTCAGCCTTAAGATCGAGTTAGAGATTCCCAACCGCCCTGGTGCTTTAGCCTCAATTATGAGCACCATTGCAACTCACGGCGGCAGCTTGGGGGACATTGTTTTGCTCCAGCGCAATCTCAAGTTTACCCATCGAGAACTGATGATTGATGCTTCTAGCACTGAACAGGGAGACAAAATTATTGAAGCGATTAAGAGCCTACCCCGCGTCAAGGTAATTAACTATACCGATCGCACTTTTTCGATCCATCAAGGGGGCAAAATCAGCGTGGAGAGCAAACTACCGCTCCATTCCCAGTCTGACTTAGCGATGGCTTATACTCCTGGAGTAGGTAGAATCTGTCGGGCGATCGCCGCAGAACCAGATAAAGTCTACGATCTGACGATCAAAAGCAATACGGTAGCGGTTGTCACCGACGGTAGCGCCGTCCTGGGTTTAGGCAATTTGGGGGCAGAGGCATCTTTACCTGTAATGGAAGGTAAAGCTTTGCTGTTCAAAGAATTTGCGGGGATTGACGCTTTCCCGATCGCTCTGGAGACTCAAGATACAGAAGAAATTATCAAAACAGTCAAAGAAATTGCCCCCGTATTTGGCGGCGTAAACCTAGAAGATATTGCTGCTCCCCGCTGTTTTGAGATTGAGCGGCGATTACGTGAGGAGCTGGACATTCCCGTGTTCCATGACGATCAGCACGGTACGGCGATCGTGGTCTTGGCAGCCTTGTATAATGCGCTTAAATTAGTTGGTAAAGAGCTAGCTCAGGTTAAGATTGTCATCAACGGCGCGGGAGCAGCGGGAATTGCGATCGCTCTGTTGCTACGTAAGGCAGGAGTAAATCAGATTATTTTGTGTGATTCTCAGGGCATTGTTTCAGCTCAAAGAGATAATTTAAATCCTAGTAAACAGCAGTTTGCCGTTGCCGAACAAGGCAGTCTAGCAGATGCTATGCAGGATGCGGATATCTTTCTGGGAGTCAGCGCCCCAGGAGTTGTTACTCCTGAAATGGTGCAAACAATGGCAGAGCAGCCGATTGTCTTTGCTATGGCAAATCCGATTCCTGAAATTCAGCCAGAATTGATTTATGATCGCGTAGCAGTAATGGCAACAGGGCGTAGCGACTATCCCAATCAAATAAATAATGTGTTAGCCTTTCCTGGGGTTTTTCGCGGCACATTAGACTGTCGAGCCTCGGCAATTACCACCAATATGTATCTTGAAGCCGCTAAGGCGATCGCTAGTTTGGTAGCTGATGCCGATTTAGATCGCGAGCATATTATTCCCTCCGTATTTGATCCTAGAGTGTCCCCTGCCGTGGCACAAGCCGTATGTCTGGCTGCATCACGAGACAATGTGGCACAAAAGACTAATAATTAGCAAACAAACTTACTAGTCGTTGAATAAATGATGGAAGAAATTGAAATTCCAGAGGCAATTAGAGAAAACGCGGAGCTGCCTCAAAGCAAGGGGTTAACCTTACCTCTACTTGCTAGTGGGGTAATCTTGCTGGGCATTTTGGGATTTGTGTCCCTCCGTTTGCTCGGAGAAAGTAAATCAGTTGAAACCGTAGTAAGTGAGCCGCCTGTCGAATCTTCCACTGTCGTTACCGAACCTGAACCTGAACCTGAACCTGCTGTAACACCTCAAGTCGAGCCAAAAAATGACTTGCTAGGGCATTTACCTTACGAGGTTGCGCCAGAATCAGAGCTAATTCCCGTGACGGCTGATGGTAGGATCAAAATGCGTCCCGCCGCCGCCGACAAGTTCCAGCAGATGTTAGCCGCGGCGAAGGCTGAAGGGATTACCCTCGCGGCACTTTCTGGTTTTCGAGATGATGAAACCCAGGAATATCTATTTTTTGACGTCAAAGAACAGCGAGTCCAGGATGCTGCCAAAAGAGCTGAAGTAAGCGCCCCTCCAGGCTATAGCGAACATCATACGGGCTATGCGATTGATATTGGTGATGCTACTGCTCCAGAAACTCATCTAGAAACTACCTTTGCTGATACTCCTGCTTTCCGCTGGCTAGAACAAAATGCTTTAAAATATAGTTTTGAACTGTCTTTTCCCCAGGATAACAAACAGGGCGTCAGTTACGAACCCTGGCACTGGCGCTTCGTTGGCGATCGCGATAGCCTCGAAACCTTCTATAAGGTGAGAAATTAGCTCGCTAATAATAATAAGATTATCAAAGTATCCAAAAGCTTGAAGTGTAGCGCGAAGTATCCGCAGCTTAAAGCTTACAGCCTAAAGCCTAGAGCTTCTAAAAAATGACCAACTTTGAAGTAAAAAAGCAAGCATGGTGGGTAGAACGCTGGTTAGATTTACTAGCATCCTATCGTTTCAAAAAACGCCTAGAAAGAGGGCGCAGCTACGCTAGAGAAGGAAATGTCCTAAGCATGGAGTTCGCTAACTCTAGAGCCAAAGCCGAAGTACAGGGGAGCGATAATAAACCCTATCGGGTGTCTCTTTCCCTAGATTCCTTTAGTAATGAAGACTGGAATTTTGTGATCAACAAAATGTCGGAGAAGGCAGTATTTTCCGCGCAGCTATTGGCGGGAGAAATGCCAGAAACTATTGAAGCTGTTTTTACTGCTAGCGGTTTAAGCCTGTTTCCCTTTACTCTCAATGACGTGCGATCGCGCTGTAATTGCCCAGATAAAGCCAATCCCTGCAAGCATATTGCCGCAGTTTACTATCAATTAGCCGATCGCTTTAGCGAAGATCCCTTTATTATCTTTCAGCTTCGGGGACGGACAAAAAACCAGATTATTGAGCGTTTGCGGCAGATTCGCAGTCAAAAAGCCAAAAAGGCGCTTAAAGCCCCTTTGCCTGCATCTACCGTCGCCAAGCTAAATTTAACCATCGCTCAGGATGCTAAGGAAGAACCCCAAGGCTTCTGGCAGTATAACGAACCATTAGAATCTAGCTTAGTGGCGATCGTGCCACCGATGGAGCAGAAAACTGTATCGGATATTCTGGGAGAAATACCCCTCTCTTCTGCCGATGCGGATGCAGTACAGCAATATTTGAGCCAGGTATATCAGGTGGCTGGACAACAGGCGCTTATGTCTGCCCTGAATAAGCTTTAATCTTAGCTATGGTGTTGGCTCTGAAAAAATTTGTCTTCACTCGATGAATCAGAGTATAATCAGGAATTGTGTCTAATTATCTCTAGTTCATGCCTAAGCTAAAAACCAAAAAATCTGCTGCCAAGCGTTTTCGTGTCACTGGCAGCGGCAAAAAAATCATGCGTCGTAAAGCTTTTAAGAATCACTTACTAGAACGCAAAAGTAAAGAGCGTACCCGTCGTCGCCTATCAAACATGGCAGTAGTGCATGAGACTGACGAGAAAGCAATCCGCACGATGATGCCCTACAGCTAAATCTATAAGCAAAATTTATCAATTTAACTGTAATTTTCACCGAACAAAATCTTTAACTATTAATCATGAGTAGAGTAAAACGGGGTAACGTCGCCCGTAAACGCCGTAAAAAGATCCTCAAGCTAGCAAAAGGCTTTCGTGGTTCTCATTCCAAACTATTTCGTACTGCTAACCAGCAGGTAATGAAGGCATTGCGTAATGCCTATCGCGATCGCCGTAAGCGCAAACGTGATTTTCGTCGTCTGTGGATCACTCGTATCAATGCCGCAGCGAGAATGAATGGCTTAAGCTACAGTAAGCTGACTTATCAGCTCAAAAAAGCAGAAGTTGGTCTAAACCGTAAGATGTTGGCACAGCTAGCTATGGTAGATCCTGACGCTTTTACTAAGGTAGTTGAAGTAGCCAAATCTGCAAGCTAAGTATTAGCTGTCTAGATTAAAATTAAATTTTTAGTTTAATTACATGGCATCAAATTTTCTGAGACTCGGTTTTGATTATGAAGCCGAGTTTTGCTGTTTTAATTGATGTTTATTCAGTCGGTCTGGATCTTCTGTATGTCTGGAACTTTCCCCGACTATATCGCCCCCAAATTGTTGCTACACTAGCTCAATATCAAGCAAAACAAATTATTACGCTGCACAATCCACGTCAGGTGTTAACTTTGCTTCACTCAGTCTAATTGACAGCATCATGAAAAATCGGCTTTTGAACTTTTCATATCTTCTGAATTTATCCATAGCGATCGCCTTACTGATAATTCTGCCTCAATCTCTAGCCGCGCGGGAATGGTCAAAGATTGAAGCCAAAGGAGAGTTGAAAGTTGCTGTCAAGGAAAATGTCCGTCCCTTGGGTTTTACAGATGATGCTGGCGATCTAACGGGTTTAGAGATAGATATTGCGCGCCAGTTAGGAGCAGAATTACTAGGAGAAGATGCAGCGGTAAGCTTGTTGCCTGTCGATAACGTAGAACGATTACAGGTAGTTCTCGAAGATGAGGTAGATATTACGATCGCTAGAGTCGCGGTGACAACTCCCCGCAGTCGGATTGTCGATTTTAGTCCTTACTACTATCTCGACGGTACGGGTATAGTTACCAAAAATCAGCAGATTGAAAATGCAAAAGATCTAGGTTTGCGAAGAATTGCTGTCCTCAATAATTCCGCTACCATTGCCGTAATTCGGGCGCAAATCCCCAAGGCGATTCTAGTTGGCGTTGACTCTTATCAAGCCGCCTTAGAAATAATGGAAACCAATCAGGCTGATGCTTTTGCTGGCGATCGCTCTATCTTGACAGGTTTAACCCAAGAATATCCTGCCTACAAACTGCTGCCTGAAAGATTATCGGGGGCGGCGCTAGCGGTAGTTTTGCCCAAGGGTTTGCAATATAAAGAGTTACGCGCCAAGGTCAATCAGGCGATCGCCAACTGGAAAGAATCTGGCTGGCTCGAAGAAAGAATTGAGTATTGGGGATTATGATGACTGATTATATGCGTAGCAGTACCCTTTAGGACTGATGACGAATGACTAATAACGAAAACTGAGCGTTCTTCCTACTTCAAGCTCGAATCGGCAGGAAACAGCCGTTTAAGAATCTCGGCAACAATCAGTCCACAGGCTAAGCCAGAGATGTTGGCAATCATGTCTTCAAATTCTCCATATCGATTTACGTAGGGTTGAAATAGTTCGATCGCGCCACTACAGATAACGAACAACAGAGTAATTAAGAGCCAATACTTCGGTTTTTTCAAAGCGGTAGGCAACATCAATGCGCCATAGGCAATAAAATGATGAGTTTTATCCGTGCCTGGTACGGCAGGTAAACTATCGAGAGGCCACAGAGAAAGAGTCGTAATTGTCGTCAGAATCAATAAGGTAGAAAATAGCCAATATTTCCCAAGCTGGTTTAGTAATTTGTGCATTAAGTATCTTTATCGGTTTAATTGGCGATCGCTTTTGTCCTACCACTCAAGCAATTGAATCAAGTTTCATAGGTCAGAGATTACTCCGCCGTCCTAAAGGATCCCTAAAGGGTACACCTTCGGATAACCGCTCCGCATATAAAACGACGGACACATGCGGCGAACTATGCGCCTTTGTGCTCTGACCGTTGGTCAATTTGCTCTAGTACATTAACAACATTACAGCCGACAAGTTGGGTTAACTGCAAGATGTTGTTTATTGGACGAGAACTCTATTCCTGGTTTTCTCACCATTATTTTTTTCGTCTGACCCGTAGATTTAATGTTGCGGCAAGGCTAAAATTGTCCGATTCTCTAATCTCAGTATTTCTCATCAGTCTGCAAAGGATTTATGTGAATTCTCAGAGGACATTCAGATTAAGCCCAAGTCAAATTTGAGACGACTAATTTGGTGTTAGTCGAAATTCTAATGGCGTGAGCAATTTGAGCAAAATATGGTAATTACTAAATTAACTAACAATGGTATTTCTAAATCCCCCGACATCTTTGGTAACGAGATTGTTTGGATCGAGAATAGACGAGATCTGATCTTATTCGATGGTAACAGTAGTGTTTTAGTTCCAGGGACGGGAGAAAATTTTATCGCCGAACCTCAAATTTCGGACGAAGGTATTCTTTGGAATGCTTATCTTAATAAGTGGCAGCTTTTTTATCACGACGGCAATGATACAGCTCAATTAACTGACGAGCCTTATGTCTACGATGAGAAATTGGTCGGAAATCAAATTACCTGGCGTAGCGCTCCTTCATTTAGTCCAGGAGGGGATTTATTTGAAGTTTATACCTACGACGGTAGCAGTCAGATAACTCAGCAATTAACCGATAATAATATCGGAGAAGCTTCTGTCGATAGTTCTGGACAAAATGTAGTCTGGAAGGGAGATGGCAACACGATCTATCTTTACGACGGTACGGAGACGATCGCACTTACGGATAATGGAGTTAGTCCTCTGGTTTCTGGCGATTTGGTAGCCTGGGAGTCTTATACGGGAGGACGGAAAGACCGAATAAATCTTTATGATGGTAATTCCACTGTGGAAATTGCCAATGATAGTTCAGTCTCGCTTCAGGGCTTTTTTGATGGGAATGTAATCTGGAGTCAATGGGACGGCAACGACTTTGAGCTGTTTCGTAACGATGGCACCACTACTGTACAAATTACTGATAATGATTTTAACGATCGGCTAAATCCTAATAGCACTGAAACTTCTAGTGGTGCGCTCGGTTCAACTGCGGTAGATGGCTCGGGAGATAATCTAGTTTGGAGTAGTTACGTCGATGATAATTGGGAAATTTTTTACTACGACGGCAACGAAACAATTCAGCTCACAGACAATGATGTAGACGATTTAAATCCGCAGATTTCGGGCAATAAAGTAGTTTGGAACACTGATGGGGATAGCTCTGATATTTTTCTCTACGATCCAGATATAGAATCCAACCCTACAACCCTAACTGACGATTTTGAATCCGATCTCGATCAATGGCAAGAAGTTAGCAATGCGATCGCCAATGATAATTTTGGCGGTAGCGGCATGTCCCTCTTTTTTACTGGGGGAGAACCTGGAGGTAGCGCTAGATTTGCCTCTAGTAACGCTCTCGACTTGACTGAGATGGACTTTCTCTCCTTCGACCTCATCTTTGGCAATAGTGAAAACGGCGGTGAAAATGCCGATCCTGGGGAGGATGTAGTTCTAGAGTATTCCCTCGATGAAGGCGTTAATTGGTCGGCGATCGCCGCCTACGATACTGAGGAATATACTTCTTGGTCAACTGTATTAGCAGCTATTCCTGATGTAGCTCAAACTTCTGCTACCAATTTGCGCTGGCGACAATTAAATCAAAGCGGCTCGACCTATGACAATTGGGGTTTAGATAATGTTAATGTCTCCGCCGAACTGCCAAATTTTGTTCCCCAAGGTATAGACGCAACTTTTAACCTGGAAGAAAATAGCGCGGCTCAGACATTGATTGGGACGGTAATTGTAGACGATGCTAATTTAGACCAATCCTTTACCTACAAAATCCAGTCAGGAGATACTGATGCTTTTGCGATCAATGGTAACGGCGAATTGACGGTTGTCGATCCCATGCTTCTTGACTATGAAACAACGCCCAGTTTTGCCTTGGAAGTTGAAGTTAAAGACAATGGCACCCCCAGTCTGAGTGATACAGTCCTGATTACGATTGATTTGATTGACGTTTACGAAGATGCTGTTTTAAATTCCCTGAGGGAAGATTTCCAGCCAGATATCAATAATGATCAGTGGAACAGCGTTGGCAGCAGTGTGGTCAACGAAAGATTTGCTGGTGACGGTCAATCGCTATTTTTTACTGGTGGAGTAGGAAACGATGATTCTCGCCAGCTCACTACTGCGGGAGTCAATGTCGTCCACGGTGGAGAAATATCTTTTGACCTAATTTTTGGCGATCGCTCTAACGCAGGAGAAAATGCCGATGAAGGGGAAGACGTAGCCCTCGAATTCTCGATTGATAATGGTCGTAATTGGGCAACAATCGCCGTCTATGACACGGAAGCCTATACAAGCTGGACTACTATTAACGAGACTATTCCTGCTGCTGCTCAGACGAATCAGACTTTATTCCGCTGGTCGCAAATACAGCATAGTGGCTCTAGTTTTGATCACTGGGCTTTAGATAGTATTGCTATTGAACCGACTGAAGACATGGATTAATCGTTGGCGATCGCAATTGCCGACCAATCGCTTTTGCTCTAGCATCGCCGATTAAGCGTCTAAGATCATCTCAATCTACATTCTGCCACCTTAAAACTTACGAGGAATATGATTGAAGCCAGGGCGATCATTGTTTTGCCGCTCCAGCATGGTTGCTAAAATGCGATCGCCTTCGGGGATAAACTCTTGATATTTATGTTTGCTCACATCTATCTGAGGTTGATTGAGAATATCTTGGGCTTGCTTGCCGCGCTCGTTGGTAATAGCTAAGGATGCTCCCCTGCTGACGAGAAGCTCCGCTATTTCTTGACGAGCATTACCTACTGCATACATCAAGGCCGTTTTGCCATCTGCTGCCTGAGCATCAATCGCAGCGCCGCTGTCTAATAAATAAAGGATAATTTGTAGCTTGTGTTCCATTGGTCGAGCGTCCCGAACACCGAGAATAACACTCTCGATTAAGGGAGTACGACCCTTAAAATTTCTCAGGTTGGGATCTGCACCGTAGAGGAGTAATAGTTTGACAGTTTCGGGTAAGCACCAAAGAATCGCAATTTCTAAAGCAGTACGCCCCAGACTATCTCGCAGGTTAGGATCGGCACCATATCTCAGTAAGAGACGCAGACATTCTGATTTTGCCGTAATACAGTAGCTCTTTTTGCGGCGATCGCCTATTTTCTGAAGCGGCAGGTTAAATTGGCTTTTCTCAAATGCCAGAAACATCAATGGCTCTCGATTTTTACCGACAATCCGCAGGTTAGGATCGACACCCCTATTTAAGAGCTTGTCAACCGTAACCAGATCATTTTTTGCCACTGCCACTGCCAAATTATGTGACTGCTTTTGGGCTAAGTGACGATGCCGCTCAATCGCGTGATAGATTACCCAACTCACAAGCTCAAATTTAATCCTTAAGTCAAATCTCTAGTATTTTAAAAGATTGAGTACCAGACAAATACGTTCACTCAGCAATTATTAACGATGTCAGCCAAGGGCAGAAAACCTAACTCCTAATTTTCAACTCTGGGAGTTCGTCCATAAAGATAGGTGAGGTACTTGAGACGACCACTAAGTTCATCATTAAAGGCTTCCTCTCGACAGCGCCAACTCCAGTTACCCGTAGGTTGAGAGGGTGTATTCATTTTGGCATCTGTCCCTAAGCCCAAGATATCTTGGAAGGGCAGCACAACCGTATTGCCCACAGAACTGAGAGCCAGACGAATCATTGCCCAGTGGATGCCGTCTTCTCCCACACAGCCCAAGTAATCGGTCACATTCGCCTGTGCTTCGGGCGATCGCTCGTAGAACCAGCCTACGGTGGTGTTATTGTCGTGGGTTCCCGTATAAACTACACAGTTGCGATTAGTATAATTAAAGGGTAAAAAGCCATTGGCGCGATTGTCGTCAAAGGCAAACTGCAAAATTTTCATGCCAGGGAAATTAAACTTATCCCGCAAAGCCTCCACTTCAGGAGTAATCACGCCCAGATCTTCGGCGACAATCGGTAACTTACCTAGCTGTTTATCGAGCCGTTGAAAAAACTCATCCCCAGGAGCATCCAACCAGGTACCGTTCATCGCCGTATCTTCACCTTGAGGTACTGCCCAGTACGCCTGAAACCCTCTAAAGTGATCGATCCGAATGATATCGACATACTCTAAGATGGCTTCAACTCTTCTGATCCACCAGTGAAAATCTGTCTTCTCTAGCTCCTCCCAATTATAGACAGGATTGCCCCACAGCTGCCCTGTCTCGCTAAAGTAATCTGGGGGAACACCTGCCATCAGCGAAGCTTCTCCCGTTTTGGGATCGAGACGAAATATATCCCGATGCGCCCAGACATCAACACTATCATGGGCTACATAGATCGGAATATCACCAAATAACTTAATTCCTTTCTCGTTGGCATAGCTCCTGAGATTTTGCCACTGACAGTAGAATTGATACTGCACAAACTTATGAAAGAAAATTTCCTCTGCTAGCTCGGTTGCCCATTGCGCCATCGCCTGGGGTTGACGGGAAGCAATATCCGCCGACCACTGATTCCAACTTTCACCACCATGGGCTTGTTTGAGAGACATAAATAACGCATAGTCACTCAGCCAGTCATTGTGTCGGTTACAAAAACGAACCAGCTCTTCATTATCTTCCGCCGTTGCCTGAGCTTTAAAGCGATCGCTTGCTAATCTTAGCAAAGGCATTTTGGTCTCGATTACCCTCTGAAAATCCACCTGATCTAAAGGAAAGTTAGGTAAACGATCTAATTCCTCCTGGGTCAACAGATCCTGCTGCTGAAGAATTGCAGGACTAATTAATAGCGGATTTCCTGCCAAAGCAGAATAAGATAGATAGGGAGAGTTGCCATAACCTGTCGGTCCGATTGGTAATATTTGCCATATTTGCTGGTCACTATTAGCTAGAAAATCGACAAATCGATAGGCGTTCTCGCCCAAATCGCCAATCCCAAAACGGCTAGGTAGAGAAGTGGGATGAAGTAATACACCGCTAGCGCGAAAATCTAACATTTATTATTTATAAAATAAGCGTGATTTTTGTTTTTATGCTCCTGTGAAACCATAGCTTTTTCAAGGCTTTGGTATCTGTCTAGTTTACAAAAGTTTGGATAACGTTATCTAGCATTGTGTAACAAATTCCTTCTCAGATGTAGTCGATTTTTGGTAGCGTATATAGATCGGAAAAAATAACCAAATTCAACTTAAAACTTTATTTAGAGATTTGCCCTCGGCTATCTTGATTTAGGAGAATCAAACAATGACTATTTTATTTCAGTTGTCCCTTGTCGCTCTAGTGCTATTTTCTTTTGTGATGGTGATCGGTGTTCCTGTTGCCTATGCTTCCCCTCAAAACTGGGAGCAATCTAAGTCTTTGATCTACGTTGGCTCAGGAATCTGGACTGTGCTGGTGATCGCGGTGGCAGTGCTAAACTTTTTTGTGATTTAGACAGCACAAGTTTTGCTCAATTATCAAGCAGATGGCGATCGCTTTCTTACATTTGGCGATCACCTACTGTTACTGTCTTTAGCACTCTTTTGTATATTATTACTGTTTGAGATTTTATTTATGGCTGTTTTTGAAGGGACATTTGCAGGAGACTCATCAAATCTGCGAATGGCGATCGTTATCGGTCGTTTTAATGATTTAGTTACGGAAAAGCTTATTTCTGGCTGTCAAGATTGCTTGAAACGCCACGGAATTGATATTGAACCAAATAGTGGTCAGGTAGATTATGTTTGGGTGCCAGGTAGCTATGAAATTGCTATGGTTGCTCGCCAATTAGCTTTTTCAGGACGCTATAATGCCATAATTTGCTTGGGTGCAGTGATTCGCGGACAGACCCCTCATTTTGATTACGTTGCTTCTGAGGCAGCTAAAGGTATCGCTGCCGCAAGTTTCCAGTCTGGTGTTCCAGTTATTTTTGGGGTGCTAACGGTAGATACGATGCAGCAGGCACTAGAGCGAGCAGGAATTAAAAGCAATTTGGGCTGGAACTATGCTCTAGACGCTTTAGAAATGGCTAGCCTAATGCAGCAGATCAATAGTCAGCCCCTAGCTACTTCTCAGGCAAATTTCCCTCCAGGTAGCGAGACAATCGCTCTCCCAAAAGTTGCTGGTCAGGTTGCGGGTCAGAATGCTGGTAACGGATAGGCTAAATCTATATCTTCTGACCTAGTTTTTTTGACCTATTTAAATTATCCCGAGAGAGCGACAAATACTAAAAATCCTAGCGCCAGTAGGATGATAAATACCAGTAGCTTAAATTCAAAGCTCATCATGGTTTTTCTGACCTTACTGACATTGACATCGTGCCAAGCCAGATGACGACGCCGCTGTTTTAGGGTCATATACTTCTGTCGCACCTGATTTCGAGCTAGTAATAGCTCTAATTCATCATGATTTTTCCGTTTAGGGTGTGATGATGGAGGTAGAGAACTTGTCTGCTCAGGGGCAGAAACTTCTTTTAGATCTTCTACGGTGTTCTTGACTTCTAATGATGTGTCGGGATCTTTTTGGCTGAGGGATGTTATTAATTCAGATTTAAAGGCAGAATATCCCTGATGCACTAACCTAATTGACCATTCCAGCTCTTCAGCAGATATATCTTTGAGTAGATATCCTTTGGCACTGGATGCCACTGC
This sequence comes from Cyanobacteria bacterium J06648_1, assembly GCA_039817275.1. Classification (GTDB taxonomy): domain Bacteria; phylum Cyanobacteriota; class Cyanobacteriia; order Cyanobacteriales; family Xenococcaceae; genus Waterburya. The sequence goes on along the minus strand of JBCBWB010000042.1, from coordinate 3,476 downwards.
CTTACTAACATAGCTTTCATCTTCGTAGCCACTCAGCATAATTGTTTTGACTTGGGGATACTTGGCATCGATTTGGTTAGCAACCGTAAATCCATCAATACCAGGTAAATTGATATCCAATAGCACAACATCTGGTTTAACCGCGCCAATTTCAGCCAAGGCAGTCTCTCCATCTTGAGCAAAACCAACGAGTTCAATTTCTGTAGAATTTTCTAATAATACTCTTATCCCTTCGCGGATGATATTTTGATCATCGACTATTAAGGTACGAATCATATTCAATGCAGCAAATAAAAAAATACTGATATTGTGAAAGTTTAAGTAATCTAGCATTTTACATTTGATTTCGGAATTATCCTAATGAGAGTTACTATTCAATACAGTTGTCTGCTGTAATTTGGCTACGTACCTATAATTTTGATAAATAGCTAGTAAAGCGAATTACTTTTGATCTTTCTTATTGATAGAGGCAACCAGAAAGCCATCCCAAATCTGGTTTTACTTCAAAGACTAACCATTGAGGAGCAGGTTTCTGAAGAATTAAAACAGATAGAATAAATAAATCGTATTCTACCAAACATTCCTACCGAGCAAAGAAAATCTATGACTAGTGCTGCACCAGCAAAAACAGAGTATGAGGCCGTAATTGGATTAGAAACTCATTGCCAATTAAATACCGAGACTAAGATATTCAGTCGGGAATCAACTAAGTTTGACGGTGATAATCCCAATGCCAATATCTCGCCCATCTGTCTGGGCTATCCAGGAGTTTTGCCTGTTCTTAATGAGAAGGTTCTAGAATATGCAGTCAAGGCTGGATTGGCTCTCAACTGTGAAATTGCACCCTACAGCAAGTTTGACCGCAAGCAGTATTTTTATCCCGATCTACCCAAAAACTATCAGATTTCTCAGTTCGATCTGCCGATCGCCGAACATGGATGGGTCGAAATTGAAATCGTCGAGAAGCCCAACGCCGAGCCAGTTAGAAAAAAGATTGGCGTTACTCGTCTACACATGGAAGAAGATGCGGGTAAGTTGACTCACGGCGGTAGCGATCGCCTTGATGGTTCGACTTATTCTTTAGTAGACTTCAACCGTGCAGGTATTCCCTTGGTGGAAATTGTCTCGGAACCAGACTTACGGACAGGAAAAGAAGCGGCAGAATATGCCCAAGAAATTCGTCGCATTATGCTTTATTTGGGTATTAGCGATGGCAAAATGAACGAAGGTTCTTTACGTTGTGATGTCAATATTTCGGTGCGTCCCGTAGGGCAAGAAGAATTTGGTACGAAGGTAGAAATAAAGAATATGAATTCCTTTAGCGCCATCCAAAAAGCGATCGACTACGAGATTGAACGGCAAATCGCGGCTATTGAGAACGGTGAGCCGATCTATCAAGAAACTCGTCTTTGGGAAGAAGGAACGCAGCGGACAAAGAGTATGCGGCTCAAAGAAGGGAGTAGTGACTATCGCTATTTCCCCGAACCAGACTTACCGCCGATTGAAGTTGCTCCCGAACAGCTAGAGTCCTGGAAAGCCGAATTACCTGAACTGCCTATTAGTAAACGCCATCGCTATCAGTCAGAACTAAGTTTATCCGCCTATGATACTAGAGTCTTAACCGATGATCGTACCGTAGCCGAATATTTTGAAGCGGCGATCGCGGCTGGTGCAGATACTAAGCAAGTCGCTAACTGGGTCATGGGAGACATTGCGGCTTATGTCAATAGCAATAATCTTAAAATTACCGAAACCGAACTCAAGCCCAAGGTTCTCGCTGAGTTGATTAGCCTCATTACCGAAGGAACAATTAGCGGTAAAATTGCCAAGGATATCTTACCCGAACTATTAACTAAAGGCGGATCGGCAAAAGCCTTGGTGGAGAAAAAGGGTCTAATTCAAATTTCTGATACAGGAGAAATTGAAAAGATGATCGATGAGGTAATTGCAGCCCATCCTAAAGAGTTAGAACAGTTTCGTGGCGGTAAAACCAAGCTCAAAGGTTTCTTTGTGGGACAGGTGATGAAAAAATCTGGCGGTCGTGTCGATCCCAAATTAACCAATCAATTACTAGCCAAAAAGCTTCAGGGTTAGTAAATTAATCTCTGACTCTTGGTCAACAATATTATCAGATACGGCAGGAACATTTTTGCTTCCTGCTTTTCTATTGCCCATAAACAAGTTAATTTAACCACAATACTAATTCTTAAAAGTAAATCACATCTACTTTAATAACCATCCTGCTAGCAGATTTATCAATAATTTATCTAAGAAAATTGTGGTTTCCTAGGCTTGGAGAAAATCTAATTAGTCTTTAACTTTACAACCTAATTGATGCAATCAAATTTATGATAATTTTCCTGAAAGAAAAAGATACTGTAGCTTGAATTGTCAAATACTTACCCTTCGCGATCGCATTCCAAGTATTCTGCTCAATATCACTACGCTGTGACTGATATCAACCTCTGAAGATATGGAAAGAGTTATCAAGTAAATATATTATCGCAAATTGTGTTTGTGGTTACAAACATAAGTTTTCTTATGCGATCTAAATCGAAAATATTTTGAACAATAATTCTAATCATGCTACCTAATAAAATTACAGGAACAGAAAACGACGATTTTTTAGCAGATACTATTTTAGATGATGAAATCTTTGCTTTAGATGGAGACGATCTAATTGAACTTAGTTCTGGGGATGATTTCGTCGATGGTGGATTGGGAAATGATAGGTTGGCAATTAATTATTCTGAGTCAAATGAAGACTTGATGCTCAATCTTCAGAGTTATCAAAATTACACTGGGTTCGACTATCCTAGTCTCGATGGTGATGTTAATGTCCACTCGTACATGAGTCAATACAACAGTCACATTAACTTTAACAACATCGAGAGCTTCAGCTTTACCACTGGCAGCGGTAACGATGAGATTGACCTAGGTTATGACAACTTCTCTGATGATGTGATTGATGCGGGTGCAGGAAACGATATCATCTCCGCTGGCTTAGGTAACGACACGATTGATGGTGGTGCAGGCTTTGATGTGCTACGACTCGACTTTAGTCTGCTGCCTCCCGAAGCTAGAGTCTTGTCCGAGATGACCAGTATTAATCGTGGTGAATATAGCGATGGCTTTGGCACCATTAAGTTCCGCAATATCGAAGCGATTGATGTGATTGGTTCGACTCAAGATGATGTGCTGGTTGTTCCAACTGGAAGTAGCAATGTTGGTAATTTTGATGAGCCGATGCCTTATCCAATGAATTCCACGATTGACGGTGGTGAAGGTAAAGATCGATTGGTGGTTGACTATTCTGAGTCAAATGAAGACTTGATGCTCAATCTTCAGAGTTATCAAAATTACACTGGGTTCGACTATCCTAGTCTCGATGGTGATGTTAATGTCCACTCGTACATGAGTCAATACAACAGTCACATTAACTTTAACAACATCGAGAGCTTCAGCTTTACCACTGG
>JBCBWB010000429.1:0-586 GCA_039817275.1 Cyanobacteria bacterium J06648_1 | reverse complement strand
GACGTTGATCTGCCGATGCTGCATATCGGTGGCTGGTTCGATCCCTACCTGCGGGGGACAATGAATCTCTATCAGGCAATGGTCGCTCAATGTCAGCAGCCACAACACCTTTTGGTTGCACCCTGGGCGCATCTTCCTTGGGGTCGCAAACTAGGTGCAGTCGATTACGGTAGATCGGCGCAAAACCCAATCGATGAGATCCAAATTCGCTGGTTCGACCATTGGCTCAAGGATCTTGATACAGGCTTGTTAGCCGAAGCGTCGATTAGCTTATTTGAAATGGGTAGTAATCAGTGGCGAGAATTTGATCGCTTACCTGAAGCACAAATCGCTTTTTATCTAGCCAGCGACGGTTTAGCTAGTATGCGGTCAGATAGCGGCATGCTATGGCGAGAAGAAGCAGAAACAGAACTACCTCCTGATGAATTGCTCCCGACTGATCCAAACGCAAACATAGTTGAATTTGATAATAATACCGATGTTATTGTCCACGATCCTTGGCGACCCGTCCCCGCTCTGGGGGGACATGCTAGCTATCCTGGTGGCTCTTTCGAGCGATCGCACTTGGACTGTCGTGCTGATGTTC
>JBCBWB010000428.1:0-587 GCA_039817275.1 Cyanobacteria bacterium J06648_1 | reverse complement strand
CTCCAAAAGCTCATATGTCAACGAGTCGAGAATAAATTCAAGCTCGGTAGTATTTTGAAATACTTTTAATACACTTAAACGGTCTTTGTTTCGTGTTGTTTGGTAAATTGTATATAAAGGGTTGCAAATCACATTCGTTGTATGGTTCACTCCCCCCACACGCGCACCTGTTTGGTCAAAGTGTTGCCAGCGAAAAGTTGCGGTGCGGGGGTTCCCCCCGTTGAGCAAACTTTTCAAGACAAGGACTGCTTTCTAGACCAGAAGCATATACTTGTTTATACTCAGCTTCAAAATATTCTTGGTTGTTGATTAATAAATTTGATATTGTTCCTGCACTAATCGAGATACCAATATCTTCTAAAAGTTCTAACAACTTTCCTTGGGTCATGTTTCCTCCATAATAAAGACTCATGACCAAAGCTTTGATTCCTGGACCGAATTCCCCCTCATAACCTGTTGGTAAGGGTGCCAGATACGTTTTTCCTGTTTGTGGTGAGTAATATTTTTGCTTGCGGAAGAGTATGTTATCCGGTTTTAATAAGATGTCTTGGATTACTACGTACTGAGTAACCCTTGAACTGTGCGTC
>JBCBWB010000427.1:0-588 GCA_039817275.1 Cyanobacteria bacterium J06648_1 | reverse complement strand
GCAGTATTATATCGATCTAATTCTCGATTGGCGAGCCAGCGCGTTGCGGGTCTGTGACCCGTTGAAGCGACTGGCGAGGGTGCGATCGCTATTTGTATCATCAATTTTTACCTCCCTAATCTTCCGACCATTCTTCTTTAGCCAAAAGATCGCAGATATGGTCTCTCAATAAATAATCGTTTCTTTCTAATTCACATTCGGCACAAATCCATTCCCTGGAGGAAATAAACTCGCAAAGAACACAAATTGGCTGATGAATACCGATTTTTCCTATTTCGACTAAATGACGGGCTTCATCTTTAATTTCGTCGATGGAATAGTTTACAGTAGCAACCATGATTTGCCTCACTAGTTAATTTGATCTCAGCTTCAAACTAAATGATTAGTTTGAAGAAGTTGTGAGTAATCAGCAGAAGATCGATTCTACGAGAGTTATTTATCAATTTATAGATATTTACTCAGCACTCTTGTCTATTTGCTGAATATAATCTAAGGTTTGTTGAGCTTCGTTCTCATCAATAATGCTCAAAGCAAAACCAGCATGAACCATTACGTAGTCATCGATCTATGCTTGTGGAACATCTGCCA
>JBCBWB010000426.1:0-590 GCA_039817275.1 Cyanobacteria bacterium J06648_1 | reverse complement strand
CATTTACATCTTTATGAGTAAATGTTACAAAGCTTGCTAATTAATAATTAAGGGCTTATTTAGCGCTATGTTTGGCATCAGTATAATTACTATATTGAGAAAGGGTTGTATTATAAAATACTTTTTGTCTAGAGTAATGTTACGATAATTTAGTTCAAAAATTGGTTAGCCAAAATAGTTAGCCGAAAAAATTCTGTCAAGTTTGACTGCTAGGAGCAATTAAGCTTTAAAATTCAAATTGATAAAGTAGTATATAAAGGAATATATGATGTCAGAAGAATTTTCTCCACAAATTAGCGATCGCATTTGTAAGCATATGAACGAAGACCATGCAGATGCAGTCGCGCTTTATGCTAAAGCTTACGGTGATTTAGAAAATACCACAGCAGCGAAAATGCTTTCGATTGATGCTGAAGGGATGAATCTACAAGCTCAAGCAGATGGAAAAGAGGTACCTGTGAGAATTAAATTCGACCACACCTTGAAAAATGCTGAAGACGCTCATCATACATTAATTGATATGTTGAAGCAGGTAAAGAAGTAGTAAGTAGCGAGTAGCGAGTAGCGAGTAGCGAGTAGCTACTCGCTAC
>JBCBWB010000425.1:0-594 GCA_039817275.1 Cyanobacteria bacterium J06648_1 | reverse complement strand
ATCGCCATTAATTCCTCTGACTCTAGCTGGCTAATTATCTGGGGATAGAGTGCCGAATGTTCTGCCGTTGCCACAATATTATAAAAACCATAGACGCTAGCTAGCTGACTAGGGGTTTCCGTGGAGAAAATATAGTCGTTGATCAGCTGCCGCTTGGCGCTAGCTATTTCTGCTGCTGGAATAAGGTTGTGATGTAGCTGATGGAGGCGATCGCCAATCATACTTTCTACCATTGCCACATGCTCTAGATCCAGTAAAGCACCGATGGAAAACATACTGGAGTCTCGCTGGAGAGATAAACTACAGTCAATATCCAATACTAGCTGCCGTTCTTCGCGCAATTCTCGCACCAAACCCGAACTACGTCCCCCCGCTAAAATCAGGGCAATTAAGTCTAGGGCGATCGCTTCTCGTAAAGACTCCGAACCAGGACAGACCCAAGCCATCAATAGCCGAGCCTGTTCGATCCTCGGTAAATATATTTCTTGGCGGCGGAGAGAAGTTACGGGAGGTTCTGCCTCAATTTTGAGCGCTGGACATTCAGAACGCACGCTAAAGTTACTAAAATTCTCATGAACCAGTGCTAGAGCCTGT
>JBCBWB010000424.1:0-596 GCA_039817275.1 Cyanobacteria bacterium J06648_1 | reverse complement strand
CGATTGTATTAATTAGAACTAGTTAATTTTGCTAGTTTTTTTACAATACTTGCGTTCTTATTTTCAATCCTTAAAATCTCAGTCTCCAAACTCTCCCACTGCTGCCATAGACTCAACATCTGCGTTGTCGAACCATTACCAAACTGGTAGTCTATTTCAATAAGCTGACGTTGTTGACTATAAGTATTTAATTTGGACTGAGCCAAAATATATTTCCTCTCTGCTGCCTCATACTCCAACACCAAATCCAAAACCTCTTCTCGCAACTGCGATTTAACCTCAGCCTGTCGCCTGTGCAGATTGGCTCGATATGCTTCTAGTTCCCCACTCTTAACTTCCAGATCGGCGATCGCAATATTATCTCGCTGCACGTCGCCACCGCCAAGAATATTAGCTGCAATCCGCAGGGGATCGCTTGATATATAGTTTGTCCAGCGTTTATTAGAAGTATGTTCGATCCGTTTATCCGCTACGACTAAACGCTTGTCAATTAGGGCAATCTGTTCGTCGAGGGTGGCTTATTAAATGTCAAGGGGATAGACGTGACGCGACAGTCAGTTGTCGTAATAGGCGAGATTTGTAAGATTTAATAGAGA
>JBCBWB010000423.1:0-598 GCA_039817275.1 Cyanobacteria bacterium J06648_1 | reverse complement strand
CATCCCTTGAAGAGAGAGAAAGTCTGCGTCGTCAATTCGAGTCGGGAGAATTACAGGGTTTGATTGCGATTCGCTGTCTGGATGAAGGAGTAGATATACCAGCGATCAAGACGGCGGTGATTCTTGCTAGCAGCAGCAATGCTCGCCAGTTTATTCAGCGCCGTGGCAGAATTCTTCGTCCCCATCCCAGCAAACAACAGGCTACTCTATTTGATGCGATCGTTATTCCTCCTAGCCTAGATCGCGAGACTTGGGCGGTAGAAAAAAATCTCTTACGTCAGGAGTTACGTCGGTTTCTTACCTTTGCCGAATTAGCTGATAACGCCGCAGCAGCGACAGCACAGTTATTACGGTTGCAGGAGCAATACGAGCTTTAATCAGTCAACAGTCAACAGTCAACAGTCAACAGTCAACATAAGAGACAGCTTATGAAGTACGCCTGATGTGGATTAGCTTGACAACACAAACTTTCAAAGTCCATAGAATTTATCAGGCGCAAGTGTACTTGTCGGTATTGTTAAGCTTTGGCAGATTCTATTTTTCTTAGATATTTTAAAAATTAGTTCCAAATGTCAAATCTCACCTAGCCGAAAAGTAC
>JBCBWB010000422.1:0-599 GCA_039817275.1 Cyanobacteria bacterium J06648_1 | reverse complement strand
TGAACTTTTTGGTGTATTTTGAAAAAAAAATTAATGAAATCTTTTTGGAATAAAAACTTTAACCTTTTTTACAAAAATTCAAATTAAGGATTGGAAATTAAAAATTTTCTGCTCAGATAAGTATTATCAGAGATATTTCATGTAAACTAAAATCATATTTCTAAGAATTTCCTAAATTTCCAATCCTTAATTTGAACTTTTTGGTGTATTTTGAAAGAAAAAATTAAAGAAATCTCTTTGGAATAAAAACTTTAACCTTTTTTACAAAAAGTCAAATATAAAGGTTAAAAGGTGAAATTTTATTATAGCCAATGCATCAATAATGCTTTTTAATCATGAAAAATTCATTTCCAAAAGAATTAAAGCCCTAATTGATGCATTGGCTATAATAAAATTTGACCTTTTAACCTTTAAATTTGACTTTTTGTAAAAAAAAAAAAAAAATTGTTGATATTTTTAAAGCATTTTAATGTATTTTTTTTTTAATTCAGTTTGCAGTTTGTTGTTTCCTTGTGAATAAAGTTAGCAAGGGATTAAAAAATATAAATACTTTTTAAAAATTTATTTGAAAAAAGACATGTGAGCTCACATGTCCTTTT
>JBCBWB010000421.1:0-599 GCA_039817275.1 Cyanobacteria bacterium J06648_1 | reverse complement strand
CGAAAGCTGTATGTCACAGCGATTGGCTGGGAACAGGAACAATTTAAGCTAATCTCTCAGGCAATTAAGCAAACTAGTAGTCCACCACAGAAATTATGACAGGTCAAGCTGCGGATACAACCTCTCTAATTTGACTCGTGCATCTTGATTGGTAAAACGCCAGTTAACTGTCGCTTTTTGTTCATTGCGTTTTTGCGCCCAAGCAGCTGTTTCTCGCTTCATGATCTCTTGATGAGGAATACGTCGATTAAGACATTGACGAGAAAGAACAGAAAATTCAATCTCTACCATATTCAGCCCTAAAGGGTTCAGCAGTCGCTCATGGGGGAAACCCCCAAGACCGCGCTGCTTCACCAACTGCCATGTTTGGGGGTGTAATGAAACTCTAATTTACTCAGAATGCGTCTGGCTTGTGCAGGAGGAAAAGCTTTGTAAAGTGACCCAGGCGTATGAGTATTAAGATTATCGAGAACAACCCGAATCATTTTGGCACTAGGAAAAAACACATCTACCAAATCTTTCATACAATAAGCAAAATCAATTGCAGTTCTTTGATTGGTTACTTGAATCTGTCTCCACCCAGCCAAGGGTTGAAAGAA
>JBCBWB010000420.1:0-607 GCA_039817275.1 Cyanobacteria bacterium J06648_1 | reverse complement strand
GGTAATTGGTAATAGGTAATTGGTAATTGGTAATTGGTAATTGGTAATAAGGAAGAAGAATATTTCTTAACTAAGATTATTTTTATGAAAAGAACGAAAATAATACCATAAAAGGGAGCATCCCAAATGTGTAAATTTATTTTTTCGTAGTGCGAGCATCTTGCTCGCTAGCAAGCACTAGGGAGCGAGACGCTCCCACTACAAATCTTATTTTTGCAAAATTGGGATGCTCCCCCATAAAAGGTATTAGACAACCACTATTTATTCACCATAAATACAAATTTTAAAAGCATATTGAAGATTCACAGCGAAAAGTTAGAAATAAATAAAACTATCTACCAACTACCAACTACCAATTACCAACTACCAACTACCAACTACCAACTACCAACTACCCTCCGGGTTCAGCAGTCGCTCATGGGGGAAACCCCCAAGACCGCGCTGCTTTACCAACTACCAATCCGTCTTGGTAAAGTTTGGGGGACGGAAACCGACACCCCCAACTTTACCGCAAAATCTAAAATCTAAAATCTAAAATACATATGATTGGATTTATCCAACAGTTAAAAAGAAGAACTCCTTTAGGTTGGCTGCAATTAACTCGTCA
>JBCBWB010000041.1:0-32123 GCA_039817275.1 Cyanobacteria bacterium J06648_1 | reverse complement strand
GCAGATCGAAATGGGAACCGAAACATTGTAGACACTCATCGCATCCAAAGACTGTGCTACCCCAGGAAAGAGTTTACCGAGGGCAATACCCCCAACAATACAGAGGGCAACCCAGACGGTGAGATACTTTTCAAATAAATTTAACTGCCCGCCAGCCTGTACAGCTTGAGCATTGATCGGCGTTTTAGACTGCATAAAATAAAACTTACTTTAGGAGTAAATTTATCTTACATCAAGTTTATTTGATATATCAATATTTTTTGATATGTTGTTTTTCACCTAGTCACATTTGCTTGCAGGAAGTACTTCTCCCAAGCGTCTAAAATCGGCTAGATATTGTTCGAGGATGACGAACTGAGTCAGGTTGAGACTATAGTACATCCAGCGTCCCTGCTGTCGCGATCGCAGTAAATTAGCTTCCTTCAAATTCTTGAGATGGAAAGATAGCTTAGATTGATTGACATCGAGCTGGTCGCATAGTTCACAGACACATAGTTCCTGCGATCTTAATAATTCAATTATCTGTAGCCGTAGCGGATCGGCAAGAGATTTAAAACCAGTCCAGACTTGTTGTGAGTTGTGGGTAGTCGTCTGCATCAATTTTTGTTGATATATTCGTTGATGTTTTTTCTATATTAAGAGATGATTAACAGATTTGAGCAAATCAATTACAAAATCACAGTAATATGCAAAATTAGCAAATGGCAATTGAAAACCAAAGACTTAAGAAATTTTTATTATTAAGGCAAAAGAGGTGAGCAAAAAATGATTTCTTTAAAAACTCTAGAAAATGGCTCAATGCGCCCACTGAAAACGAACATTTGGAATTTAAAGAAGCAAAAGAACAATACGATAATACCAAGCTTCTAAAATACTGTGTTGCTTTAGCAAATGAAGGGGGAGGAAACTTCATTCTTGGAGTAACTGATAAAAAGCCAAGAAAAATTGTTGGAACTCAAGCTTTTCGGACTCAAGAAGCGCAAAACAAAATTAAAGCTTACATTGTCGAAAAACTTCATATTCGAGTAGACATGATTGAAATACAGCACCAGAACGGTCGCGTTTTAATCTTTAAAATTCCTAGCCGCCCTACTGGACAACCTATTAATCTTGAAGGAGCATATTGGATGCGAGTCGGGGAAGATCTCGTACCGATGACCCCTGATCGACTAAAGAGTATATTTGCCGAAGATAAACAAGACTGGTTTAGTCAATTTGCCAAGAAGAATCTAACTTCAGCCGAAATTATTACCTTCCTCGACACGCAAAAATATTTTGAACTAATAGGACTGCCTTATTCTTATGATGAAATTGCTATTTTAGACAGACTGCAAAACGATGCGCTAATTGCTAAAAAAGGTGAAAACTGGAATATTACGAACTTGGGAGCAATTCTTTTTGCTAAAGATTTAAAAAAAATTTCTCATACCTTGGCTAGAAAAGCGCCTCGTTTTATTATTTATGACGGTAAAAACAAACTAAAAACTCGTAATGATGTCACTGGTAGAAGAGGATATGCGGCAGGATTTAAAAGCTTAGTAGATTTTGTTCACAATTCCGCTCCTCAAAATCAATTTATCGAAGAAGTGATTCGAGAAGAAACAAAAATGTTTCCGAAGCAGGCTTTGCGAGAACTTATAGCAAATGCTCTGGTACATCAAGATTTTTTGGCAACTGGAGCATCGATAATGATCGAAATGTATGCTGATAGAGTAGAAATTTCTAATCCTGGCTTACCTCCAATTAAAGTCGAGAGATTTATTGATGAATACCGTTCTCGAAACGAGCAGCTTGCAGATCTTATGAGACGTTTAGGTATTTGTGAAGAAAAAGGCAGTGGTATCGATAAAGTAATTGTCGCATCAGAAGTCTATCAGCTACCTGCTCCAGACTTTAGAGTGGGAGAAATCCGTACAACGGCAATCCTCTTTGCTCATCAGGCCTTCAACAATATGAACCAATCAGATCGAGTTCGTGCTTGCTATCAGCACTGTTGCTTAAAATACTTGTGTAATGAAAAAATGTCTAATCAGACTTTGAGAGACAGATTCAGCTTGAACAAATCAAAAGTTGCAACAGTATCTCTAATTATCGGAACTACGAAAGAGGCAGGTTTAATCAAACAAGATGAATCAGAGTCTACATCTACTCGTTACGCTCGATATCTTCCTTTTTGGGCATAAGCAATAGTGCTTTAATGCAAATCTATTTCTTGGCTAACAAAACCCTGAAACCCTTATAAAACAGTAAAAAAAGTGTTTTAACGCAAATCAATTTTGACTAAACAAGCTTGACTACGGTAGTGAGCTTTCACTAAGATCTTGAAACTAAGTCAATCAAATATAGTGATTTAATCAGCAGTCAACTCTAGGTTGCTTAAATTTATAGACATCTTGAATTACCTGAACCCAACCGCTGGCAAGAGATTCGAGCAGGCGATCGCCTTTATCTCTAGTGGCGACAGTAGCATCTCCCATCACACCACTTTGGCTTAATTCTCTGGTTAACCAAGCAAAAGGTAGCTTGCCCTCCATATCAAGTAAACTGTCTGCGGGTAATCCTTGGGGATATTCTTTGACCGCCTGGTTCATTTGCACCTGTTGGGGTAGAAGGGAGAGCATAATACTCGTCTCGGCATCCCCCGCATGGATACCGTATTCTTGTTCCTGGGGCGTTAGCAATTCTCCCAGTTCGAGAGGTACACGCCAGGTAAATAGGGGGAATACTGCAAAATCAGGGTGTTCTTGATGGATGTCTCTTGCCGCAATCTCTAAGATCTGCGGCTGCCCCCCATGAGAATTCATCAGGATCAGCTTGCGGAAGCCCGATTGATAGATACTCAAAGCCATTTCTTTGATTACAGCCAGCAGAGTAGTGGCACTGAGTGTAATTGTGCCAGGAAAACCGTTATGCTCGTTAGATTTACCATAATAGAGACAGGGTAAAGCATAAGCGGGAATGTCTTTGTCCAGATGTTCTAGAGCTTTACCCAAGACTCCCATACTGATAGCTGAGTCTACTGCTATGGGTAAATGTGGTCCATGTTGTTCGATCGCCCCAATTGGCTGGATAATAACCGTATTTTCCTTGTCAGATATCTGCTCAATCTGTTGCCAAGTTAAGTAGGCAAAATAGCGCTGTGGAGGAATAAAGCCGTGCATCATAGAAGTATCAACTATCCTAATAGTATTGGGTGAGATCGAAGCTAAACGCTATAATTATTGCCATACCTCAAATATAATTTTGCAAATTTCTAAATAAAGTTATTATGCTCAAGAATATATTACGATTATTGGCTGCATCCGCTAGTTTTGTAGCTTTGTTGTTTGTTACCAATCCTGCGATCGCGGCACCAGCCCCAGCTAGCCCCAGCACTCAGTTTACGGCACCAGCCATAAACCTCAGCATTATGAGTCCTTCGCTGCAAGAAAACAGCAATACTCTACTAGAACATTTGGGCTGTACTTGTGCGGTGTGTACTCAGAGTCAACAAGCTACTGAGCAACTTTAGTTTACTAACAATGACGTCTCGGGCTAGGTCAAGTTTTTAGGCTTTAAACTCGAACACTAATTAAACATACGTAAAGACTGAAGCGGGAGCAATAATTCCTGATTCAGCTTTTTTTTTGGGCGATTTGGTCATTGAGCCAATTTACCTACTGCCACATCATAACTACATATTTCGGCACAAGCTTCTTCAATTCTTCAAAAATTACCTGAATATACTTAGATATAATTACGAAGTAATTTCAAGCAATACAATCATCTTCTTGAGTCGAAAGCAGGAAAGATGGTTTTTTAATAATGAAGAATTCACCAAATAATAAAGGCATTTTGTTCATACTGCTCAAAAATAGCATTGTGCAGTTTGTAGCTGGTATTTTAGCCCTCCTCATCATTCTTAAGCTAGCTAATAGTATTGATTACAGGCTAGTGCAGCTACTGCTTAAGTCTTTAGGCTATGGTTTTTTCTGCTATCTGACCACTCCCTTCATGATCTACTGGTTGGCTTATGCTAGTGCAGGAATTTTTACCCTGAGAAAAATCTGGATTACCATCGCTTTAACTGCTATCTACAGCTTTATTATCTGGGATGCCTATTTCTTCTTCCGCGAAACGATCGCTAGTTTAGTTATATCAGCCAGTTAGATTAAGCTCAAATCTTGTTCGTGTCTTTTTTAATCGGCAATTGAGGTTTTATGTCTGGCGACTGCTCTGACTCCGAAATTGCCGTGATAGAATTACTTACATCTGAGATCGTAGCTCAAGCTCTAAATTTGGTAAGACATGGCAGAGGAAACAAACAAAAAACAGGCAAAACCAACAGCAGAAAAAAAAGCGGATGCTAAACCTGCTGCCAAAGCGAAGAAAGCAAAACCGCCAAAGCTAGAAGACAAGCCCTTTAGCGAATTTATTCAAGAGCATTATCTACCAAAGCTAACAGAAGCGATGGCAGAATCGGGAATCGAAGATGTAGATCTGACTTTTGTGCAGCAGGGTGTGCCGATCCAGGGTACAAGCTCGAATGAACCCTGCTGGCAGGTAGTTGGTAAGTGGCAAGATGGCGATCGCCAATTTAACATCTACTTTCCAGACGAAGATATCAAAGGGCAAAAAGCCTTTTCTAGTTCTACCTACGGTAATGCACCCAGCACGATCGAATCTTTTATGATTGATGAGCGCCGAGTCAATCTTGAACTATTGGTAATGTATACAATTCAGCGTCTTAACGCTCAAAAGTGGCTAACTAGAAATTAATTTAGCCTGATCACAGGCAGGCATTAATCCTCATGAGACAGGTAGAGGCGGCAGAAAACTTCCGTCTCTATTTTTTGTGGTGTATCTTAGTGCCTCTAGAAACAGTTCGACTGTGCCAGAGATCAAGGCGGTTAACTTAGTTTACTCTCTACAGCGATTTGTGTTGTAATTGGCATAAATATAGAGTTGGCGTTGGTTAAAATGCGGGTATACATTTTGCTGTTCAATGCGGGAACGGACAATGAGGGAATTCATACAATTCAGATGGGCGATCGCAACACTATTTTGATGTTTCAAGACGAAGATGATGCCCAGCGTTACTCTGTACTATTAGAAGCGCAAGATTTTCCCGAACCCAAAGTCGAAGCAATTGATTCAGAGGAAGTAGAGCAGTTTTGTCGTCAGGCTGACTATGATTCTAAATTAGTCGAGTCAGGGCAGTTAGAAATTCCCCCCGAACAAAATGTCGAAGATCTCACCTGGGAAGAGGAGCAAAAGAGGGGAGATACTGCGACTAAAGAGAATTCGATGGCTAATGATGAGCTGGAGCGGATTCGTCGTCAATTAGAAGGACTGCTTTAGTCAGTCAACAATCAACAGTCAACAGTCAACAGTCAACAGTCAACAGTCAACAGTCAATCTGCGTAGCGGAGTCCTTTAGGACAATTAATAGTTGCTCAATGAATAATTTACAGTCGCGGGGGCATCTGTTAACCGAACAGATTAATCCTCAGAGTCAGAATTTGGATCTAATGTCTAGCCTGGAAATAGTGGATCTGTTTAACCAGGAGGATCGCAAAACTATTGAGGCGATCGCTAATGCCCGCGAGGCTTTAGCCGAAGTAATTGACCTAACGGCAGCGGCCTTACAACAGGGCGGAAGGCTATTTTATGTCGGTGCGGGAACCAGCGGCAGGCTGGGTGTCCTCGACGCGGCGGAGTGTCCGCCTACTTTTTGTACTCCCCCCGAACTTGTTCAGGGTATTTTGGCAGGTGGTGCAGCGGCTCTGGTTAAAAGTTCGGAAGCTTTAGAGGATCGTCCTGAAGATGGGGCGCAGGCAATTCGCGATCGCCAAGTTACTAGTTTAGACGTAGTAGTAGGAATCACGGCAGGAGGAACAACTCCCTTTGTCCACGGGGCTTTACAAGAGGCTAATGTTCTAGGTGCGACAACTGTAGCCATGAGCTGCGTTAGTGCCGAGCAGGTGCCGATGCCCGCCGATATTGACATTCGTCTGTTGGTGGGGGCAGAGATTCTAGCGGGTTCAACTAGGCTCAAAGCAGGGACTGTAACCAAAATGGCGCTTAATATTATCTCGACGGGGGCAATGGTGCGCTATGGCAAGGTCTATGGCAACCGCATGATCGATGTGGCGGTGACCAATGATAAGCTTCACGATCGCGCTTTGCGCATTGTCAGTGACTTGACCAATCTTAATCGCCAGGAAGCAGAAGCATTACTAGAGAAAAGTCAGAAGCAGGTTAAACTTGCTTTGCTCATGCACTGGACGGGTCTAGATGCCGCTGCGGGTCAGGCTCTTTTGGAGGGAGAACAGAACTTGCGTTTGGCAGTTGAGCATCATTCAGGCGATCGCTAAATTGCTTAAATTTCTGTCATTGCGTCTACGATCGTAAAATAGGATAAATTACTGACGATCAATCTAGTCTACAGGAGCTAATTCTGCTCAGGCGATCGATCTTCGAGTGATTTAACTTTAACAAAATACGAAAATAACGCATGTTAGACGGATCGGAATCTCTCGCTACCTTTATCCTTTTTGCTGCTGTTACAGCAATCCTGGTGTGGGGCTATAACAGGGCTAAAGCTTACGGCAAACTGGGGATTCTTGCCTGGCTACAGTCTATTGTTTTGATGAGTCCCTGGCTCTTGTTTTTTGGCTTGTTTGCCCTCGGTATATATCTTAATTTAGTCGGTATCTTATTTCTGTTATTAGCTTCAATCGCCGTTTATATCTGGCTGGGTCAAAAGCTGCGGGCGGAGGGGCAGTCAAATCTGCTTCAGCAAAAAGCCGCCGCCAGAATCAAATTACAGCAAGAAAAGGAATCAACTCCATCACCTGAGAATCCAGCGGTAGTTGAGACGGTAGGAACTGAGGTTTCACCAATTCCTGACGAAGATTTAGTCGTCTTAAAAGGAATTTTTGGGATTGACACCTTTTTTGCGACAGAAACCATACCCTATCAGGATGGCGCAATCTTTAAGGGTAATCTTCGAGGCGAGCCTGATGTTGCCTACAGCAAGATGAGCGATAAGCTAGGTCAAGTTTTTGAGGATAAGTATCGTCTGTTTCTGGTAGAAAGCCCCGAAGAAAGACCCGTCGTGGTTATTTTGCCCAAAACAAACGACCCACAGACGACAACCTTAGCGCAGAAAAACCTGGCGCTGGTCTTATTTATCAGTACGATCCTCACTAGTTTGGAAGCATCTAGCGTACTGCTAGGTTTCGATCTCTTTGATAATTTTGGTCGTTATAGTGAGGCAATTCCCTTGGCTCTCGGCTTGTGGGCAACTCTCATCGCTCACGAAGTTGGTCATCGAATTTTAGCAAATCGCTACAATATTCGCCTGAGCATTCCTTTCTTTATCCCCAACTGGCAAATCGGTTCTTTTGGCACCATTACCCGTTTTGAATCTTTGTTGCCCAATCGCACTGCTCTATTCGACATTGCTTTTGCTGGTCCTGCTGTTGGTGGCGTTCTTTCCTTGCTCTTGCTACTTGCTGGTCTGGTTTTATCCCATCCTGGCAGCACCTTTCAGCTACCGACCGAGTTTTTTCGCGCCTCTATCTTAGTCGGTACTCTAGCAAAAGTCATTTTGGGTTCGGCTTTAGAAAGTGCCGTAGTGGATATTAATCCTTTGGTGATTATTGGCTGGCTAGGCTTGGTTATTACGGCTCTCAATCTTTTGCCTGCTGGTAAGCTCGATGGCGGCAGAATTGTTCATGCTATTTACGGACGCAAAACTGCCCGACGCAGCACTCTAGCAACCTTGATCATTTTGGGCATCATTTCTTTATTCAACCCTGCAAATCCTATTCCTCTATACTGGGCAGTTTTGATTTTGTTTCTCCAGCGAGACTTGGAGCGTCCAGTCCAAAATGAGCTAACCGAACCAAGCGATAGTAGAGCAGCATGGGGTTTGCTAGCTTTATTTCTGATGTTAGCAACTCTTATTCCCTTAAGCACTAGTTTGGCTGGTCGAATTGGCTTAGGCTCATAGTTATGAGCAACAGTGTCGCTTAGAAGTGAAGTATCATGATCGGGGAAATTATCAACCAGCGTTATCGTCTTCTTAGTATTCTAGGAACTGGTAGATGTGGTAAAACCTACCTGGCAGAAGATATTTCCTCGCCAGAATCTAGCAACTGCGTCATTAAGGAGTTTGAGCCTGAAGCTAAGGACACCCTGAGTCTGCGCAAAGCCAAGTATTTGTTTGCCAGAGAAGTTAAGATTCTCAAAATTCTGGGTCGTTCTGATCGCATTCCCGACCTATTAAATTACTTCCGCCAGGAGAATAAATTTTACTTAGTTCACGAATTTGTCCATGGCAAAGATTTAGCTCAAGAATTGGGAGAAAAACCTTGGACAGCCAGTGATGTTTTGTGTTTACTGCGGGAAATTTTAGAAATTGTCGAAGTAGCTCATCGAGAACAGGTAATTCACCAAGACCTCAAGCCGAGCAATATTATTCGGCGTACAGCCGATGAGCAACTGATGCTGATTGATTTTGGCTCCATCAAGAAAATCAATAATCAGATGGCTAACGCCGAGGGCAACACCTGTATCTCCGTACCCATTGGCACTCCAGGATATCGCGCTCCCGAGCAAAAGAGCCTCAAGCCGAGATTAGCCAGTGATATCTATAGTGTTGGCATGATCTGTATCTATGCCTTGACTGGTATTGAACCTCGAAATATTGCCCTTGATCACGATACTGAAAAAGTTCAGTGGCATGATTTAATTCAGGTAGACTCCAAACTGACCAAAGTTATCGATAGAATGGTGTCTCCCGATCTCAACCAACGCTATGCTTCGGCGAGCGAGGCGTTGGTAACGGTCAGAAAATTAAAGCTAGGAGGAAAGTTGTTAGATTTCAAAACCATACTAGGTGCGGGTGCATTACTATTAGTTGTTTTGGGTGGCGGTCTCTACTATTGGCGTTTGGAAAGCTCCCTCAATAAAACATCGCAGATGGAACTGTTTGAAGCTGACCGCACTAGCTTTCCCCTGGTCTATCAAGATGAGATTCATGGTGTTTCTCTGACCTATCCTCCTGGCTGGAAACTGGATTTGGGTCAACCAGGTTCAGAGACGATTGCTCGATTTATCCCAGAGCGTGGTGAATCGTTTTTAATTACGCCAGTTGTCAAAATTGCCGTGGCAAAACCTGACTCTCAGTCGCTAGAGAAGTATACGACCAATTCGGTCTATGAGATTACCCAGTTGCCCCAGGCTAAAATTATCGATTCTCGTCCTGTAAAGTTGGCGGGGAACGATGGTCATAAAGTTGTTTATACTCTAGTCGATCCTGATCGTGGGTTAGAGCAAAAACACTTACAGTTCTGGACGCTCAAGAACGGTAAAGTCTATGCCATTACTTATGAGGCGGCTATCGATGATTATCCCAATTTTGTCGGCACTGTCCAGCAGGACATGTTGAGTTCGCTGGAAATCTCGCCCCCAGGCGAGAACTGAAGGATGATGCTTGGGAGCGACTCTAATCGCAAGGCATAAAAGCGAACATTAAAAAACAACACTAAAAAACGACCATGAATCTCGTAGTTCATGAATCGCGCTTCTGATCCAGTTCTATTTAGCTGTAGAGTAGAGGTTGGGTGGAGAGGAGTAACTAAGGGCTAGACTTTAATAGACCTCCTAGAGTTTTTGAGCTTTAAAGACGCAAGTATGTAACTAACTAGCCTTCAAAAAATTCCTCTCCAATGTCTTTTCGCAAACTTATTTAGACTTCCCAAGTTCGTAATTCGTAGCTTTGAATTTGCTAGTAAAATGTTCAAGTGGTTTTAACTAAGTAAGATGTCAACTATATGCCGCACAATAGCCATTTCTTTGTATAACTTAGATCTAGGTAACTGACCATATCTGGCTAAGATTATAAGCTTGCTAAATCTATTTGCCTCGTAATTACGGCATAATGATTAAGCTTACTTACCTATTGATTACCTCAATCTTGATGGTGCGCTATCGTGTAGATTCATAGCGGGAGGTACTTGCTAGAATCTGCCCTTTAAAAGAAGCTTGGTGAACTTCTCTGTACCTGTTATTAAATTAGCATTGCTAAAACAATTAGACAAGAAGCATTCAATAATGTTAACAGTTTTTAACAACCTGAGACTTCGCCTTAATTTTAAAAAACTATTGCCGTTTTAAATCTGAATCCAAATCTAATCTTATGTCTTCTACTGCTGTTGATTCTGTTTCAAGTAATGCAAAACCGCTGTTGATTTTGCTGGATGGTCATTCTCTAGCTTTTCGTGCCTACTATGCTTTTAATAATTCTCGTAGAGAGCCGTTAGTAAATCAGAAGGGTGTTCCTACCAGTATCTGCTTTGGTTTTATTAATTCTTTATCCCAGGTATTAGAAACAGAATCGCCTCAGTCGATGGCGATCGCTTTTGATTTGGGAGAGCCTACCTTTCGTCATCAAGCAGACGACAACTATAAAAGCGATCGCGCCGAAACTCCCGATGACTTTATTCCCGATATTCAAAATCTCCAGCAGTTGCTCGCGGGGTTTAATTTATCGATTGTCACCAAGGCGGGTTACGAAGCAGATGATGTTTTAGGCACGATCGCCACTCAGGCTAGTGCCGCAGGCTATCGGGTTAAGATTGTCACGGGCGATCGCGATTTGTTTCAGATGGTAGATGATGAGGGGGGCATTAGCGTCCTATATTTGCACAATCAAACCTTTCGTAAAACCGCGAGAAGCTATACAGAATTTGATCGCGCAGGGGTAATTGAAAAGATGGGCGTTACCCCCGAGCAAATCGTGGACTATAAGGCGCTCTGTGGTGATAAATCGGACTGTATTCCAGGCGTTAAAGGAATTGGGGATAAAACCGCTGTTAAGCTGTTGAGCGAATATCCCACTCTGACGGCGGTATATGAGAATTTAGAGCAGATCAAAGGAGCAACCAGGAAGAAGCTAGAGACAGGCAGAGAAGACGCGCTCCATTCGCAATTTCTAGCTCAGATTAAGATTGATGCGCCACTGTCAATCGATCTTCAAGACTTCGATTTAATTGGCTTTGAGCCAGAACAGGTAAAGCCTCTGCTAGAGGAATTAGAGCTAAATAAAGTTATTAGAAATCTCAATAAACTCCAGGTCAAGCTGGGGGGAGAAGCTGAAATCAAAACCATCAATGTTGTTCCTTCAGGAAAAAAACAGCCGAACAACGGGCAACTCTCTCTCTTTGGCGATAATGCGGTGGAGTCAGCAGAAGCACCTGTCGAACTATTTAAGCCCCAGCTCAATACTCAGATTATTGATACGGAAGAAAAATTACGGCAGCTAGTCAAAACTTTAGAGCAACATACCGACCCCGCCCATCCTGTCGCTTGGGACACCGAAACTACGTCTTTAGAGACTCATTTAGCCCAATTAGTGGGTATCGGCTGCTGTTGGGGCGATCGCGATACGGATATTGCCTATATCCCCACGGCTCATGTGGCGGGGACACAGCTTGATCAAGAGCTAGTGTTAAATACCCTCAAGCCTATTCTCGAAAGCAGTAAATATCCCAAAGCGCTGCAAAACGTAAAGTTTGATCGCCAGGTGCTGCACTATCAAGGAATTAATTTAGCAGGGGTAGTATTTGACACGATGCTAGCCAGCTATCTATTGAATCCTGAAAGCACTCATAACCTGGGAGATTTATCCGCTCGTTATGGTTTAGAGATTACGGCAAAAAGCTATAAAGATCTCGGCATTCCTAAAGGTAAAACGATCGCCGATCTCGATATTGCGGTAGTGGCTGACTACTGTGGACTAGATGCCTATGCCACCTACTATCTCGTAAACAAGCTTAAAGATAAGCTAGGGACGTTTCCTGAACTAGAAAAGCTGCTCTTGGAGGTCGAACAACCCCTCGAACCCGTACTGGCAACCATGGAAAATACGGGCATTAGATTAGATACCGAGTATCTCCAGCAGTTTTCCCAACAGCTCAACCAGGATTTAGTAAAGCTGGAACAAGACACCTACGCCGCAGCGGGAGAAGAGTTTAATTTAAGTTCTCCCAAACAGTTGAGCGTAATCCTATTTGAGAAGCTAGAGCTAGATCGCTCGAAATCGCGCAAAACAAAAACAGGCTACTCCACCAACCAGCAGGTATTAGAAAAGTTGCGGGGCGATCATCCTGTCATCGACAACATGCTGGAGTACCGAACTTTAGCCAAGCTCAAATCTACCTATGTTGATGCTCTACCCGCTCTGGTCAGAAAATCTACAGGTAGAGTTCATACCGACTTCAACCAGTCCGTAGTTGCCACAGGTAGATTATCTTCTTCTAACCCCAACCTGCAAAATATTCCCATTCGGACTGAATTTTCGCGTCAGATTCGCCAAGCCTTTATCCCAGAAAAGGGATGGCTACTAGTAGCTGCCGACTATTCACAAATTGAACTCCGTATCCTGGCTCATCTCAGTCAAGAGCCAGTACTAGTTGATGCCTACCGTAACGGTAAAGATGTCCATAGCGTGACGGCAAAATTACTGTTTGATAAAGAAGATATCACTTCCGAAGAACGACGCTTGGGCAAGATTATTAACTTTGGGGTGATCTACGGCATGGGAGCGCAAAGATTTTCCCGCGAGTCAGGTTTTAAAGCCAATATTGGCAAGCAGTTTATCGAAAAATATCGGGCTAAGTATGCTCAGGTGTTTACCTATCTGGAAAATGTCAAGAAACAGGCGATCGCTCAGGGCTATGTCAATACTATTTTGGGTCGTAGGCGCTACGTCAACTTAAACAGCGATAGCCTCAAATCTTTGCGGGGTCATAATCCAGAGATGATTGAGCTTGATGGTTTGAAATATAGCTATACCGACGCTCAAATTTTGCGTGCCGCAGCGAACTCACCAATTCAAGGTTCGAGTGCCGATATCATCAAAATTGCCATGATTGAGCTGCAAAAGATCTTGGCAGACTATCAAGCCAGGTTATTACTTCAGGTACATGACGAGCTAGTACTGGAGGTTCCTCCTGAAGAATGGGAGGCGCTAGAGCCAATTATTAAGTCCACCATGGAGAATGCTGTGGAGCTAAGTATTCCTTTGGCAGTAGACATCAATGCGGGTCAAAACTGGATGGAAGCAAAATAGCAGGCGTGGTCTTTAACTGACTCCAACAATATTTAAACCATATTCCC
Source organism: Cyanobacteria bacterium J06648_1 (assembly GCA_039817275.1). GTDB lineage: Bacteria > Cyanobacteriota > Cyanobacteriia > Cyanobacteriales > Xenococcaceae > Waterburya. The sequence continues at coordinate 18,953 of JBCBWB010000041.1, read as the reverse complement.
AGACCCAAACTATGGGTCTGTTTTTTTATGGCGAAGCACAGCTATTCACCATCGGTAGCAGAAAAAAAATATATTTCCTCAGTACAAACAACTATTTAAATTGAGAAAAAAGAGCCAAGGATAGAGTTAAATCGGAAAAACGCCAACTACTTGTCATAACAAAAGCAGAGCAAAAGTATTATCAGAAAAAATACTCAAGGCAAATCTTAAATAATTATAAATAGGTGGAATTACGGTTGATTTCAGCCTTAATAAAAAGCCTAATATAAGACATGCGCTACTAAAAAAACAAGTTTTGTGGCTGCATATTTCGGAAAAACCATCGAGTTTTGAGTTCGAGCAATATTTCAAACGAGTCTGGATTAAATATTTTTTTGGTTGGTAGCAGTATTTATCTCTTGCTCTGCTGTCCCAGCATTTGGCGATCGCAATTACAGTTTCTAACTTCGATCTAGTTGATTTAAAAACTAGGATTTTCCCACCACTGAACCCACACTAAGGAGTCTATTATGACAATTCAAAATATAATCGGTATCGATGGCTATACTTTATTGGTATATCGTTGTGAAGATCGGCTGTATCGTTTCAGCATTATTGATTCTTTAGGAATTGCCTTTAGCTTCGACAGCATTTTTCTGACCGCAGAAGAAGCAAATATCAAAGGTCGAGCGGCGATCGAAATTGCTTTTGACTTTGATAAGCATCCCCAGTATTAACCAGAAGCATTGCTGAAATTTTTGCCTGTCTGTCTGACAAGATCAGCAAATATCGTTTTGAAAACTACCGAACCAGTCAGAGCTTTAGTAATCAAGCAATTGTAATTTCCTAGAGGGGAACTTGTTGAATTTGCCTGGAAGATTCATCTGTGCTGAAAACTATCCGCTCTAGCTATTTATTGGTTATTTTTCCAGTTGGGCGGCAAATTGTGTTAAAAAAATATAATATTAAGTTTTTTTAACAATCTCTTTTTCCTACTCGATGAGCAGACTGCCTGAAATTTTATTAGACCCCAAATTTGCCCCCACAGCAGTTAGAGTTTCTCTAGTTGTCGGCTCTATTTTATTTACGATCAATCACGGAGCGGCATTAGCCAAAGGGGAAATGAATAAGACTCGTTGGCTGTCGGGGCTAATTACCTATCTAGTACCCTACAGCGTCAGTATTCATGGACAATATACCAGTCGTTCTCGTAGCTCGATTGAGAACTGATCAAGCAAGAACTGATCAAGCATCCTTTTCCCTCTGCAATTCGATTAAGATATGGTTTTTACCGTTAAATCAGCCCAAGCTATAGATCTCAGCCAAATTCGCCCTGAAATACAGGACTTGCAGGATAAGTTAGTCGGGTGGCGGCGCAGCATCCATCAAAAGCCAGAGCTAGGTTTTGAGGAACAGATAACTTCAGAGCTGATTTTGCGCCAGCTTCGAGCTTGGGATATTCCTTGTCAGGGAGAAATTGCCAAAACAGGTGTTGTTGCCACGATTGATAGCGGCTCACCAGGTAAAGTGCTAGCTATTCGCGCCGATATGGATGCTTTGCCCGTGCAAGAGGCAAATGAAGTATCCTATAAGTCGCAGTATGAAGGAAAAATGCATGCCTGTGGTCATGATGGACATACAGCGATCGCTCTAGGCACAGCCTATTATCTTCAGCAGCATCGTCAGCAGTGGCAGGGTAAGGTCAAAATTATCTTTCAGCCAGCGGAGGAAGGACCAGGCGGCGCAAAACCGATGATTGAAGCGGGAGTGCTTAAAAATCCTGACGTAGAGGCAATTATTGGTCTACATCTTTGGAATAACCTGCCTCTGGGGACTGTAGGAGTCCGTCCAGGAGCTTTAATGGCGGCAGTAGAGTGTTTTCGGGCAACGGTCATCGGTAAGGGTGGTCATGGAGCGATGCCCGACCAAACAGTAGACTCGATTGTTGTCGCGAGTCAGATTGTTAATGCTCTACAGACAATTGTGTCACGCAACGTCAATCCTTTGGATGCGGCGGTAGTAACAGTCGGTGAGTTTCATGCAGGAACAGCACTCAACGTCATTGCCGATAGTGCCGAACTTAGCGGTACGGTGCGCTATTTTAATCCCGAATTAGAGAGTTTGATTGGCGATCGCCTAGAAGCAATTTTTGCGGGTATCTGTCAGACCCATGGTGCAGCTTATAAGCTCGATCACTGGCAGCTATATCCGCCGACGATTAACGATCGAGCGATCGCTGAGTTGGTACGTTCGGTTGCTCTAGAAGTGGTAGAAACTCCTGTCGGCGTAGTGCCAGAATGTCAAACTATGGGAGGAGAAGATATGTCCTTCTTTTTGAACGAAGTGCCAGGCTGCTATTTCTTTTTGGGTTCGGCTAATCCTGAAAAACAGCTAGCCTATCCCCATCACCACCCCCGTTTCGACTTTGATGAAGCCGCTTTGGGCATGGGAGTAGAGATGTTTGTGCGCTGTGTTGAGAAGTTTTTGGGTGGTGCTTGGTAAACTTGGAATTTGTTTCGCGCAGAGACCCATGAGACGCAAAGAGGCAGAGAGGTATGCGTAGCGGCTTACACTCATCCTAAAGGATACCGCTTCGCATCTCGTATTCAGTGTATCCTTTGGGACAAAGTGTTTTGTCTCAAAAAGCTTATAGCTTACAGCTAGGGCGAAGCCCTAAGATTCATCTTTAAGGGTAAAAGAGGTGGTTTGGGGAGTTTTGAAGTACTGATAGGCAGTGCGGGATGCTTTCTGGATAAATTCTTGTGCCTGGGGCGAATTATCAGGGCGCTTGACTAAGATTGAAGCAATATAGCGCTTGCCGCTGGGCATGTCGATTATACCTACGTCTGCAAGAACAGATTTGATATCTCCTGTTTTATGGGCAATAATTGCTCCCGACTCTAATCCCTGGGGTAAAAGAGTATCTTTGACAACCTGACGCATAATATAGAGCAGACGATCGCGCGATCGCAAGGAGATCAGTTTGCCACCGTCGATTTTGACCAGTAAGTTACCAAGATCAGCCGAGGAGGTGGTGTTGGTGCCAGTTAGATCGGGCAAGAGATTACTAAGCTGAGTAGTATTCAGACCCATTTTGCTGAATCGATCGTTTAACTGCTTCATCCCTCCCAGACGTTTGATCAGCATATTGGTAGCAGTATTATCACTGATGGTCATCATGCGCGTGGCAGTCTCAAGAGCCGAAAAGCGAGTCCCAAGGGCTTCGTGCTGCATATTGCCAGAACCCCCAGCAATAACGTCTTTGGTAATGACCAGTTTTTCTTCCAGGCGGACTGTACCTCGATCTACATCCTGCAAAAATGCCACTAGAATCGGTAGTTTAATTGTACTAGCAGAAGCAATAGCTTGTTTGCCGTTGAGACTGACAAAACCTTTGGTATCGAGATCTACTAGGAATACTTCTGGATCGAGGTCGGGATATTGCTCGGTCAGCTTTTCCAAACTAATTTTGAGAGGGGTAATTTCTTTACCCAATGTGGCGATCGCTAGCAGACTATTTAGCTTGGCTTTATTTTGGCTTTTGACTGCTGTTTTTGGTTGTTTTGCCATGGTCGTTGTCTGGAAAGAGCTTGCCAGAGAAACCAGGGAGCCAAAGATAGTGCTAAGTCCGATCGTAATGGCGATCGCGTAGGTGGCAAGTTTTAGAGTTCTGTAAGGTTTTGCTTGATTTTGATTAGCTCTGACAGAACCACGCCGAGGAGGATGAGGCTTGGTTAAATTCTGCTGCAAACGAGAACTATTTTCGGCGATCGCTTTTGGCTTAACTTTTTTGGACTTGGACTTTAAAGATTGCTTCTGTTTGGCAGTATTACCTTGAGGTTTATTTTGAGGTTTATTTTGAGGTTTATTTTTGGACTTGGAATTAGCTTTGGTATTTTTGGCTCTAGTAAGAGAAGACTTTTTGCCTTTGCGATTCACTCTCGACTCCTGGAAAACAATTATTGCGGGCGGAAGCAAGACATTTTATTCCTGCTGACTCAAAATGGGCATTCGACCATACTCTATCGATGAGAAATGCGGTAGATCGATTACTATACTTAGCTTAGATCTTAGTTATTTATTGCCATTTAATCCTATCTCATCAACAAAAGAATGCAGGAAAAATGCAAATTCTCACCATTTATCTCAGAGCGTGGTAATTAACCATCAGCAGTGGTCAATCTCTGGAGTGAGGGTAAACTCACACTATTGATCGCCTCTACTCCAACTCTCTTGGCAGAGAATAATAAAGGTTAATAGATCGACAGTATGCATCTTCTAGCCCACAAATTGCACTGATAAAATTACGGATTTTTCTCCATAATCTGTGTATCCGCCCCAATATCTGTTGCCCAACACGGGAAAACTGAGCTGTGATTACCCAAGATTACTTCCTCTCAGTCCTTACTTGGTTCGGAACCTTGACGCCTTGCCCAGCGAATTTGGCGCAGAATTCCCCGCAGCATTGCCACTTCCTCAGGAAGCAAATTGGCTCTGTTATACAGGCGGCGGAACTTTTCCATTTTAACTGGCGCTGTATGGGGATATAGATAGCCGATTTCTAGCAGCATTGCCTCTAAATCTTGATAGTATCCCTCCAAAACTTCGATGGTCGTATTATTGGGAGCGATTTCTCTGATAGGAGTCGATTGGGCGACTGCTTGAGGGCGATCATCGCCGCTAATTTGCAGCCAGCCTTGATAAAGTTGGTAAACACAAATTGTCACTGCCTGAGCCAGATTTAACGAGGGATATTCGGGGTTTGATTCGATGCAGATAAATCTTTGGGCATATTTCAGTTCGTCGTTGCTTAGTCCTCTTTCCTCGGCACCAAACAATAAAGCTGACTGGAGATTGGGAACTAGCAAACTGGGCAATACTGTCGCTGGGGGTTCTAAGACAATTGGGACACTGCGCGATCGCACCGTAGTCGCGATCGCCTGCTGGCAGCCTGCCAAAGCGTCAGGGATATTTTCGACAATCTGAGCCGTTTCCAACACATCTACTGCATGTACCGCCATCTGTCTGGCTTCGTCCGATCCTAAATCGCACTGCGGGTTAACCAAAACTAGGCGAGTCAATCCCATATTTTTCATAATTCTGGCGATCGAACCCACGTTTAAGGCCCCCGCAGGTTCTACCAGCACGATTCTAATGTTGGCTAATAAATTCTGCTTCATTTGTTTAATAGTTCTTAGTTCTTAGTTTTTAGTTTCAAGAGAAACAAGGAAGACTTACTCACTATAAGCGCCCGCGATCATCAATAATAGAGCTGTTATGCTTTCTAGCTTCTAATCAAACATGGCAAAACAGCGCAAAAAATCAGATCTGCCCAGCAAAATATGTCCCGTATGCGATCGCCCTTTTACCTGGCGTAAAAAATGGGAAAAATCCTGGGATGATGTTAAATACTGTTCGGATCGCTGTCGTCGTCGGAAACAGTCTGCTAACAAAGATTCGTAAGGAATTTTTTTGGCTACATCAACTATATCTATTACATCACTACACTATGTCTGCTAATCAAATACAGCCCAAACTAATTATTCACGGTGGCGCAGGAGGGCATATTAAAAGCGAACAGGGAGAAGCCACAGTTCGCCAGACTTTGCATAATATTGTGACCGAAGTGTATAAGCTACTTACCCATGGTGGTAGTGCCATGGATGCCGTGGTTTTGGGCTGTCAGCTATTGGAAAATCAGCCTACTTTTAATGCGGGAACGGGTTCAGTACTCCAGTCTGATGGTCAAATTCGAATGAGCGCCGCGCTCATGGATGGGGCGAAACAGCGTTTTAGCGGCATTATCAATGTTTCCCGTGTCAGACATCCGATTGAGCTGGCTCAATTTCTCCAGGGAGAAGACGACCGCGTTATTTCTGACTATGGTGCCAAAGAACTACTGCGAGAGCTAAATGTGCCGATTTACGACCCTCTAGTAGATATTCGTCTTCAAGAATGGATGCAGGAGAGAGACGAAAATTTTGATAAGTCGATGGCAGGAGTAGTCGCCGAACAGGCGCTAATCCACGAACCCCGCAAAGGAACAATTGGGGTGGTGGCATTAGATAGCCAGGGCAAAGTAGCAGCAGGGACATCCACTGGCGGCAAGGGTTTAGAAAGAATTGGTCGAGTTAGTGATTCGGCAATGCCCGCAGGAAACTATGCTGATGCAGCAGCGGGGGTAAGCTGTACGGGAATCGGTGAAGATATTCTAGAGGAATGTTTAGCCGCCAAGGTAGTTATTCGCGTCACCGACGGCATGTCTTTACCTGCGGCGATGGAAAAATCAATGACTGAATCTCGCAGTCGCGATCGCGATTTAGGAGCGATCGCCATTGCTGCGGACGGAACAATTTGCTGGGGCAAAACTAGCGAAGTAATTTTGGCTGCCTATCATAATGGCGAGAAAATCGGCGATACGATTAGCTGGAACAGCGATGAATTAATGGGACAGTCTTAGGATTTATCTCTATCTTCTGCTTGCACAAGGCAACAAGTATCAGTGCCAACTCTGGTAATCCTAATAATCAACCACAAAAATAGCCCCATCAAGCTGCATTGTGTTGAGCAGTACGGGAGACAATTTATCGAGACCAACGTCGGCATCGATCAGAGTTACCTTGCCCACATTGGGATAAGTACCAGTCAATTGCCAGCGAAAGGTATGAAGAATCTCCCATTCTGCTGACTGTTTTTGGAGATCGTAGTGTTTTATGCCAACTAAGTTAGTAATAAACTCGATCGCCTCCCCAGGCTGTAAGCGATAGTCGATCGGGGAATCTTCAAACACGAGGTAAGATGGCTGAAAATTATGCTGATTTTGCCAGTGGTGGCGCGGCTGGCACTGCTGACACTTTTCTAAATCCCAATAAAAAGGTAGGTTATCTGCCTGATCATAAAGGTAGCCCCCTTTGGGTGGATCATTATAGGGTGTCGTAAGCTGTTGTCCCCCTCGATCCTGAATTCCATAGGGATCTTTCACCACATAGCTTGCCCAGTTGAAATGTTGATAGCCAAGATTGACAGCGAGTGTATTGAGATCCAGACTCTCTCCCTGACTGTTTTGAGGCGCAAACTGAGTCACAATTCTCGAACCAACTAGTTGATGAGTAATATTGTTGCCATAGCTAAACTTCTCTTTGCCTAAAGACTTGAGCTGTTTTTTCTGGGGCGCTTGCGGAGGTTCACAGACAACAGCCTCAGATTTGAATATTACTGAATATAAAAGACTGATTACTACAATGTTTAACGGCAGCTTGAGCAACTTCATCAACGATTAATCTACAAATCTTTATGAACACATTTATGTTACTACGCAATTTTGCGTAGGGTATTATACTGAGTTCAAATTGATGCAATCTTGATGTTAGCGGCTTTATACTTGATGTCTGCTTAATAAACATAGACTCTAGAAATACTTCAGGACTAATTTTTCAATCAAATGAACTTACGCAAAATCGGTAGACTACTCCAAGAAACCTTTAAAGAGTGGCAAGCAGATAAGGCGTCCCGAATTGCAGCGGCTTTGGCTTACTACACAGTTTTTTCGCTTTCGCCGATGTTGGTAATTGCGATCGCCATTGCTGGGGCATTTTTTGGGCAGCAAGCCGCTCAAGATCAAATTGTTGAACAGCTTACTGGTTTGGTCGGAGAAGACGGAGTTAAGCCTGTGATGATGGCGCTGAATAACATTAGCCAGCCCAAGATCAGGGGAGTTGCCTCGTTGATTAGTATCGGGGTGCTGCTGCTGGGTGCTTCGGGAATCTTTGCCCAGCTACAGGATGCTTTGAATACGGTTTGGAAAGTCAAACCACAGCCAGGACAAGGAGCAGCGCTGTTTATTCGTAAGCGAATTTCGTCTTTTCTAATGGTGTTGGCGATCGGATTTTTGCTAATTTTATCTTTGATTCTCAGCGCGGCTGTTTCGACTATCAGTATGTATCAGATAGACTTTTTGCCTGGTTCGGCGATTCTTTGGGAAAACCTAGATTTTATTGTTTCTTTGGGCTTAATGACCTTTATTTTTTGCCTGATGTTCAAGTACGTCCCCGATGTCAAAATTGCCTGGAAGGATGTATTTGTCGGTTCAGTCATTACCGCCGTATTATTTTTATTTGGGAAGTTTCTGCTTGGGGTCTATCTTAGTCGAGGTAGTCTAGGTTCAGCCTATGGCGCGGCAGGTTCGCTGATTGTTCTCCTCGCCTGGATTTATTATTCGGCACAGATTATTTTATTAGGAGCGGAATTTACTCAGGTATATACCCGCATGTATGGCTCAAAAATACGCCCTTCAAAGCGATCTCAAATTGATTGAGCTAAAAACTGACGTCTTAAAGCTCATTGGGGGCTGCTAGAGTCGCTAGATTTTGCCAGATAAATTCCGCCTAAAATCAAAATCAAAGCGATCGCATTAGAGATACTAACCTCCTCGCTAAATACGATCCAGGCAAGAAAGGCGGTAACAATCGGTTTGAGCAAGGCAAAAACACCGACGAAGCTAGAAGAAAATTGCTTAAGACTAAAAACTAGCAGACCCTGTCCAAAGGTTTGACAAACTACCGCCAGAGCAATCACGGTTAACCAGCCTTGAGGGGAAATTGGCAAGATCTGCGTCTTAGTTAGACAGACGATGGGCAAGATCATCAATGCACCCGCACCACAGCGCCAGAGTAAGATGCGATCTGTCGTACAGCCGCGCTCGCGTAAATATCCTGCGGTCAGGATGTTGGCTCCGTGTAGGGCAGCAGAAAGCAGAGCAATACCATCCCCCAACAAACGCTCATCCCCAAGCTGCAAATCGTTCCAGCCAATGGCAATCCCGCCGAATATAGCTAAAGTCATGCCCAGCAAAAATTGTCTGTTGAATCGCTGTTTTAAGATTAGCCAGGCTCCGAAACTAATAAATAAGGGGGTAAGACTACGCAACACTGTCGAGCTAGCAATACTCGTTTGAGCAAAGGACACCGCCCAAAGTAGGGCTGAAGCAGTGGCGCTGGCGCTAGCTAAGATTAATAAACCTTTAGTTCGATATTCAAGGCTAGATTTAGTTAAAATAGGCTCAGAAATAGACTCCGACAAAGTTTGTTCTGGCGATCGCCAGGTAGCTATTGGCGGAGTCAAGCCAACCTCTGTGCCTTCCCCAACTAGCAATTCTTTGAGGCTTTGGATGCGAGGTACTGTTACCTGCCAGACGCTAATGATCAGGGTCGATATCCACAAACGGTTAAAAATTGTCGCCGTCGGGCTCAACTCTAATTCGCTAAGTTTGGTTAAAATTGGCGAAAAAGCCAGGGCAACAATCGCGATCGCCAAAATTATCAGGCTGATAGTCTCAGTAAAGACCTGCTTCTCGGCTTGATGTCCCTCGGCTGGATCTTGACTGGAGGAAGGAGTTATGAGGCTATCTTGGTTCAAGTTTAAGGAGATATTAATTAGTAATAATTAAATGTTGACAATTAGTTAATTTTTTCTTAACCATAGCACCTGAGAGTGTAGATAATATCTTTGATCGGGCAGGAAGCTCATCTTTTAGCGTTCGACCTTTAACTGACTATTTATGTCTGCTAGCAATCAAAACCGCAGCTTTTTGCCCCGCTTCTACCAATTAGCTACGGTAAGCGTAATTTCTAATATGATGGTTCCTCTGGCAGGGCTGTGTGATGCTGCTTTTCTGGGACACTTGGCAGAGCTGAAATATTTGTCAGGAGTAATTTTGGCGAGTATTTTATTTGACTACCTTTACCGTATGCTCAAATTTTTGCGTAACAGCACCAACGCAATGACCGCCCAAGCAGCGGGACAAGACGACCAGGAGGGAGTTTTATTAGCAGGACTGCGTAGCGGCTTAATTGCGATCGCCATTGCCCTAGCAATCTTAGTCTTACAGTATCCCATTCGGCAGGTAGGATTTTGGATCTTGGCAGGTACAGCAGATATTGAACAGGCGGGAGCTATGTATTTCAACGCCAGAATTTGGGGCGCACCTGCGGTATTGCTTAACTTTGTGCTGCTGGGGTGGTTTTTGGGTCAAGAAAAAAAGGGTATTGTCCTCTTGGTTTCGGCGATCGCCAATGGTTCTAACGTCTTGCTTGATTATCTGCTAATCTCTCGTTGGGGCTGGTCGAGTATGGGGGCGGGATTAGCCACTGCCATCAGCCAATACTTAGCTTTACTGGTTAGTCTGATCGCGATCGCCTGGAGGGTCGACTGGCAGAAATTACGCTCGGCTTTACCCCAGGTTTTTTCCACCCAAGCCTTTCGGGGGGCGATCGTCTTAAAAGCTGATATCTTAGTTCGCTTTATTGCTTTGATCTCTGCCTACTCCATTTTTACTAACTTGAGTGCGGGAATCGGTACGGAACTCCTGGCGGAGAATGGCTTGTTGCTGCAAATTGCCCTCTTGAGTCAGTTCACGATTCAGGGGATTGGCATGACAACCCAAACTCTGATTGGTAACTTCCAAGGCAGAGGGGAAGTAAACAAGCTTACGACTTTGATGATGACGGCAATCGTAAATAGCTTGCCGATTGCGCTTTTGTTTGCTGGAGTCACCATATTTTTTCCCCAACAGTTATTTGGACTACTGACCAACCATGGTGAAATCAACCAGTCGATTACCCAGTATACAGTTTGGCTCTTGCCGCTTCTCAGCTTTACGGCGATCGCCTTTATGTTGGAAGCTTATTTTATTGGTTTAAAACAGGGATTTGTACTGCGTAATGCTTCTTTGATCGCATTTTTTCTCGCTTTTCTGCCAACGGCGATCGCAGCTTGGTACATGCAAAATGTTGATCTGCTTTGGTTGTCCCTAACTTTGTATATGGCAGCTTTGGTATTATATTTGGGCTGGAAAATGCTCCAGACTCAAAAAGAGTTAGAACAGCAGGCTACGGCTAATTTGAAGCTAGAAACAACATAATTCCATGTTCCATCGATCAAAAATAGTGAGATGGATATCTAAGTCCAAGATCCATATTGGGGGAACCTTCCCCCTAATGGGTCGCGGTATCCACGGGTGCAAAGCACCCAAGCGCATAGCGCGCTTGCCCGAAGGGCTGTGGAAACCCCAATCTCGCGCATTACATGCGGCGAACTATGCGCCTTTGTTTGCGCCTTACGGCGAACGGCGCATCCGCGCCAGCGTCCACAGCGCGTTCGCGCAGAGCGTCGCTAAGACGCGACTTGGCTTGCTTTGCAAGCCTGTGGGACTTTGCCTCGATAGAGGCTGTGGGTCGCTCGCCTGATGGGGACGTTACGACTTCCCCATATGCGAAGCGGTACCCTAAAGGGTACCCCTCCGTAAAAGAGTATTACTTTTCGGCTTGATGAGATTTGAGCTGGAAACGAATTCTTGAACATATAAGAAAAATTAAGTTGGTAAATCTTGACTGCATTGACAAGTATCTTTGCACCTGATGAACGCTGTAAATTTTAAAGGTTCGTGTCGTCAAGCTGATTCACATTGGACAGATCTTATCTAAACCCATTATGGTTAGAGCTATTTCTGACTTGATCGAGCAGTAGTTTTTTTTCCGCACGAGCGATCGCTCTATAGGTCTGAGGTACGGCATCGGGTTCGACGGAAATAGCGTCAATTCCCCACTGGATCAGCTTTTCGATTAGTTCAGGATGCTCTACAGGCGCTTGACCGCAGATACAGCACTCAATGTTGTGTTGGTGAGCAGTAGTAATCATTTGGGCGATCGCCTGCTGCATGGCTGGATGATTGGCGTTTAAGCCGCGATCGCTAAATTTGGTTTGTTCTCGATCTACGCCTAAGAGTAGCTGGGTTAGATCGTTAGTACCGATCGCAATGCCCTGAACTCCAGCACGGATATATTCAGGCAGCAACAGGATTACCGAAGGCACTTCTGCCATGAGCCAAACCTGAAAAGCAACATAACTAGTCAAGCCGACTGCTTCTAGACGCTGATAGCAGAATGTAAACTCATCAACACTACGGACAAAAGGCAGAATTAGATTTATATTGTCAAAACCAGACTCTACCAGACTTTTTAAAGCCAATAGCTCCAAATCAAACAGGGTCGAATCTGATAAATAGCTGTTAGTACCGCGATCGCCCAAAACTGGATTTGTAGCATCTTGTCCATATAGATCGAGGGAACGATAAAACACGGGACGGGGGGCAAATGCCTGAGCAAACTGTCGTAGATAGTCAGTCAGGGTAGCAATAAACCGTTGTTGAAATGATTCTTGCCACTTAGCCAAGGTTCGATCAGACAATAGCTCGGCTAGCATTAACTCCGAACGTAACAGCCCCACACCATCAATGGGCAAATTGGCGCTGATCGCAATACTTTCTGGTTGGGAAAGATTGACCATGAGCTTGGTGGCAATTGGGTAGGTCGGAGCTAGTATGCTGGGTAGGCGAGGATTTAGTGGTGTATCAGTCGTCTCATAAATCTGACCATTATCGCCGTTAAGCAAAATGCGATCGCCATGGCGCAAAATTTTAGTTGCCTGAGTAACGTTTGTAATTGCTGGTATCTTCAGCTCCCGTGCAACTATAGCCGCGTGGCTATTTCTCCCGCCAGTCTCGGTAATGATGCCCTTTGCCTGTTTGACGAAGTTAATATGATGGGGTTCAATTGCTGTGGTAACCAGAATCGAATTAGCGATCTGAGATTGAGATTGAGTATCTAAGTCGGCAATGATAACTAACTCGCCCTGAACAACCCCTGGAGAGACGGGTAAGCCGCCCCGAAGTAGAGGCTGTGCAGCGGCAAAAGTTAGCTGGGGAGTAATCTGCTCCGCAGCAGCAAAGGTAGAAAGAGGGCGCGAACGAACTTGGGTAAAATAGAAATTGATTGTCTCACCCAGCTCTAGATTATCTGCCTTAAAAGCATGCCAAACCAGGTATTTAGCATCAGGCTGTTGTTTGAGGACAGTTTGAATCAGCTGAAATAGTTTTCCGAGATTTATCTCATTTAAGACGTAATTTTCCCCCAGACTTTCTGAGGGTAGGTAAGCTTCCAAACAGTCATTAACGGGTGTTGCTAAACCAGTATTTTTGACTCGATAGCCATAATTTTTATGTCCTCGGTGCTGAGACACGATCTGCCCCAAGTCTCGCTCCAGATAATATTCATCTGCCTCGACATCTCCTTGGAGAATGCTCTGTTCTAGACCCCAACTGGCTTTAACTTGGATTAGCTCCTTGCCAATATTGATTGTCCCCGCAGCCCAGACATTTCTGAGGGGTCTAACTAAGATAGCCAAGTTTAGGCGATCGCTATTTAAGCCCAATTTTTGTCGATAGCTCAAGCTTACCGCACTAAACAGTTCTGACCAGGCAGCTTGAATCCCCTTGGTCAAAGCTTCAGGAGTAGCATTACAGGTCTGAGAGCGCCACAGGCTGTTGTTATTGATTGGTTCACCAGAGGATGTAGTTAACCAAGGTTGCAGAATCAGGTGAGGAGAATTTAGCTGTTGTGCGGTTTGAAATATTTGCGCCTGCCATGATACGGGCATAGCCGTTTGGGCGATCGCCTGACGATTATGTTGGGCAATGGTTTGACGAGTCTGATAGTCTATACTGCTTGCGGCAAAAGTCAGGTCGTCCCCCGTTAGGCAACAAAACTCGCGCCACCAACTGTTGTCCAGCACAAATCCAGGCAAGATGGGGAACTCGCGCTGAAGTAGTTGGCTGAGAATAAAAAGCTCATTCCCAACCAAAGATTGTTCGCCATACTGAATTTGCGATAGCCAATAAATATTTTTCACTGCTTTAGGTAGCAGCAGCTAATTCTTGTTTGACAGAACTTTTTGCTAACAATTCATCACTCAATTTCATAAACGCTTTAGAACCTCCCGAATTGGGCATTGCCAACGAAACTGGAGTAAATAGATCTACTGCTTTAGCAACATTTACGTCCATGGGAATTGACTGATTAAATAGCTGTTCGGGGACAAAATCATCCTGGACTCGTTTCATTACCTGCTTATAGTATCTACCCATTAGCCCACCAGCAGACAGAATGAATACAATGCCTAATAGCTGCACGTTTACAGGTTGAGTATTTTGATGGCTTTCTCTGAGTTTAGCAATTCTTCTTTCTAAAAGCTGAATGCCCACCAGAGATAGAGGCTCAGGTCGAGCTGGCAAGAGATAAAAATCACTTGCAGCAATGCCACTACGGGTCAAGAGATTGTAGCCAGGAGCGCAGTCAAGAATAATAAAGTCGTAATAATCAACTACAGGCTCTAGAATCTGTTGAATCAAAATCCGCTCAAAGTCATCCCAAACTTTTTGGAACTCCTGCTCGTCTCTGGCGATCGCTCTTTGGTGGAGCATTTCCGAAACTTGATACTCGTCATAAAGCTCGATATCCCCAGGCAGTAGCTCTAAACCATGAATACCACAAATATTAGGGACGATGATGTCGTCAATATTGAGCTTACTCCAAGGATTGGGATTAATAACGTTATCGAGTAAATAGCTTAGGGTGTGCTTTTTCTTCCGTAACTTGGCAAAATCATGAGGGGAAACCAAACTCAAGGTGGCGCTGATTTGGGAATCTAGATCCAAAACCAAGACGCGCTTGTTATGTCTTTTTGCTAAACAGGTAGCTAGATTAACAGTCAGAGTAGTTTTACCTACCCCGCCTTTCATGTTGACGGTGCTGATGATAGTTCCCATGTTTGATTCTAACTATTCGTACTGTTGTTACTGTTCTTGTTAACGTTAGTGTGCCAATCAGTAATGTGGCAATGGTAAATCATAATATTTTCTGAAGTTTTTGTCCTTACTCCCAGAGAAAATTGCACGTGAGCAATGATTGACCAAATTGATTGATCTGTTTCTGATTTTTTTCTCTAGTTTTACGGAAGCCAAAATTAGCAATAATCATTACGGAGGGTTGCCAGTTAATAATTACTCATGACAACCTAAGCAGATAAGAGGGTAAATTGTGTTGGCAAATAAAACATTGGCTGGGGAGAATGAAAAAACTGCTGGCTAAGATGCAGAGATCTTCGTGGTTGGCAAGTAGTTCTCTAGATACTCGCTATGCACTGGTAGAAGCCTGCCTGATCGGTTTGTTTTCGGCTCTGGCGGCGGTACTGCTCAAGCAGGGTATTGGCTGGCTCGGAGGTTGGCGGGTGCAAACCGCTAATTTTGCGGGGGCGAAAATTGTCTTACCCCTGATGGGACTGGTTTTTGGTACTTTAGCGGGAACAATTATCCAGTTTTTAGCTCCTTCTGCCGCAGGCGGCGGCATTCCCCAGGTGAAGGCGTCTCTGGCAAAGTATCCCGTCGTCTTAAATTTGCGTACTGCTTTAGTAAAAACTCTCGCCACAATTTTGATTGTGGGAGCGGGATTTACCGTTGGTCGTCGTGGTCCGACAGTCCACATTGGCGCAGCTTTGGGAGCGCAGGTAAGCCGCTGGATTCCCAATTCTCCCACTAATCGTCGTCAGATGATTGCCGCTGGGGCAGCAGCTGGTTTGGCAGCAGGCTTTAATACTCCCATTGCGGGGGTATTGTTTGTGGTCGAAGAGTTGATGCGAGATATTTCAGGCTTGACTTTGGAAACGGCGATCGCTGCTTCTTTTACTGGTGCGGTTGTCTCCCGCATTTTTGGCTCAACGGATCTGAATCTTCCCCTCGCCGTCATTGACTCGGCGCGCAAGGGTAGTTTTGCTATTCCCGAAATTCCTTTTTATGTAGTGTTGGGAATCCTGGCGGGTGTCTTCGGCGGCATTTTTAATCGGGCGATCGTCAGCAGCATGAAATTTGGTCGCGGCTTACCATTGGCAATGCCGCTACAGATTGGTTTGGCTGGGTTAATCTCTGGAACGATTGTGGCTTGGCTGCCACCTTTTTTTCAGGATAATGCTGGCTTGCGAGAATTATTGATCGCGGGGCAATTTTCTTGGCAGACTACGGCTTTGGTCTTTGTTGCCCAATTTTGCCTGACTATCTTGGCATATGCTTCAGGCGCGCCAGGAGGTATTTTTGCTCCTGCCTTGGTGCTGGGTTCGGCTTTGGGATATTTGGTTGGTTTGGCAGAGGTAGCTCTGATTAGCTCTGAATCTCCCTATACATTTGCCTTGGCAGGGATGGGGGCATTTTTTACCTCTGTGGTTAGAGTTCCCGTCACGGCAATTATTATTGTCTTTGAGATGACGGCGGATTTTAACTTGGTGCTGCCGCTGATGATTTCCTGTGCCGTTGCCTACATTGTCGCCGAAGGCCTATCACCAGGCTCTTTGTATCAGCATTTGCTAGAGGTAAGCGGCATCGAGCTAACTGCCGAAAATACTCACCATGATTTTATGGTGGATTTGACCGCCGACGACGTAATGCAGCCTCGGGTAGAAACTCTTCCCAGCAGCCTTTCGTTGTCAGAACTAGTCAGGGCAATGTCCCGCTCTCACCATCGTGGTTTTCCTGTAGTTGAAGAAGGGAAGTTAGTCGGCATCATAACTCAATCAGATATTCCGCAAGATCTGACTCAGGCTGGCTCTTTAGTGCTGCGAGATATTATGACCACCCAGCCTATTTCGGTCTGTCCAGAAACATCTCTGGCGGATGTTTTGTATCTCCTCAATCGCTATCAGCTATCTCGCCTACCCGTAACCGAAGGTTGTAAGCTGCTGGGAATTATCACCCGTAGCGACATTATCAAAGCTGAAGCTAAACAGCTAAACTACGACCATCAGCCTAAAGCTCGCCTCGAACCTTCCTATATCGTCTATCAAAGTCGCTCTCCCGCTACGGGACAAGGGCGCATTTTATTGCCTTTAGCGAATCCTGAACATATAAAAACTTTAATGGAGATTGCGATGGCGATCGCCAAATATCACCAGTATGAAATTGAATGCCTACGAGTAATTGCGGTTCCCCACCACGTATATCCTGCCCAGGCGGCAGTCGATACCCAGCAGGAGCGAGAGATGATGAGCCAGCTTGAAGCATGGGGGCAAGCAGCAGGTATTTCGCTCCACACTCAGATTCGGGTCGCTACAGACGTGAGCGAGGCTATTTTAGAAACGATCACTAGAGAACACATCGATCTTCTGCTGATGGGCTGGAAGGGCAAAAAAGCGGGGGTAGGAACTATATTTGGCAATGTGGTAGACACTTTAATTCAGCAAGCTCCCTGTGACCTGATGCTAATTTCCCTGGGCAATGCACCTCATGCTTTTCCCCACCAGCTCCGCCTACGCCACAAATGGCTAATTCCGACTACGGGAGGCGATCGCATCAACAAATTGCTGCCGCTCTTGCCCGCTTTGGCGAGCCTGAACCAGATCCCTCCCAAAATACAGCTTTGTCAGGTATCTCCCCCCCAGCAAAAGCAATATACTCCCGATTTCCTCAAGGCAGTCGAGCTGCTGCGCAACAATATGAGCTGCCCAATTATCCCCTTATTGATTCCCGAATATTCTGTCGCTCAAGCAATTATCAAATTAACTCAACGCAAAAAATATGGCTTGGTTGTGCTGGGGGCAAGTAACGAAGGACTCTTACAAAACGCAGTTAAAGGGAACATTCCTGAAGCGATCGCCCGCCATGCCAATAGCACCGTAATTATCTTTCGACTTTCAGCTAAATCGGTCAAATAAGTTATCAAGAATACAGATCATTTTGCTCAGTTGGGGGAGTATGCTAACAGAGCTTGCTCGAAACTCCAACTATCCTTTCGACTTGCTTAACATTTATTGCACAAAACGCCCAGTCAGCGAGAGTAATCTTTAAGGTTTCTTGACAAAAATGTTGCGTACTTTGACAATTCCCTCATTTAGAAAAATTCTTATCTATATTGGAGATATAGAAAGAAGTTAAGTTTTAAAAGCACTTTGTTTAGATAGATTACGGTAAACCATTATGAATGTCAATAGTTCTTGCCCCTGCTGTTCTAGGTCGATGCTCCTACACCTCAGTAGCCGCCGCAGTTTCTGGCTTTGTAGCCACTGCCGCCTGGAGATTCCCAATGCCGCTCCCCACAAAAACCTTAATAAAAGTACAGCAGTTCCGTTTAGCTCATCTTCTCTGAAAACGGCGATCGCTCCTTTACAATCGGGACATAAAGTAGCAACTGTCTAAAATACTCAAGCATAAATTTAAGTAAATTTTAATACTTGCTTCATTGCAATTATGCTTGTCCAATATCTAGTCGATTTTAGTTATGAGAATTCGACAGACAGCCATAAAAACGATCAGGTGAAGATTGCGGGTTAAAGCTCGAAAGATGGCAAATACTTTAAATACTTCAAACATTTCAGTTGGCATGTATTTTCAGTATTATCTAGAGCAGAATTGCGCTCAAGGTATCCACAAAATTAGGATAGGAAATCGAGACTGCTTCCGCGCGATGGATCTTAGTCTCTCCCCTAGCATTCAAAGCGGCGATCGCCAAACTCATCGCGATACGGTGGTCAGTAAAGCTATCTACCTCTGCTCCTTGAAGTGGATAGCCGCCCATGATCTCCAAGCCATCACTCAGTTCCGTAATTTTGGCTCCCATTTTCCCTAGTTCCGTCGCCATCACCGCCAGGCGATCGCTTTCTTTTACTCTCAACTCGGCGGCATCTTTGATTACCGTAGTCCCCTGGGCAAATGCGGCGGCTACTGCCAGGACGGGTATCTCATCAATCAAGCGAGGAATTAAGTCTCCTGCAATCTCACAAGCTTTTAGCTGACTATGTTTAACCCTCAAGTCCGCTACAGGCTCACCAGCTACCAGACGCTCATTTTCTCGCATAATATCAGCTTCCATCATCTCTAAAGCTTCTAATATTCCTGTCCGCGTCGGATTTACGCCGACATTCTCAATCAGCAAATTAGAGTCGGGAATGATTGCCCCCGCGACTAGCCAAAAGGCAGCAGAACTGATGTCTCCTGGTACAATCACCTGCTGTCCCCGCAGAGTAGGTCGCCCCGTGAGGGTAAAAGAAAGCGATCGCCTGGCGGTGATGGCGACGGAACTAGGGAAAATGGGAGCCAAAAT
>JBCBWB010000419.1:0-608 GCA_039817275.1 Cyanobacteria bacterium J06648_1 | reverse complement strand
GAGCGCCCAAAGAACATCGCACTGACAGTTTGAGTGCAGCATATCGTAACTTGGGAGGCAAACGTAGGAGTGACCTGACAAAGCTCGACGATGACCTGTGCGATAACTACCGAATGGAGCCGACACGAAATAACAAAGGAATCGCACACGAAAATGGTGCAGTCGAAAGTTCACACGGTCATTTGAAAAACCGAATCAAGCAAGCAATCTACCTGAGGGGAAGCAGCGACTTTGACAGTATTACTGACTATCAAAGGGTAATCGAAAAAGCGACTGCGGGTCTCAACCGCCAGTGCCAAGACAAGTTTGAACAAGAGCGAAGTAAGCTGCAACCATTACCTAAAC
Source organism: Cyanobacteria bacterium J06648_1 (assembly GCA_039817275.1). Classification (GTDB taxonomy): domain Bacteria; phylum Cyanobacteriota; class Cyanobacteriia; order Cyanobacteriales; family Xenococcaceae; genus Waterburya. The sequence goes on along the minus strand of JBCBWB010000419.1, from coordinate 263 downwards.
GAAGAGTAGCCGACTATGAAGTGTTGAGTGCCAAGGTGAGTTGCCATAGCACGATTGATGTGCGTTGTATCCTTTACAGTGTGCCGTCGAGACTGATAGGTCAACAGATCGAAATTCATCTCTATCACGACCGTCTGGTGGGCTATTTTTCACGACAGCAGGTGTTTGAACTTCCGAGAATACGAGTTTTTCCCAACTCGATGATGACTGTCGCCGCTGTCGATCGTCTCGTCCATCATGCTCTCATCTTTGAACTTCAGGCC
>JBCBWB010000418.1:0-609 GCA_039817275.1 Cyanobacteria bacterium J06648_1 | reverse complement strand
ACTTGAGAACCAGGAGTCAATTTCACTTCTTCGGACTGATTTAACTTACTCAAAGCAATAGCCCGTTCAACCATAGTTTTTGCTTCCACAGGTCCATTTGCAACAGTTAGTCCGGGACGACCTTCATACCATAACCGTAAAGCAGTTCCCGTACTCTGATTGCTTTCAAGCTGCTTTAAGCGATTCGCTTCAAAAAATACAGGCTTAGAAAGCGAACGTGATTGATACACCTCAGCCGCACTTGCACCTTTATTTATCGCTACTTCCAGTAACTGCTCCGCCAAATCATTACTCATTTTAGTTATTAGTTATTAGTTATTAGTTATTAGTGGTTAGTTGTTAGTTGTTAGTTGTTAACCAACAAAAAATAAGAATATCAGCGAATAGTGACCAGTGAACAGTGAACAGTGAACAGTGAACAGTGAACAGTTAGTATTAACTTTTTCATTACTCATTACTCATTACTCATTACTCATTACTCATTACCCATTACCCATTACCAATTCCCTATCCCCAATTCCCATTTCCTAAATTTCTTTCAACAACCAGAATCCAGCAAAAGATTCCGAATTCGGGTCTGACTGTATTCCAATAAAATGAACACCGTTA
>JBCBWB010000417.1:0-610 GCA_039817275.1 Cyanobacteria bacterium J06648_1 | reverse complement strand
TATTAATCGTACCGCCGCTGAGGATTTCAGCCTCATAGCGATTGGGAGTCACAATCAGAGCCTGGGGAATTAATAGCTCTTTCAAAGAGGCGATCGCCTGGTCGTCAATCAACTGTACCCCTGCGCGGGAAACCATCACTGGATCGACAACTAGCTGTTGCCAGCCATACTTGGCAATTTGCTGAGCAACCGCAGCAATAATCTCGGAATTGAGCAACATTCCTGTTTTAACCGCATCAACTGGCAAATCATTAGCCACAGCTGCAATCTGTGCCTGGACTAAAGCGGGATCCATTCCTGCTACCTGAGACACCCCGACCGTATTTTGAGCGGTAACGCAGGCGATCGCGCTAGTACCATGGACACAGTGCATGGCAAAAGTTTTCAGATCTGCCTGAATTCCAGCACCGCCACCACTATCAGAACCAGCAACAGTCAAAGCTATTTTAGTCAAGATCCAACCACCTATATATCATCAGCCTCAATATCATTCCCGACTCATTTTGGTTGAGCCAGAAGTGCAGAATAATTATCCTAAAGCTGATGAGTCAAACTATGCAAGATAAAAATATCGACTAGAACAATTACTAAATTGAATTATTCAACAGAC
>JBCBWB010000416.1:0-616 GCA_039817275.1 Cyanobacteria bacterium J06648_1 | reverse complement strand
AGGACATTCGGCAAAAGCCTATCGGGGTGAAATTCGTCGTTTATTCAATTTTAGAGTGGCTTCCGTTCAAGACTCAGAGGAGATGGTAACTTGGCTCATTGAGGAAATATTACCCGACGAGCAAAAAAATGAAGCTATTAGAGAACTTGTCTATCAAAGGTTCAGAGAATTACAGATTGAACCTCCAACACGAGGTAGAGTCGAGCGTTTAATCAGAAGCGCAGTTGCTAAATACGAAACCAATTTTGCAGAGCAGACTCTCAATAAACTCACCCCAGAGATGACCGAACAAATTGACATTCTCCTCTCTACGGAAGAAATGGAAAGTGATGAATCTGTCGAGCAGTCAGGCACAAAGAACAAAATGTCAGATTTTGCTTTCCTCAAAACTGACCCTGGTGCAGTGGGATTGGGCAGCTTCTTGACTGAAATAGACAAGCTCAAACGTATTCGCGCTGTTGGTTTGCCAACCAATTTGTTTGAGGGCAGATCCCCCAAACTGGTCAAAACTTATCGCCATCGAACAGCTACAGAAACTCCCTATCTCCTCAGAGTCTTGAACGGAAGCCACTCTAAAATTGAATAAACGACGAATTTCACCCCGATAGGCTTTTGC
>JBCBWB010000415.1:0-617 GCA_039817275.1 Cyanobacteria bacterium J06648_1 | reverse complement strand
CTGTTTCTCCGATACCTTCACCAAGCAAGGAGTACAGCTATTTTATCCTGAGCCTGTCTGGGCAATTAGCGTTAGTAATCCCCGACGGAGACTAAAGACTGGTGGGGCTGCCGAACTATGGGTTTTAGGAATTGCGATCGCTCTCCTAAGTTTAGGAATCTACCTCGCCAATGGTGGAGGCATAACCACCAAAGTAAGTCAGAATCTAGGCTTAAGAGATGGCATTGTTAGAATCTACAATCAGAACGCAAGTACTAATAATGTCTATGCTGAGATAAAAGGTTATTGGATGAGCGATCGCACTCCCGCCGACGGCAAGTATTTAATTATTGGTAATGAGTGTAGCTTTCAGAAATAAGTGGCGTAAAATCTTTAGAGATATTTAGCGTAATATTAACAGATCAACATATTGCGCTTATAAGCTTGAGGTGTATTTTTACTGTGTTGTACGCTATTTATGTCAGTGACTTGTTCATTAAAATGGCTTTAACAACAACCCCTGGAGAAATTGACCAGGCACTATCACCAAGATATTGATATCCCAATTTTTCATAGAAGGATTGTGCGTTTAATGATGCTGTTACTGACATTAATTTTATGTTTTTCTGTTTAGCAAT
>JBCBWB010000414.1:0-621 GCA_039817275.1 Cyanobacteria bacterium J06648_1 | reverse complement strand
TTCTAGATTCCTTGAAAGGTAGCGGTAGTGATATAGAAGAGTTTATCAGTAATATGATTGAGGAAGAAGGTCATCATGCTCAAGAATTAGCAGAAATGATAGAACAGTTGTCAGTTAACAGTTAACAGTTAACAGTTATCAGTTATCAGTTGTTCACCGGTCGGGTGTGGATCATCAGTAAACAGTTAAATTTTAACTCCTAACTCCTAACTCTTAACTCCCCATCCTTACTCACTACTCATTACTCATTACTCATTACTCCCCCTCTCCCCCCTCTTCCCCCTCTCACTTCTTCCGGCAATTATCGCAATGTCCGCAATGTAAATTCACCGCTTCTTTATCGAATCCAAAAGCGGTTAATAAAAATTGCCAGCGACATTTTCTGGTTGTCAAATACTGCTGCATCTGATTTGCTGGATTTGATTGCTGCTTTTTGTTGATTTTGGGTTCTTTTTTTGAGTCTTTATCAATACTGTAATTAAAAGGGTCAATCCACTTTAATTTACCCATGCTATGCAGCAAAGAAAGCGCTAGAGCAGCATCGGGGAATTTTTGCGTTACTGCTGCTAATTCTCCTTTAGCTGGTAATTTCTTGATTAATTGTTTTGCTGTAAGCTGCTG
>JBCBWB010000413.1:0-622 GCA_039817275.1 Cyanobacteria bacterium J06648_1 | reverse complement strand
ATCGCTTACGTGGTCAAAAAATATGTACAATCTGTTGGGACGTTATATTTGATTTTTTATTGTTTGAGATTATTTCAAATTTATAAAAGCAAATTACAAAATTGGTTTATAAATTAGTTAGATATTTAAATGATTTGAAAAAAGTTTCCACAACTTCGGAATAATATTGTTGAAGCATCCAGATTAATAAAAAACGAAAAGATAAGATTTAACTGGTTCCTAGACTCTGGCTAGGAACCCATAACCGGAAGGCTCTGACTTCTGATTTAAATTGGAACCGGAGTCTCCCGCACAATTCATTACAAGGTAAGCTATTGTGCATTTAAATTGTATATTCGGACGGGCAGGGATGCTCCGCAGTCGCTCATGGGGGAAACCCCCAAGACCGCGCTGCTCTCCATCCCACAAGAAATTGAAATTTTTTTGTTTATTCAATTTGGATGCATTTTAACTTAGAACCTTGTAACGAGAGAACGAGAAATCCCTACAAATAATAAAATTAGACTAAATCGGGAAACACTTCTTGTACTGCTGGATGAACAATTTTATGATGGTCTACGTTCAATCCTTTAGCCAACGCTGAATTATTAACCAAAGCTTTCACACCTTGATTCGCTAACTG
>JBCBWB010000412.1:0-628 GCA_039817275.1 Cyanobacteria bacterium J06648_1 | reverse complement strand
GATAATTTTTGCTTGGTTTCCTCCTGTGAAAAAGACTCCGGTAGCTTTTTCTATGTTTTCCAATACCGTAGAAGAATATGCATCTTCTTGGCTTCTCGTATCGATGACACGAGCATCTTCTGCACCTAAATTCTCAAATATACGAATGTATTGTTGTCCTACTTCCAAAGGTAAATCTGTTGCAGCAGTAATAATTACAATTCTTGCTTTTGTACCACCCGCATAGCGAACAAATTCTCGCAGAATCTCGCATTCCCCTTCCCTATCTTCGGCACCACCAATAATTAACAGCGGTCCACGGATGCTATCCTGCGTCATGTTGTCTCCGAATATATACTGAAAAATAAATGCTTAACTTATAAATATTTAAATCAAATTATCTCATAATTGGCAGGGAGCGAGACGCTCCCACTACGAATGCGTTATTTGCTGCTAACAACTAACAACTAACAACCAACTACTAACAACTAATTAGAACCTTGATAAATACGATTCATTTGTTCTCTTGATAAACGTGTCATGGGGAAACCTAGATTTTCGTAATTACTTTGGTCTATTACTGGTTCAGTTACTTCTTCAGTTTCATATTCGTTTACCTGACTTTGAGGTGTGGTGTAAGCATGACTTT
>JBCBWB010000411.1:0-631 GCA_039817275.1 Cyanobacteria bacterium J06648_1 | reverse complement strand
ACCAACTCGTCTGGGGTTGAAAACCTCCGCAGTCGCTACAACGGGGGGAACCCCCGCAACGCGCTGCTCTCCAGTCTTATTTCTCAGTCATATTTATATGACTTTAGCTATTAGACTGGAGAGCAGCGCGTTGCGGGGGTTCCCCCCGTTGTAGCGACTGCGGAGGTTTTCAACCCCAGACGGGTTGGTAAGAAAACCCATCAAGATTAATGGGTTTTCTTACCAACTCGTCTGGGGTTGAAAACCTCCGCAGTCGCTACAACGGGGGGAACCCCCGCAACGCGCTGCTCTCCAGTCTAATAGCTAAAGTCATATAAATATGACTGAGAAATAAGACTGGAGAGCAGCGCGTTGCGGGGGTTCCCCCCGTTGTAGCGACTGCGGAGGTTTTCAACCCCAGACGAGTTGGTAAGAAAACCCATTAATCTTGATGGGTTTTTTTACCAACCCGTCTGGGGTTGAAAACCTCCGCAGTCGCTACAACGGGGGGAACCCCCGCAACGCGCTGCTCTCCAGTCTAATAGCTAAAGTCATATAAATATGACTGAGAAATAAGACTGGAGAGCAGCGCGTTGCGGGGGTTCCCCCCGTTGTAGCGACTGCGGAGGTTTTCAACCCCAGACGAGTTGGT
>JBCBWB010000410.1:0-635 GCA_039817275.1 Cyanobacteria bacterium J06648_1 | reverse complement strand
GTCGGGGAGAAAGAAAACTTTAATCAGACTTTAGAACAAATCAATGGCTTCATAAGCCCAGTCAGTAGGAGATACGTCTCTTAGCTGGTTGACGTTAGTTACCTGAGACTTACCACCTATCTCAAGTTTTTGATAGCCATTGATTTGTTCTAAAGTCTGATTAAAGTTTTCTTTCTCCCCGACAACTGTTTGTGCTGATGCACCATTTGCGGAAAATAAAGTTGCGGCAAATAGAACGGGAGCAACTTTTGCTGCTTGTAAAAATAAACGATTCATATGTATCCTCACACACCTAAATATAAATTGACCAACGGTCACAGCAGGCTCCGTCATTTTACGGCGGAGTAATCTGTGACTACACTGCTGTAGCCTTTTTTACTGTTAAACTTCGCTATCGATGGTAGACATCTTAGCTAATTACCTGCCTAGTATAATCAACCCTTAGATGGATTATCTGTATGCCGTGACATTTTGTCGATCGCACACCGCTAAGAATAGATTTCAACAATTTTACCTAATCAAAATCACAGTTGAAACCGCCACAAGTGCCTTAGAGCAAAAGCTACAGGACTATTAGCATTACGTAATTAATGATATCTTTTATCAATAGCTACTTAGCCTAAATTGAGCTAAAT
>JBCBWB010000040.1:10994-32236 GCA_039817275.1 Cyanobacteria bacterium J06648_1 | reverse complement strand
TAATTCTTTGGCTAACTCTAGCTGAAGACGGAAGTATTTATCTTCGGCAGGAGTCATGTCGTCGTAGCCGATCTCGCCAATAGCTACCACACCTTCTTTAGCCGCATATAGAGGGAGAATTTCCATTACTGCTTCGGCTAAAGCAGGATTATTTGCCTCCTTGGAATTTAAGCCGATAGTGCAATAGTGCTTGATACCAAATTGACTGGCGCGAAATCTTTCCCAACCAACCAGAGAACTGAGATAGTCTTTGTAGGTTTCAACACTAGTACGAGGTTGTCCTAACCAAAATGCAGGTTCAATTATAGCGACAATTCCCGCTGCTGCCATTGCCTGATAGTCATCAGTCGTTCTCGCAGTCATGTGGATATGAGGGTCGAGCAGCATCATCTTGTTATTATGCATAAATATGAGGGTTCTAAGGGTAAATGTTTTGTTGAGCTAAAAATTTCAGTTAATTAAGTTGTGCCTTACTTGGATTTGCAAATTTTAGGCAACATAAGTATTAGTTTTCTTAGCTTAAACTGGCTAATTACACCCGTAAGTGATCTCGATTTATTGCAGTCGGTTAATTATCGATAGTGCTGCCTGACAATTAGAATTAAAGTAATAGCTGGAAGGAAAAATATTGAGACTATATCTCTCGCAATTCCCTAACAATTTCTGGCTGGAAAGGCATTACTAATTCCCATAGTTCGGAGCTGACAGTTCGATTCGCAGCTAATCTTTCGCGCGCATAGTCCACTAGCATCTGCGCTAATTGAGGATTATTACGCTCTGACAAACCATAAATTGGCTGAAGAGGAATGCCCACAAATAAAGCTTTTAGCACCATTTGGTTCCAGGCTAAATCGTCTAAATACTGGGCGGGATAAGAATTATGATGTGCGATCGCCTTAAATACAGAAGTCATATTTGTCCGAATCCCTTCTGCTGCTCGCAGTTGAAATTTCTCTGGGTGAGGCAATAGGGGTAGAGTTTGATAAAAAGCGATCGCCTCTTCGACATCCGCAGCTCCAATTATTTTGTCTAAAGTCGCTACATAGCGATCGCTATCTTGGACAGGAAAAGAGAGCAGCAACAGGCTACGGGATAGCTGAACTAAAGTCCAGGATTCGGGATTCCAACCTGCAACGGGAACTGCGTTTATTTCTGCGGTTGATAAAGCTATTTTTTGGCGATCGTAGTGGCGAGATACCGCACTGTAAGCAGAAAATAAAACTCTTTCCTTACCAGACTCTGATATTTCATCGATCTTGTTATTAAGCCAGAGAAAACTATCGGCAGTTCCCTTTTTTTCTAGCCACTCCCTCAGTAATGAGGCTATTTCCTTAGTTTTAATATTTATTTTGGTTAGCATTATTTTTTAGCATAATATTTAGCATCACCCTACAAATATAACTTTGCTAGTTAGCAACAGCTACCTTTCTCATAATTAGAGTTGTGGCGATAAAATTTAGCTGCAAAAAAGGGAGATAAACATTATATCTCCCTCCTAAATCATTCAAATGTATCTATATTTATTGTTTAATCTGGGTTCTAACCTGCGGACTCTAATAAGCCCAAGTTGGTGCAAAGTTTATTAAGTTCTCGCTTATATTGCCTATCCAACTGACTAGCAACGCCATTCCAGCTAAATTTTGTTTCAACTCTCTTTCTGGCATTCTCACCCAATTCTTGACGCCATTGATCGTCAGCTAAGACTGCATCGATTGCCTTAGCAAAAGCTATTTCATCTTGGGGTGGCACGAGCAAACCTGTTTTATAGTCAGCGACGGAGAATTTCAGTCCGCCGACGTTGGAAGCTATTACGGGAGTCCGAGAAGCCATTGCTTCGATCGCTACTAAACCGAATGGCTCATAATGACTAGGGACTACACAGACATCAGCCGCAGCATAATAGTATGCCAGGTCTTCATGCTTGACGCGACCTGTAAATTCGGTAATATCGGCAATACCCAACTCTTCGACGATTTCGGTAATGCGATTTTTTTCAATACCATCTTTGGCACCAGGAGTACTGCCACCGACAATCATCAACTTAAGATTTTCGTGATGCTTAACCTCTTCTCTGGCGACGGCTCTAACCAGTGTTTCAATGCCTTTGCGTTCATCAAAACGACCAGCATACATAACCAACTTAACGTCAGGGTCAATACCAAGTTTAGCTCTTCCTGCTTCTTGATCGACGCTGCCAAAACAATTAATGTTAGTACCACAAGGAATAACCGTAATATTACCTTTTGTCGATACTAGCGATCGCATATGCTCCTCCTCTTGAGGCGAAGTGGCAACAATCATGTCTGCGGTTTCCAAACATTCCTTCTCGACCCGTAAACGAGTTTTGGCGATCAGCGGAATAGTATTGATCGAGCGATATTTAACTGCACCCAGGGAGTGATAGGTGTGCAAATGCTGTATGGATTGACGCTGCTTGATTTTCATTCCTACCCAAGCAGACAGCCAATAGTTAGTGTGGACAATCGGATATATGGTTTTTTGCTGGTGTTGATAATCGCAGAAAGCTTCAACAAACTCAGGCAAATAGTTGAATATTTTTTGGCGGGCGACGAACTCTTCTGGTCCCGCTGTCAAGCGAATTGTGCGGCAATTGGCATTATGCTCAACAACTTGTTCTTGGCTCGCATCACTGCGACGAGTAAACATATCTACTTGCCAGCCTTGACGAGACAATGCTTCTCCCACCTGTCTCACATAAACGTTCTGTCCACCCGCTTCTTCTTTACCTATATCTACAGCAGGGTCTCCATGAACAGAGATTAAAGCGATTTTTCCTCGACTTTTAGGTAACATGATTTTAGATTTTTGGTGCTTATCAAAGGCTAAGGTTTACTTCTATAGCAACATCGTATTTTGTTGTTCAAAGTAAGACATCTTTCCTCAGCTATAGATGCTTTTATTATTGCATCTTTCTTCAGTTATAGGCGCTTATTTTTAGAACAGCCGTATAATTTAATACTTTTTTAAGGTCTGTTTTGTATGTCGAAACAGGAAAAGTGACTTATTGCCTACGGTTCAATATTAACATCTATAGTGTTAGATGAAAAAAGCTTATTAATGTTATAAGAGCAATTGGAACTCTTTATCCACTATTTTTAGTCAAAATCAGATGCCTTTAATAAATAGACATTAAGCAACAGTCAACAAGGTGACTTATGTCATTCCTGTACTTCCGTAGCCTCTATTTCCTCTTGTGGTGCTATCTAAATCTCTTACAGCTATCACTTTGGTCTGAACAAAAGAAGTAACAATCATTTGTGCCACTTTCATTCCTGGAACAACTAGAAAAGCTGTTTTTCCGTGGTTTATCATAATAATGCCGATTTCACCTCGATATCCAGCATCAATCGTGCCTGGAGAATTTAAGACGGTGACGGAATAATTCAAAGCAAGTCCGCTACGGGGACGAATTTGGGCTTCGTAGCCTTGGGGTAAGGCGATCGCAATTCCCGTTTTGATTAGTTGAGTTTCGGCTGGCAAAATTTCCTGATGGGCGATCGCAAATAAATCTAGCCCGGCATCTCCTGGATGGGCATAACTGGGCATGATCGCCGATTCGTGGAGTAGTTTGATTTTGAGTTCCATTTTTTCTGGTTTACAGTCAATCGTTTATTTTCAGGCTAGTAGACTATGGTAAAGCCGTGGGCAGGCGCCGCTAAATTGATTGATCGCTCATCTGACCAGATAAATCCCAGAGCTAGCTTGGCAGAATCAAAAAATTAGCGATGCCGATACAATTGATACAGCAAAATAGAGATTTTTCTATCCTAAATGTGGAAACAAATGTTTAAATGAAGATTCAATTAGAGGGGATGGAGCATGAACGCATCAGAGAGAGCCAAAGGTTTAGATATCGCGACTAAGATTGCCTCTATTGTGACTCTGTTTAAGACACAGTTTCCCGATGCTAAAGCAGATCTCAAGCCATGGAGAAACGATCCCGACACCCGCGAGTTAGTTGATCCCGACTCAATTGATATTGGCTTTCATTTTCCTGGCTGGAGCAGACGCTATCAAAGCAACAGCATCTTGGTGCAAATCCGCTTTTATAAAGATCCGACAGAGCAGGCGGAAAGATTTATTGGCGTGGAAACTTGCGGTTTTAGCCATATCGGTCAAGCTTGGAAATTCTCGACCATTGATCGCTGGAAATGCGTCGGTCAATGCCAGCCAGCGGGAGATGCCGAGCAACAGCTCAAGCTATTCTGCCGTCAAGTATTTGAATTGTTCAACTGATAGGGAATTGAGCTAATTAGAAATTAGAATAACGATAAATTGTTCTGCATTAATTCTTCTAAAGCTTTTTGTAGGCGATCGCGGTTGTAAAAGTTATCCATTTTACGCACTGGCTTGCCTTGATTAAACAGCATAATAGTGGGCAAGTTGCGTAGACGATAATAGTTGGCAAGCTTCAAGTTTTCGTCAGCATTGACCGCAACTAATTTGATAGGAGTGCTGTTTTCGACAGAAAGCTTTTTAAGTATGGGTTCGATCAGCCGACACAAACCGCACCAAGGAGTCCAGAAATGAACCAAGACAGGTCGATCTGCTTCGATGACCTCCTGTTGAAAATTTGCTTCTTTGACGGCGAAAATCATATAAATAGCAACTTCTATAAAACTTTTTTTTAGTATTATTCAGTCATGCTATCTCAATGGGGATCGATCAGAAAGACCAGAGATAACACTTTTCAGATTAATCTCGCAAATCTACCAAAATACTCTGGAAGTAACCTTCATTAGCCAGGGATGTCCCCACCAAAATAGCATGACAAAAGCAGCTACTCCCAAATATGCTGGGCGGAGATATTCCTGCCATTTAATTGTTTGACGACCGTCAAATATTGCTAAGAAAGGAATCACCGAAGTACGTTGTTTCACTGCTTCAAAAGCGTCGCCATACCTTTGACTCAGACGGCGATCGCCATGCCAGACGGCGAATAGGTGATGGGCAATCAAGCCAAGGGAGGTGACGATCGTAAAAGTTGTGCCTAACCAGAGAGTATGGGCAATACACCAAATAACTTGTCCGACCATTTGCGGATGACGGGTGATACGAATGATCCCAGTTTCAAATAAATATACCTGGGGTTTCTGTACTGCCGCAATTTCTAGCAAATTAAATGTTGCAGGATAGAGAAAAATAAAGGAGATGGCAGACAAGACCCAAACTAAAGCTTTAACACCTGGAACCCCCTGGACCTGCCATAATTGAGCGCCGTCGTAGCGATGGTTGAAAAAATAGATAATTAAAATAGTGGCAAAAGGAATACTGACTAGGGCAAAAATTACTCGATATGGTCTGGCTCCTATTTTTGTTTCTGCCCAAGGACGCAAAGCTGCCAAACCACTATGGGCGATCGCAAAACCGAGCAGCATACCTACCATAACCAAATGACTATTGGTCAACCAACTAAAATTTGTCATAGAATGTCTATCACGAAAAAGTCATATATGTATTATTAATCAGTTTCAATGTTTGCAATAATTAAAAATTAATTGCGTACCCCAATCGTGATACTGTGCAAATAAAGAACATGAAAATTATTGAATATTCAGCACTATTAATAATACGTTTAAATAACGTTCGAATAACTAAACTTTTTTTATAAAATCGCTACTGGGATTGTATGTCTGATATTCCTTTCACTCTGGATCAACTCCGAATACTCAAGGCAATTTCGACAGAAGGAAGCTTCAAGCGAGCTGCCGATAGCCTCTATGTATCTCAACCTGCTGTCAGTCTACAAGTACAAAATTTAGAAAAGCAGCTCAATGTTCCTTTGTTTGACCGTGGTGGAAGGCGAGCGCAGTTAACCGAAGCAGGACATTTACTGCTCAGCTATGGCGAACGGGTAATTTCTCTCTGCCAAGAGACCTGTCGGGCGATCGAGGATTTGCAAAATCTTCAAGGAGGAACGTTGATTGTCGGTGCATCCCAGACTACAGGAACATATTTAATTCCCCGTATGATTGGTTTATTTCGCGAGAAATATCCCGATGTTTCGGTGCAGCTACAGGTTCACTCAACTCGTCGTACTTCCTGGGCGGTAGCCAATGGACAGGTAGATTTGGCAATTATTGGGGGAGAAGTCCCAACAGAATTACAGGATATACTAAATATCATTCCCTATGCTGACGATGAGCTAGCTTTGGTTTTGCCCCCCAACCACGTTTTGGCGCAGGAAGGGGTAATTCAGAAAGAAGATTTATACAAGCTCAAGTTTATTACCCTCGATTCCCAATCAACAATCCGCAAGGTAATTGATAAAGTTTTAGCTCGTTATGAGATCGATCCCAAACGCTTAAAAATCGAGATGGAATTGAATTCGATTGAGGCAATCAAAAATGCCGTTCAGTCTGGGTTAGGAGCCGCTTTTGTTTCAACTACGGCGATCGCCAAAGAATTAGAAATGGGTGTGCTGCATCAGGCAAAAATCAAAGAGGTCGATGTGGGACGAACTTTAGCGGTAATTGTTAATCCCAATCGCTATTGCTCTAAAGCAGCCGAAGCTTTTAGTAAAGAAATCTTACCCAAATTCACGACCAGAGAAGAATTTAAGGAGCTTGAAAGTCTTTATAAAGATATTGTTGAAGTTTAACTGCTGTTTGTGAGCGCAAGATGATTAATCCACAAGAGCTGAGAGCGTTGGGCGATAATTTTGCACCTAAGATTAATTTTTGGCTAGTTTGTCGGTAATTTTTGGGCGAAACTTATTTCCCTCAGTACAATAAGCAGATAACTACTGAACAACTACTTAATTGCTAAATAGTGATCAATAGCCAGTTGAGGAGCGCGGATTACTGCTGAAATGGAAATTCTTTGTACTCGCCCACGCTGTATCAAACCTTCAAACTTTTTTGGCGACCTCGATACGGAAACCAAAGTTAGGACTGTACAGCAAAGATACTGTAGCGCTTGTGGCATGCCTTTACTATTGGCAGATCGCTATCTACCCACAAGATTATTAGGGCAAGGCGGTTTTGGGGCAGCTTTTTTAGCTCGCGATCGCTATAAGCCAAAATTACCCCTATGCGTCGTCAAGCAGTTTAAGCCGTCTAGCGATCTCGATGTTGCTGAGGTAAAAGTAGCACAAGAGCTGTTTGAACGGGAGGCGATCGTCCTAGAGGAGCTAGGCAAAAAACATCCTCAGATTCCTAATTTATATGCTTTTTTTACTCCCATTGTTCAGAATAGTCAGCGTAATGGTTCAGAACAATATTTTTATCTGGCACAAGAATATATCGATGGGCAAGATCTTGAGCAAGAATTAGAAGCGAGAGGGCAATTCTCAGAAGCAGCAGTAGTTGAGGTTTTGACGGAAATACTCAGAGTATTGGAGTTTGTTCATCAAAACCAGGCAATTCATCGAGACATCAAACCTTCGAATATTATGCGCAATCAGCAGGGAGTTTTGTATCTGCTCGATTTTGGCGCGGTAAAACAGATTGCCGCGGGGGGTGGAAATAGTAAGGGATCGACGGGTATTTATTCTATGGGTTTTGCGCCTCCCGAACAGATGAAGGGTTTAGAAGTATATCCAGCGACAGATATTTATGCTCTCGCTGTTACCTGTATTAACCTGTTAACGGGAAAACCAGCCGAAGATCTGTACGATTCATTTAATAGCGCTTGGCAGTGGCACCAGTTTGCTCCGAATGTTAGCGATCGCCTCAAGCAGGTGCTTGATCGCATGCTCCTACCCACTCCATCTCAGCGGTTTTCCTCAGCAGGAGAAGCATTGAACGCTTTATCTGCTAGTCAGCCAAATCAAATGTCTAGTTCTGCTGCTACTAAATCTACTGCTTCGCCTCAACCAAAGCCAACTAAAATCAGTCAGCCCAATCAGCCAGTTGTTATTAGTCCGCCTGCCATCCCCCAAGTTCCTGCCGTCTTTAAACAAAATATACCAATCGTTCCCAATGTTCCCAACCCCAAGCTAGCTACTCCCCGTGGTCAGAAACGCCGCCGACGCTCTTTTTCCTTGACAGAAGTTATTAGCAGCGCCGCTTTTGCAGGCTTTGAAGGAGCATTGATTTTTATTGCTTTAACTAGCTGGCTGGCTCTATCGGCAGAGAGTATTGCTGTGGTTGGCGCTGTCATGGGCGGAATTATTTTTGCTCTCTATCGTCGGGCGATTGAAAAGGTAGATTTAGTTATTTTGGCGCTGATCACGGCGGGAGTTGTGGCGTTTATACCCAAGTTTAATGGCGCTTTGAATGCTCCTGAGGTGATTGTCATTGCAGTAGTTGCCGCGGCTAGCGCGATCGCTGTTGCGATCTTTTTCCGTTTGGTCTATCGGTTGCTATCGCGTTTTTTATCCTAAAGCTGCTAAAAATATCTATAAGTTTATCAACTCGCAACCACAGAACTTCTCTGTCGCTGTCGAGGGAGCATCTATGCAGATTATCAAGCTTAAGTTTAGACAGACATCCGAGCGTGGTTTTTTGGTGACCTTAAGCTGCAATAACCAACCCTGGGAAGTGGAGGGCTATTTGACCTTGATGCCCCCAGCTCTCAAAATAGCTTTAGCTCAGTGGCAGGAGAACTATCGGCAGATTGATCGGGTACGTTCTTTAGTGGTTTTAGATGCTAATTTTCGTATGGTTCCCAAATCAGTTCGAGTCAACTCTTCAGCCGAATGCATCAACGCTGTCAAAACCGAGCTAAATAACTGGCTGAATAGTTCTGATCCTCAATGGCAAACGATTCGTGATGCTCTGATTGCCTTTTCTAACCAGTTCAGCGATCAAGAATTGCAGATTACCCTTAATAGTCAGGATATTGCTCTATGCCGCCTTCCCTGGCAGGAATGGGATTTGCTACAGCAGTATTATCCCCAAGCAGAGGTTGCTATCAGCACCCCCACAGCCAAAGATATGGCGATCGCTAGCCCTAGCGCCGCTGTTAATAGCAAAAAGCCCAGGATCTTATTGGTGGTGGGTAAAAGCGAGGGCATAAATACGCAATCTGACTTAGAGGTAATCTCTCAATTATTGGGTAAACAGGCAGAGATTATCTGTCTATTGCAGCCCAGTCTCAAAGATTTAGCCTCTGCCCTCTGGTGCGATCGCGGCTATCACATTTTTATTTTTACGGGACACAGTGGCAGCAACGAAGACGGCACGATTGGCTGGATCGAAGTCAATGATGCCGAACGATTGACCATTCCTGAATTTAAAGACTCTTTCAAACAGGCGATCGCCAATGGTTTACAGCTAGCAATTTTCAATTCCTGTGATGGCTTGGGTTTAGCGGATCGCCTGAGCGAGTTAAACCTAGCTCAAACTATTGTGATGAGCGAGCCAGTTCCCGATGAGGTGGCGATCGAGTTTTTGGAGCATTTATTTCGCGGCTTAAGCGAACATCGGTCTTTATTTGCCGCGGTTCATAATGCCAGAAAAAAGCTGGAACATTTTAATTCTCGCTATCCTGGTGCTGTCTGGCTGCCAACTTTATGCGTCAAACCCCTAGAGAGCTATTTTACCTGGCAAGCGGCAACCAAAAATAGTTTCTCTCAGGTTAGCGATCGCTCAGGCTCAGTGTTAAATCAGTCTGCTATGGCTTCTCAGGGTCTTCTAGCAAGAATAGCTCGGCTGTTCATGTTGACTATTGTCTGTGGTCTAGTTTTTTTGGCTGGACTAAACTCCAATAGCTTTATTTCTCATTTAGATTGGGATATTATTCCTCAGTCAATCAAAGTGATTGCTAATTATGCCTCGCCCGCTCCCAAACTACAGCTACCCCTGGGAACCTGGCAATACGGTGGCAGTACTACCTGGCGCTCGATCAATATGGTGGTTAATCATGAGCTGAAGCAAAAATATCCTAATTTTCAGTTAATTCGTAGCGAACACCCCACTCTACCCAGCGGTTCGGGAACGGGAATTAGAATGCTAATTAACGGGCAAATATCTTTTGCTCTTTCATCTCGTCCTGTCAATGACACCGAATACGATGCGGCGATTATTCGAGGTAAAATTCTCAAACAAGTCCCTGTAGCGATTGATGGCATTGCGGTCGTCGTTAATCCGCAGTTAAATCTTGATCGCCTGACCATCGAACAATTATCCGCTATCTATCGGGGCAAGATTACTAACTGGAGCGAGATCGGTGGTCAAAATTTGCCCATTACCGCCTATGCTCGTCCTCCTCAAAGCGGCACTACTGAATTCTGGCGGCAAAATATTCTTAAAGAACGTCAGTATGGAACTAATGTTGAGTTTATCGAAGAGTCACAGCAGGCGATCGCTCAGGTAGCAAATAGTGATCGTCCAGGCAGCATCTATTTTGTGTCGGTTTCTGAAGTACTGAATAACTGTAATCTCAAGCTGATGGCGATCGCGCGTCGTGCGGGAAGTTTAGCAGTAGATTTGAATCAGAATAATAACTACTGCGACTCTAGCCAAGACCCCAAACAGCTTTTAGACGTTGAAGTATTGCGTACTGGAGCCTATCCTCTTACCCGTCGGCTATTTATTATTATCGAGATTAATAGTCCCGTAGACGAAGAAGTCGGAGAAGCCTATAAAAATTTCATCTTGACCAAAAAAGGTCAGAAATTGATTGGCAAAGCAGGTTTTATTCCCATCCGCTCTTTCTAGATTACTGTCTTTAATTACAGTCTGGCGATACTCTAAGTTAGCGGCGAGAAATACGGTTGCTCCAACTGCCTAAATTAATCTGTTGCCTTGGCTAACAAACCTGTAGCCGCTCCTATGCCCAGAAAGTTAGGCAGCCAAGCCGCAAACCAGGGGGCGATCGCGCCAGAAATACCCAAAGATTGAGAAATAAAAGACAGTAAATAGTAGCCAAAGATGAGACCGATACAGATTCCAAAGCTGGTTGCTTTACCCGAATCTTGGGGCTGGACTCCTAATACAGCGCCAATCATGGCAAAAACCAAACAGGCGAAGGGGACGGCAATTTTTTCGTGAATTCTCACCTGCCACTTGCGGATACGCTGTTCATCGGCTCCTGGTCTAATCAGTTCGAGATGCTTTCTCGCCTGGAAAAAGTTCATTTCTCTCGTTTTACGGCTGGTTTTGGTCACGTCCAGCGCCGCCTTGGGCAATGCT
Organism: Cyanobacteria bacterium J06648_1; assembly: GCA_039817275.1. GTDB lineage: Bacteria > Cyanobacteriota > Cyanobacteriia > Cyanobacteriales > Xenococcaceae > Waterburya. Next base: position 21,137 of record JBCBWB010000040.1, on the reverse strand, counting down.
AGCTGCTGGTGTTCAAAGCGGACGATATTGTTATAGCTGCCGTCTGCTCCTACCAGATAAATTGTGCCGTCGTAAAAATCCCAGATATTTTCCAAGACATTCCACTCGGCAGAGCGGGCGACGATAATCTGGCTGACGGGTCGGCGAGAGCGATCTAGCACCGTCAGATTGCTCATCTGTTTACCATCAAATTTTTCGGCATAAAATAACCGACTCAAAACTTCGGTGACATCTCCATCTTCATCCTCAATCTCGGCATACTCGGGAAATAATATATTCTGGGTTTCAAAATCAGGACGAGTTTCTCCCAATGCCTGTTTGAGAGTTAAGGCTGCCTGAAAATTAGCGGCGGGAGCAACGAAATTATTGAACCCAAAAGTGATTGCGACAATACAGAGGCTAAAGGCGATCGCTGGCAGAATTAGACGATAGATATTGACCCCAATACTCCTTAGGGCAACTAGTTCACTATCGCTCGCAAGACGACTGTAGGTCATCAGAGTCGCCAGCAAAATGGACATGGGGAAGGCAAAAACAATAAATTCAGGCATCCTCAGCAGCATAATTTTTGCTGCCACCCCCCAATGCAGTCCTGAGTCTGTCACTTTACGGATTAATTCAAACACCGCACCAATTGATAAACCAAGAGAGGTGAATATCCCCATGCCAAACAGAAATGGCAGAATCAATTCCCTGATAATGTAGAGATTCATCACGGATAAACCAATATTATTACGATCAATTGATTTGATAGCGCCAATTTTCATGGGTGGTAGATAGAGTACAAAAAACTTAGCCGTAGCCTAACCTTATTTTGGCTTTTTGTTTGATTTTTGAGCCTGTTTTGAACTAGCTTGCTGACGGCGATCGCAAATTTGCTTCAGTTCTGGTTGATGCTCCCGCGCCCAATCTGCCAAAACTTCTAAGGGTTCAATCAGCTTTTTGCCAAAAGGAGTCAAATTGTATTCTGTCTTGGGAGGGACGACAGGATAAACTTTTCGCCTTAAGATATTGTCTGACTCAAGTCTTCTTAGCGTTTGGGTCAACATTTTTTTTGATATGCCTGGGATTTCTCTCTGTAACTCACTATACCTTTTTGTACTTTGTTTGAGTACGTAAAGCACAGGCAGAGTCCACTTGTCACCCACAATATCGATCAATAGGCGGACTGGGCAATCTTTGTCTAATAGAGGTTCAGATTCATTGTCGGAAACCATAAAGTAACTATCCCACTTTAAAGTGCCTACTTGTAAAAAAGAGTCTGTTTAGGTCATATTGTAGATCTAAGTCGCAATTTTAATTATTTATTTATACTTGTGAAAAAAAACAATATGTCGTCTAAATCAAGCTCCGCGATCGCCAGTCACAGATTACTCCGCCGCAAAACGACGGAGCCTGCTGTGACCGTTGGGCAAGCTCTAGGCGCATCTTTGTTATTTTTTGTTTTGACAGGTTGTGGCAGGCGACAGCCAGAAGCACAAGCTCCACCTCCTGTTGCTGTAGAGGTCAAAGATTTAGGCGAGGAACAGGTTCGGACTAGTTCTGAGTTTGTCGGCAGTCTCGAAGCGCGAAGCAGAGTTGCTCTTGCCCCGAGAGTTGACGGCAGAATATTAGAAATTGCCGTGGCAGAGGGCGATCAGGTGCGTCAGGGAGATCTCATTGTTCAGCTACAGCTCGGACGAGAACAGGGAGAAGTTGAGGCGGCAAAATCCGAAGTTAATATTCAAAGAGCTAACGTTAGTAATGCGGAGGCAGAATTACGAGCTGCCGAGGCGGAAGTGGCTAGCGCTGTTGCTGCGGTAGAGCAGAGCAGAGCCGATCTGCGAGAGCAGGAGGCGGAGTTAGAATTAGCCAAAACCAATTTAGAACGTACAAAATTCTTAGTTGAAGAAGGGGCGCAGTCCCAGCAGATTTTAGACGATCGCCGCAGGGACATCAATACTGCCGAAGCGCAGACTGATGCCCTCAAAGCGGCTCTAAATTCTAGCCAAAAAGCTCTCAGTGCTGCCAGATCCAGAGTTGTTTCTGCCAGATCCAGAGTTGACGCCCAGCAAGCTTCCCTCAGACAGTCAGAAAGCCGAGTTGGCATTGCGACCGAAAACCTAGACTTTAATCGCATTACGGCTCCTATAGACGGTATCGTCGGTAATATCCAGCCCAAAGTGGGAGATTTTGTCGATGTGGGCGAGCAGATAACCAGCATTACTCAAGATGATGCCCTAGAGCTTAACGTAAGCGTACCTCTAGAACAAGCAGGCAGATTGACATTAGGCTTGCCTGTCGAAATTACCAACCGTCAGGGAGAAGCGATCGCGAAGGGAAAAGTCAGCTTTATTTCTCCTCGTACCGATCGTAGCAGTCAGGCAATTTTAGTCAAAGCCGCAATTAGCAATAATGGCAGACTCAAAGACGATAGCTTTGCTAGAGCCAGAATTATTTGGTCAGAAGATTCAGGAGTACTAATTCCGACTACAGCAGTATCGAGAATTGCGGGTGAATCTTTCGTTTTTGTCGCCATAGAACAAGAACAGGAAGATGGCTCCACGGTACTAGTGGCGAAACAGCGCCCTGTAGAACTCGGTGCAATTCAGGGTCAGTCCTATCAGGTAATTTCTGGGCTTGATTCAGGCGATCGTCTAATTACCTCAGGCATTCTTAACCTTGCTGATGGCACACCTGTAGATTTGGCAGAAGAAACCGCTAGTAACCAGTAATTAGTTATTAGTAACCACAACCAGTCCACAGCTGCGAAACGGAGCGAGGACGCAAAAGCGTCCAAGTTATTGCGAAGCAATAATCTGGGGAATTCGCCCCGCCTCCGTGGATAAGCTGAGTCTTCGACTTGCTTCGCAATCGCAAATAATCAGTCATTATTAACCAGTAATCAGAATGATCTTCAGCATTGCCGATACGTTTATCAAAAGACCCGTCCTGACAACGGTGTGCGCGATCATCGTTGTCTTGATTGGGGGCATTAGCATCCCCATGCTGCCGATCTCCCAGCTACCCCAGGTAGCACCAATCCAGGTAGAAGTTAGCTCTGCTTATATTGGTGCTGATGCGGAAACAGCGGAAACGAACGTTACCAACATCATTGAGCGAGAAATCAATGGCGTGGAAAACATGAGCTATATATCCTCCAACACCAGTAATGATGGGGTGAGTAATATAGTTGTTTCATTTCCTCCTAGTACCGATCGCAATATTGCCCAGGTTAACGTTCAAAATCGAGTCGCCCTATCCGAACCCCAGCTGCCTGCAATCGTGCAGCAGACAGGGGTAACAGTGCAAAAGTCTTCTCCCGATTTACTGTTGGGGATTGCTTTTTATGCCGAAGACAATTTGTATGACGACTTGTTTTTGAGTAATTATCTCGATCTATATCTTTTGGATCAGGTTAAGAGAATTGAAGGTGTGGGACGAGCAGTTATTTTTGGCGAACGTAAATATGCGATGCGCCTCTGGCTCGATCCTGATGCTCTAGCAGCCCGCAATCTTAGTTCTCAAAATGTAGTTGATGCGCTCCTGGAGCAAAACATTCAGGTGGGTGCTGGCACGATTGGTAGGCAGCCATCTCCGAGTGATCAACAGTTTGAATTTACCCTCCGCGCTTCGGGAAGATTAGAAAGCGCCCAAGAGTTTGACAATTTGGTTATTGGCAGGGGAGATAACGGTAATTTAATTAAGCTCAAAGATGTGGGGCGGGCTGAGTTGGGAGCCGAAAACTACGACACCTCGGCAGAATTTAAGGGTAATCCCGCGGTGGGGATGGGTATTTTCCAGCTTCCTGGTAGTAATGCCTTAGATGTTGGTAGTGCAGTCAAGGAAACCATAGCCAGATTATCTAGAGACTTTCCCCCAGGGATGGAGTATGAAATTGCCCTAGATACGACGGAATTCGTCCAGGTATCGATGACAGAGGTGATAAAAACTCTGGTTCAGGCAATTTTGCTAGTAGTATTGATCATTTTTATCTTTCTCCAGGATTGGCGCACCACAATTATTCCTGCGATCGCCATTCCCGTATCGTTAATCGGCGCGTTTACCTTCCTCAATATATTTGGCTTCCAGATCAATACCCTGACTCTGTTTGCCATGGTGCTATCGACAGGACTGGTGGTAGATGATGGGATTGTGGTGGTTGAAGCGATCGCTACCAAAGTTGAGCGGGGTATGAAGCCCAAGATTGCGGCGATCGATACGATGAACGAGCTGAGTGGGGCGGTAATTGCCACCTCTCTGGTGCTAATGGCGGTGTTTATTCCTGTATCTTTCTTTCCTGGTTCAACGGGGGTAATTTTCAAGCAGTTTGCCCTGACGATTGTCTTTGCCGTCGCCCTGTCTACTTTTAACGCTTTAACCTTCTCGCCGACGATGGCAGGAATTTTGCTGCGCCCAGCGCAAGAGCGGACGGGTATCTTGGGTAAGTTTTTTGACAAATTCAATCAGTTTTTCAACTGGATTACAAGGGGCTATACCAAAGCTATTACGTTCTTATCCCGTAAGGTAATTCGTCCCTTTGTTTTAGCTGGCTTCACCGCACTGTTACTGTTTACTTACTTTTTATACAATTCAGTGCCGACAGGCTTTATTCCAGAAGAAGATCAGGGTTATTTCTTCACGATTGTGCAAGCACCCGATGGAGTGTCTCTAAACTACACCCAGAATATTATGGGGCAGGTGGGCAATAAAATTGCTGAGGTTGATGATATTCAAAGCTACTTCACTCTTAGTGGCTTTGGCTTTGAGGGTAATGGTAGTAATCGCGGCTTTGTCTTTGGGAAACTCAAGCCGTGGTCGGAAAGACCTGCTAAAGAGCAGTCAATCTATGCAATTCTCGGTCGGCTCAACGGCTCATTTCAAAGCATTACGGGGGCAAGAGCCTTTGCGGTTAATGCCCCTCCAGTTAGAGGTTTGAGTACCTTCGGGGGATTTGAATTCCAGCTTCAGGATCGTCGTGGCTTGCCAATCTCAGTGTTAGTAGAAAACGCTAATAAAATGATTGGTGCTGCCAACGCCAGACCAGAAATTGGTGCGGCCTTTACCCAGTTTGCTGCCAACACCCCACAAATTGAAGTAGAGGTAGAACGCGATCGCGCCAAAGCAATTGGAGTCGATATTGACGAGGTGTTCAATACCCTCCAGTCATATTTGGGTTCTCGCTATGTTAATGACTTTGTATTGGGTCAGCGGCAGTATCGAGTCTATGTCCAGGCAGACGGCGATTTTCGAGCTAATCCTCAAGATATTCAAAAGCTCTATGTTAATTCCAATAGTGGACAGTTAGTTTCTCTCGGAACATTAGTACAGCTCAAAGAATTTACTGGACCTCAAACTATTACCCACTATAATCTCTTCCGCGCGATCAAAATACAGGGTTCACCTGCTCCTGGCTACAGTACTGGACAGGCGATTCAAGCTATGGAAGAAGTGGCTGCGGCAACTTTGCCCACTAGTTTAGGTTACGAGTGGACGGGTACGGCATTGGAAGAAAAATCGGCGGGAGGACAGTCGGCAATTATCTTTGGCTTGGGCTTGTTGATGGCATTCCTGGTCTTAGCCGCTCAGTATGAGAGCTATGTCGATCCGATAATTATCATGTTGACCGTACCTCTAGCAGTGCTGGGGGCGATCGCCGCAATCTGGTTGAGAGCGAACATTCTTCAGGCTGGCAGTATTTGGCCCGTAATTAACAACGATGTCTACGTTCAGGTAGGTCTGGTGATGCTAATTGGGCTAGCTAGTAAAAATGCCATTCTGATTGTGGAATATGCTAATCAGCTTAAAGAACAGGGGTTAAACAATACCAAAGCGGCAATTAAAGCAGGACAAGAGCGTTTTCGACCAATTCTGATGACCGCTATTTCTAGCCTGGTTGGTTTCTATCCTCTCGTAGTAGCCACTGGTGCAGGAGCTTCTAGCCGCTGGTCATTGGGTACGGCGGTATTTGGGGGGATGTTGTTTGCGACAGCTTTAACCTTATTCTTAGTGCCGTCCCTCTATATCTTAATAAAAGGTTTAGAATCCCTGGTCGTGCAAAATAAACAAGACCGAGGCGATGGTGACGGTGGCAATAGCCCTCGTAGTCGCTCTAGCAATGGGCGGGTCAAAAACACTGAAAGTTCGGAAAAAGAACTAGCAACTAACTATAATATCGACCTAATTGACACTCCTCCGTCCTAGAGGCTGAAACTTAAAGCTACGAACGACGGCATCTATTACGTCATTAATTGCAGACGTGTTCAATGGTATAGACTCCGTTGCTGATGAACTAGTTCGTAGCTATTAGCCTGTGAAAAATTAAACTGTGTGACTTACTCACGTGAAAAGCGCGGTGAATCACCGATGCCTAGTTTTTTAAACCGATAATTTTAAAAACCGATCATTGATTGCCAAATTGTCTGGCATAGACAATATCTTCTTTGCTAGATTCTAGCTTGATATCGGAGCGTGGATATGCCACACAGAGCAGAGCATATCCTTCTGCCTGTAGCTCAGGCGATACTCCCATGCCGTCACTTTGTTCGACTTCTCCCTCCATAATTTGAGCTGCACAGGTAGTGCAGACCCCAGCGCTACAGGAAAACGGCAGGTCGATACCAGCATTGACCGCCGCATCTAAAATATTTTGTGATTCACTAACTTGAATAGTTTGAGTTTTTCCTTGATGAAGGATCTCAACACTGTAGGTATTTGCCATGATCTAGAAAAAGTTGATAACCGTTAATTTAATGGGATTTATTATCTTCTCATAATCTGCTAGTTCAGTAATAGCCTGAACCATCTGTAGTTGATTTGAAGTAAGTTATCGAAAAATTAGCTTGTTTCTCATCGAGAAATTGAATTTTGTAGTGTATGCTTTTCGATAAGTCATTTGTCATTTGTGCCATTTAGTGGCGATAATCACTGTGATTGTTGGTCAGCGTGAGGAGTAGCGAATTTAAATGAATTTGAGAAACAGAGGCTTAGAAACCCTCAAACAAACTAGTAGGACATTTTATATTCCTATCGCCCGCTTACCTGGTGAACTACAGGATGCAGTTGCATCGGCTTATCTTTGTATGCGCGCCATTGACGAAATTGAAGATACTCCTGACCTTGATAACCAGACTAAAGCCCAGCTTTTACGCTCTGTCAGCTTAAGATTGCAGGAAATAACTGATGTTGACTCCTATTCTCGTATTGGCACGGACTTAGAGAGATATAGTGCCGTTTTGCCAGAGGTTAGTATGTGTATCGGGGATTGGGCTAGCCTTGCTCCAGAGTCGATCGCCCCGAGGATCTGTGATGCCACAGCAGCCATGGCAGATCGGATGGCGTATTGGGCAGAGCAAAACTGGAAAATTAGTACCGAAGCTGATCTAGATCGCTATACCTTTAGTGTAGCGGGAGCAGTGGGTTTATTGCTATCGGATCTTTGGAGTTGGTACGACGGTACGGTGACAAATCGCACTCAGGCGATCGCTTTTGGGCGCGGTTTACAGGCGGTCAATATTGTTCGTAACCAGGGAGAAGATATCCAACGGGGGGTTAGCTTTATACCCGACGGTTGGACAAACAGAGATGTTCAAGATTATGCCCGTTTACAGCTAAAACAGGCAAGTTTGTATATTGATTCTCTACCCAAAGGCAGTCCTGCTCTAAGTTTCTGCCAGATTCCCTATGTGTTGGCAAAAGGAACTCTAGATGCGATCGCCATTGGCAAACCCAAGCTAACTCGCCATGATGTAATCAGCCTAGTCGAAAAAGTGACCAATATCAAATCTGCTTAAGCTGTTAGCAATCTATTGAGTGTTTGCCCACTGTGTTGAGCCATTATCTGAGGCTACATAGTGGGTGCTATTCGGTTGATTTTAACCCTGGTTTTGGATATTGCTTACTTTAATTGCGATCGCTTGATTGAGAAACTTGACAGTAAAAAGATTGACTGTTGGCTGTCCTAGGCTTTAGCTGCCTCGGTAATTAGTCTACGGGCAACGGTTTGAATGCCTGTATGCTCGAAGAAGTTAGTTGAGCCATCTAAGAATGCGGCTAGATAGTCGAGTTTACCATCGGCTAGCTCGATGAAACCGCCCAATTTTTTGGCTAAAGTTTCGGGAGTAACGCCGAGTTTCTGGCTAAAGCTGTCCATCCAGTCTCCCGCCGCATTGAAGCTTTGGTCGATAAATTCTTCTTTGTTGTCTACAGGAATTAATTCTCCCACTGCATCGTAAGCTGGATTCGCCTTTAAATTATCTCTCTGTTCGAGATCCTGCTTGACTTTGCTGACGAAATTAACTCCCAAGGGCAAAATGCCATCGATGCAAATTAAAGAAGCCATACGCAGTAAAGCTTCGTTTTGATAGTTTTCTTTGAGCGCCCCTGCAAACTGACTGGGGTTTAAACTCAAATCGTTGAGCTTACTAAAAATAATTAGTTCGGCAACTAGCTTGATTCTTAAATCGACACTCTGGATCGAATCGGCTTTGGGGGTAATTTTATCGAGGAAGGGAATAAAGCGAAATTTGTCTCCCAGTTTATCGGCGATCGCCGCAGCGGCAATTGCTTTATCGGTATTATCTACGGTGCGGTATAGCCAGACGGCTGTTTGATAGCCCTGTTTTTTGTCGTCGTAGAGACTGAGAGCGCGATCGCGGATTTGGGCAATCTCGGCGGTAGAAGTCACCCCCGTTACGGCGGTAATCGTATTGTCGAAGCCAACCAAGTTTTCCCATTTGCCTGGGGTAAAAGTGCTGATAGTTTTGAGAACTTTGACCGTGATGTTATCCGTAGGGAGATTATCTACTAATTCGACAATTGATGTACTCATAGACAGAAATTTTGCGACAGTTTTCAGTCATTAGATTACGACGAGAGCCAAAGGTTCATCCCAGATCGCGGCAAAGATTTAACATTAATAGAGTTGACGAAGGCAGAGGGCAGAAGGGTCGCAAGTTAAGAGATTCAGACTCGCCACTAATCGTAAACCACTAACCAAACCTTCTGCCTTCCTGGCGCAGCGAGATAACGACGATCGCTGACGATCAATAACTAAACATCAACAAAATTGAACTAGCAGATAAATAAGTACTAATTACCAGATTGAAAAGTCGTGGCACAATAAAGAAGAGTAAAAAAATTTTAATAAACGTTAAGCGAGGGGCTATGGTCGCAACACCAATTAAAACCCAACCCAGATTAAGTATTCAAACTGCTGCAATTAGTTCCGACACAACAGCAATTCGCTCCCTTGATTGGGATCGCGATCGCTTTGATATTGAGTTTGGTCTACAAAACGGCACTACTTACAATTCTTATTTAATTCGCGGCGATAAAACAGCTTTGGTGGACACATCCCACGCCAAGTTTCGCGAGCTTTATCTTGATGCCTTACAGGGTCTAATCGACCCCAAGGAAATTGATTATTTAATTATTAGTCATACTGAACCCGACCACAGTGGACTGGTCAAAGATTTTCTTGCTCTGGCTCCCCAGGCGACGATTGTCGCGGCAAAGATGGCAATTAAGTTTCTAGAGGACTTGGTGCATCAGCCGTTTGAAAAAATTGTGGTCAAAAACGGTGACACTATCGATCTGGGACAGGGACATATAGTTGAGTTTGTCAACGCGCCCAACCTGCACTGGCCCGACACTATCTTTAGCTATGACCACAAGTCAGGCATTCTCTTTACCTGTGATGCTTTTGGGATGCACTACTGTTCCCAGGCTACCTTTGACGAAGATTTAAAGGCGATCGAAAAGGACTACCGTTTTTACTATGACTGTTTGATGGGTCCCAATGCTCGTTCTGTTCTCTCAGCGATGAAGCGGATGGACAAGCTAGGAGAAATTAACACCGTCGCTAACGGACATGGACCTCTATTGCGTCATAATCTTCAGGAATTACTCGATCGCTATCGAGACTGGAGTAATGCCCAAACTAAAGCCGAAAAAAGCGTTGCGGTCTTTTATGTCTCTGATTATGGCTACAGCGATCGCCTTTCCCAAGCCATTGCTAAAGGAATTACGAAAACTGGCGTAGAGGTCGAAATGGTCGATTTACGCTCGGCTGACAGCACCGAAGTTCATGAGATTGTGAACCGTTCTGTCGGCATTGTCTTGGGTATGCCTCCTCTGGCGGGTAAAAACCAGGAGGATATTGAG
>JBCBWB010000040.1:5189-10895 GCA_039817275.1 Cyanobacteria bacterium J06648_1 | reverse complement strand
GCTAACTTAGGTACAGTTCTCGCCGCAGCCAAGGACAAGCAGCTGATCGGCGCTTTTGAGTCCTATGGCGACGATGATGAGCCAATCGATCCCTTGGTGACTAAGTTCCGCGAAGCTGGATTAAAGCCAGGATTTCCGCCGATCAAAATCAAGGATATCCCCACCGAAGCCGACTACCAGATCTGTGAAGAATCGGGGACAGATATGGGGCAATTCCTGACGCGCAAAGATTTGGTCAAGCAGATGAAGTCTTTGGACAATGACCTCGATAAAGCGATCGGTCGTTTGAGTGGCGGGTTGTATATCATCACCGCGACCAAAGGAGACGTAAGTAGTGCGATGCTGGCTTCTTGGGTATCTCAGGCGAGTTTTGAACCGATTGGTCTGACTATTGCTGTTGCTAAAGATCGGGCGATCGAATCATTAATGCAGGTAGGCGATCGCTTTATTTTAAACATCCTTGAAGAAGGGAAGTATCAGGGCTTAATGAAACACTTCTTAAAGCGATTTAAGCCTGGTGCAGATCGCTTTGCAGGAGTTAAGACGCAGACCGCTAATAATGGTTCACCAATTCTGACAGATGCTTTGGCTTATCTAGAATGCGAGGTGCAAAGCCGTATGGAGTGTAGCGACCACTGGATTGTCTATAGCAAAGTCGATTTGGGTCGAGTATCTAACCCCGATGGTATAACCGCAATTCACCACCGCAAGGTAGGCAATCATTATTAACTAAACATTGGGTTGGCGATTGGGACTGGTGATTTTGCAGGCGTATGCCGCGATGGGCTGGATTGGGCGTATACCATACGCCCCTACTGGGTGATGCTTTCTTCTGTGGGGGTGTTGGAGAACAAACCCAACATTGGTCCTAAGATAGCCCCAGCAATAAATCCGCCTGCATGCGCCCAATATGCTACGCCACCGCTTTCCATGCCAACGCTAGCAGTGACGTTGAATGAGGAAATCCCATTTAAAGCCTGTTCGACAAACCAAAAGCCCAGAAAATAAATGGCAGGTATTCTAAATAGAGGAAAGAAGATACCCAGAGGTAAAACAGTAACAATTTTTGCCTGGGGAAATTTGAGAATATAGGCTCCCATCACTCCAGCGATCGCGCCACTCGCCCCCAAGGACGGTACGCTAGACATGGCGGAAAAGAACCATTGAGCCATAACAGCTACAATGCCGCAGGATATATAGAAAACCAGAAATTTAGTTTTGCCTAGCTGCTCTTCAATATTGTTGCCAAAAATCCAGAGATATAGCATATTAAAGCTTACGTGAGCAAAGCCCGCATGTAAAAACTGCGAAGTTATGGGCGTGACTGCTTCAGGAATACCTTGAGCAACATTAACACCATTAAGGCTAGCGGTAAGTTCTTGGGGAACTACGGCAAAGAGATGAAAAAAAGCGTTTAACTGGTTGGGATCGAGGCTAAGTTCGTAGGCGAAGATTATGATGTTGGCGGCGATTAAAGCATAGGTAACATAAGGGGTTATTTTAATTGGGTTTTCATCTTTTAAAGGAACCATATTTCAAAAGTTGTATAAGGAATCAAGGAAAAATATAGGCATAAGCATCATCATTATGACTGCCAAATGACCACAAAATTATTGTTTTCTGCCAAAGCTCCAGATCTCATCCTCAGGGACGATAACAGCTTGATGATGGGCGTTTATGATCAAGCAAAATGTTATCAATATAAAATCAATTGTTCTACGAAAATTGATAAATTAAAACATTAAAGTATTTAGCCTGGTTTAAATAAGCGTATCAGGCAGTAAAATTCAAGCCTGTCGCATTTTGTTGCGGCGGCGTCCCAACTTTAATTCTCAGGCTACAACTGGGATTAGAGTCTAAAATTTAGACCTGGGGGCAATCTTCCAGGGATTGCTTTTATAGATATGTAGACTGAGTTAATTGACCTTAATAGTAGAGACTTGGGCAGTAGCAAAAAGAAAAATTTGGTGAGCAAGATCATGTTTAGCCCCTATCTTGCTAGAGTTTGAACTACCCATCGTTCAAAGCATTGGCGATCTAGCTTCATAAGAAAACGGCGCATTTGCGCCGCATTATATTAATAATTTTAATTAAGTTACTAATTACTTATTTTCAGCTTCCGCTCTCAAAGCTTCCGCTTTTTCTTGTTTCTTCTGTCCTGCTTCTACTGCCTGGGGATCATCCGAAAATTCTCCTAGGTTTTCTCTGATTGTGCCTTCAATGTCTATGCTTCTGGCTTCTGCTTTTAGCTTCAGTTCTTCGGCAGCGTTTTTAATGTTTTCGGTACTCATAATTAATTCTTTTTAGTTCAATAAAACTATGGTAATAAAAGGTGTGGATGCTATCTTCTATCTAGCGATTTATTTCTAACCTTTAAATATACATTTAGATCGAAACATAGTCTAAGACAATTTGCTCAATAAACTAGAAGCAAGTTAGTTAAATAAATCTTTGATGGAGTCAACTAGGTCGTCTGAAGTATCATCTACTGCATCTTGAGCATCATCTAGCTTGTTTTTAGCAGTTCCCATAGTTTGCTTGGCTTCTCCTTTTGTCTGATCTATCATGCCTTTTGCTTGTTCACCTGGATTATCCAACAAATCTCCCACGGCACGCCTTTTCGTACCAATATCTTTCTGAACTTTACCTTCTAATTGATCGCTGACACCATCAAGAGTAGCGGCGTTTGCATCAACGTTGACATGAAAGAAAAGATTTGACCAAGCAAATATAACTAAAGCAATAGTAATTGCTGCTACAGCCAATTTCTTGGCATACATTTTTGACCAACTGAATACACGTACTTGTGTTGATAACATAATCTCGTTTTTAAAACTTTTGTACGGACGTTGTATATGCCAATGTTATTTTAGATTTATTTAATATTTATCCCACTAAGGTTAGATTGTGCTCTCTAATAATTTATTTACGCCCAATAAGAATAAATTAGTTTGTTTGGCGATCGCCAAATCTTTGAGAATCAATAAACCTAATTGGCTAGTTAAACCAAATTAAGACCACGGCTAGATGTATTGAATCTAATTTTTGGTGAGAATTTGGATCAATCATGGTGGGTAAAACAAAATGGCAGATTACGATTTTCTAATTGTCGGTGCAGGTACGGGAGGAATGGCGGCAGCGAAGAAAGCCGCTGACTACGGGATGAAAGTTGCTGTAGTCGAAAAGGAAAAGGTAGGAGGAACCTGTCTTAATCGCGGCTGCACTCCTAAAAAGTTAATGGTATACGCCGCAGATTTCGCTCTGAGAGAATCTTTGGCAGCTAGCTATGGCTGGAACAAATGCGATCGCCAAGTTGATTGGATGAGTCTGATGCACAATATTCATAGCCGCCTAGATGCTATTAGTAATTCATTTAAGGAAACCTTTGCTGAGAAAGGGATTGACCTAATTTATGGCGATGCCAAATTTACAGGCAAGAACACTGTCAAGGTAAAAGAACAAGAAATTACTGCCGATAAGATTTTAATTTCGGTAGGAGGACATCCCATCAAGCCAGATTTCCCTGGTAGCGATTTGGCAGTTACTTCCCGCGGGATGTTTCAGCTAGAGCAAATTCCGCCCAAGCTAGCTATCGTTGGTGGCGGTTATATTGGCGTTGAGTTTGCCAGCATGATGCACGCTTTTGGCGCTTCAGTAGTGTTTATGGACACCAGCGAGTTAATTCTGTCGGGGTTTGATCGCGATTTAAGAACCTCAGTCCAGCAGGGGTTAATCGATCGCGGTATTGAATTTATCGGCGCAACTACGGCGGAGAAAATAGAACAGTCCGAAGACAGACTCAAGCTGCATTTGGATAGCGGCAAGACTATCGATGCCGATGTGGTGCTACTAGCCACAGGACGCGCACCCAGCACCAAAAGCCTCTGTCTAGAGCAAGCAGGAGTCGAAACAGGAGAGAAGGGAGAAATAAAAGTAGACGAATATTGCCAGACTCAAAACCCAGATATCTATGCCGTAGGTGACTGCATCGATCGCATTCCCCTAACTCCCGTTGCCAAAGCCGAAGCCCAGGCGGTTGTAGAAACTCTCTATGGCAAGCAGCCCAGATCGATCAATTACAATTATGTTCCCTCGGCAGTATTTTCTCGCCCCGAAGCTGCCTCTGTTGGCTTGAGTGAATCGGCTGCGCGAGATAAGTACGAGAAGGTTGAATGTTATTGCGATCGCACCACGCCCATGCTGTATAGCCTGGCGGCAGATGAGATGCAGTCAGAAATGCTGATCAAATTAGTTGTGGCAGGAGATGAGGCAAAAATTGTCGGCGCGCATGTGGTAGGAGATCATGCAGCCAATATGCTTCAGTGTTTGGCGGTGGCTGTTCGTCAGGGAATTACGAAAGAAGATTTAGACAATTCTTTTGGTATCCATCCGACTGTCGGCGAAGAATTTATGACCATGGATTAATCTGCGAATTTTTGATATCATCCTTGTTCTGTTGTTAGTTGTTAATTACTAGCAGAAAAATTAGAGCGAGGGACTTTCCAGCCCAGAGTCAGACTGCGGGTTGCCATAAATAGAGCCAAAGCTAGCCAGAGTAAATGATTGGTCTGCCAATACCAGGCGGCGATCGCTATCGGCGCAAAGCCCAACCCTGCGGCGACGAGAGTAGACTGGCGTAGAATTTTGCCTGCGGTTAAGCCCAAAAAATAACCGTCGAGCATGTAGGCGATCGAGCCAAACCCTAAGACAGGAAAGAGCCACCAGAGATAGTTTCGCACTTGCACAATTACTTCTGAATGATTAGTCAACAAGCCAAACAAAGCCTGGGGAAAAAAATTAAAGATAGCTGCAAAGCAAATTCCTGCTAGCAAACTGACGCTACCCGCTAACTTTAGCAACGGCAGCAGCTTATCTTTTGCTCCCTGTCCATGGAGATTTCCTGCAATACTTTCTGTGGCAAAAGCAATCCCGTCAATGAAGTAAGCAGCTAGAGTGACAACCTGTAGCAATAGAGTATTGCCCGCCAGCACCGTTGTTCCCATGGTGGCGCTGAGGTTAGTAAAGACGGCAAAGGTAGATACCAAAGCTAGAGTACGAATCAAAATATTCTGATTGAGGGAGAAGATAGCTTTGAGAGCTGATGTTTCCCAGATTTGCGATCGCATTTTTGCCCAAGATATTCCCCTTAGTTCTTGATAGACAAAAGCCAAACCGACAAGCAAGGTCACATATTGGCTGATTGCCGTAGCTGCTCCTGCCCCAGCACTCTCTTGTCCCCAACGAACGATAAACAGATAGTCGAGGACAATATTGATACCTTTGTTGGTAATAGACATGAGCAATACTTCTCTAGCCTGTTCTCGTCCCAAAAACCAGCCTAATAGAACAAAATTGAGCAAAGTAGCTGGCGCACCCCAAATTAACGTATTGTAATAATCTCTCCCTGCCAAAAGCACGTCAGTAGCTGCCTGGAGTATAGTAAAGCCAATTTCTCTTAGGGGCTGCTGCAAAACCAAAATAAGGCTGCCGATCACTAGAGCGATCGCACTATTGCGGAGCAGGATTAATAATTCTAAATTGCGATCACCTCTCCCTCTAGCTTGGGCAGTCAAGCCCGTAGTCCCCATACGGAGGAAACCAAAAGTCCAGTAAATATAGTTAAATAAGACTGTGGCGATCGCCACTCCTGCCAGGTGTCGAATTTCGGTTAGATGACCTAAAAAAGCTACGTCTACCAGACTAGCT
>JBCBWB010000040.1:0-5091 GCA_039817275.1 Cyanobacteria bacterium J06648_1 | reverse complement strand
TGGAACCATCAAATTGGAAATTACGTTAACCACTGCCAAGCGCCAAAAACGTCGGCGATGATATAGTTCGTTAAGTTCGTCAGAATGATGATTCAAATTTAAACTGAGTTGATTTTGCAGATTGTCAGTTGCTCATTAAAATGATTTTACTCAATCCTAGTGTTGGCTGGTACGCTCGTCTCAAGTCTTATTTTCGGCAGAAATACCCGGTTAAAACCAAAAACCTAGAAGAATTTTGGAATAGCGAAAGCGGTGATTGGCATTGGCTGGCAGAAAAACCAATTCCGATTGCTAGCCTCAGCCGCAACTTATGGCGGGCTTCTGTCCCTTCCCTTAGTTTCTATTTTCTTCTCGGTTTGTCGGGAGTTATCGCTACTCTAGGATTATTAGCCAACAGCGTCGCGATCATTATCGGGGCGATGATCATTGCTCCTTTGATTGGTCCTATTACAGGGATTGCCTATTCCACCACGGTAGCTAATCGACGTTTATTGCGGCGTTCTTTTCTAACTCTGGCAACGGGAGTCATCTTCACTGTCTTTATTTCCTTTTTAGTTGCCTGGGCAATCGGCTTAGAAAGCGTCACGCCAGAAATTCTCGCTCGTACCAACCCCACCCTCTTAGACCTAGTTATTGCTCTCGCAGCAGGAGCAGCAGGGGCTTTTGCCAATACGAGAAGGCGCATAGCCGATGCTTTGCCAGGAGTGGCGATCGCTGTCGCTTTAGTCCCACCCTTGAGCGTTGTCGGCATTGGTTTGGCATTGAGAAACAGCACCTTGGCTTTTGGTGCCTCAGTTTTATTTATCACCAACCTCACAGGGATCATTTTTAGCGGCGTAGTTATCTTGCTGCTGCAATCCTACGGTAGCGTCAAGCGAGCCAAACAAGGATTGATTTTCTCAGTCACGATGTTGGTAATACTCGGTATTCCCCTGGGTCTATCTCTTAAGGGTCTAATTATCGAAAACAACGTAATCTATAGCGTCAATCAGATCGTGCGGAACCAAGCAACTGCCTTTGATAATAGCGATATCCGTTCGATTGAAGTTGTTTCTAAAGAACCAATTTTGGTTGAGATCGAAGTAGCAGCCCAACCCGATTCTTTAAATCGCGATCGCCTGATGCAGGTCAAAACAGAACTAGCAGCAAAGCTAAACGAGCCAGTGCAGCTAGAAGTCAAAATCATTCCCCTCGAAACTATTTTTCTTCCCTAATCATTTAACATTGAGCATTTAACAATTGACAATCATAGTAAAAACGATAATAAAATCGGCAAGGTAATAAAACTCATCAGGGTAGAAGTGACGATCGCCCTAGCTACCAAATCTTTATCGCCACCAAATTCACTGACAATTACTAGGGAATTTACGGCAGTGGGCATACCACTTTCGAGGACGAGAATCTGGAGATTGAGAGTTTCTAGCTGTAGTGTTCTGCCAATAATGTAGGCAATAATAGGAGCGATAATCAAACGAGCGATCGCCAAGGCAATTTCTTTGATTCTAGGCTGAAACTGAGTCTGCGAAAGCTGAATACCGAGCAAAATGAGGGCAATAGGTATCGCTGCGGCACCAAGTTGTTGAATCCCTTTATCTAATTCCCAAGGAATCTGTATATTTAACAGACGCAACCCCAAACCAAACAAAATAGCCCAGAGTAACGGTAGCCGCAATGTCAATTTGAAACCTTGAACAATGCCGCTACCGCGAATTATGGCAGGACCCAAGCAAAACATCAGAAAACTTGATGCCAGCATGTAGACAATGGCTCGGTCTAATCCCGCTGCACCCAGAGCAAAAGTTGCTACGGGTAAACCCATGTTGCCGTTGTTGGGAAACATCACTATAGCAGTGATCCCACGACTCAAAGGAGCTGAAAATTTTAAGAGGCGGCTGACTAGGATAACAATCAGATAGATTGAGATTGAGGTGAGAGCAAAACCGAGCAAGAGCTTGCTAGAGCTTGCTAATGACAACTGCGTTCGATATAAACCATCAACTACCAGTGCTGGTGACAGGACATATAAAGCTAGCTGTGACAGAGTAGAACGCTCAAGAGGTACAGTATGACCGACCACGAAGCCAATCAGAATAATTAAACCGACTGGAAGAACGGCAGGAAGCAGGGTGGTCATATGATAATTATTAAATAATTTTATATATTTTGTTCGGGATCGCTCTAATCCCTAAAGATTGTCTCAAGCTTATATTTGCCAAAGGATTTAAGATTTTCTTTATGGTTATCCCTCCCTACTAGCACTCCACAGGAGGTATTTTATTTTGTTATGGTATTTGTAACAATTAGAAACATTTCTCTGCTTTTTTTTGACACATATGGTTGTTTCATATCACCTCAAACCAGCAGCACAGGATACTGGATACCTCAGAAGGGTCTGGGAAACTGTTAACCCTGCTAGCTGCCCCCACACCTACAATTTTCATCTACATACCGTTGCTTCTGATGGCAGATTAGAGCCGATAGATTTAATTAATCAGGCGATCGCCATCGGACTCAAAGGTTTAGCGATTACGGATCATCATTCGGTCGCTGGTTTCCAAGAGGCGCAAGCCTATCTTTCCAGCTTAAGGTCTGCTCAAGATAATGCCGCAGATAATTTACCCCAGCTTTGGACGGGGACAGAAATAACCTCCAACTTGGCGGAGGTAGAGGTACATATCTTGGGTTATGGATTTGATCCTAGCCACCCTGCAATTAATTCCTATCTTCAAGGAGATCGACCCCAGGGCGATCGCGCTTTGGCAGGACAGGTGATTACCAGTATTCATCAAGCAGGTGGTTTGGCTGTATTGGCACACCCAGAGCGATATCGTCGTTCGGCAACCGATTTGATTCCCTTAGCAGCAGAATTAAATATTGATGGAGTAGAGACTTACTACGCTTACAACAATCCTAAAATATGGCAACCTAGTCCAGTTAAGACAGAAACAGTCCAGGCTCTAGCGGCAAAACATCATCTTTACAGTACCTGTGGTACCGACACCCACGGAACCAATATTTTGCAACGGCTTTAGCTTTTTTTCTGCTGGTCTAGTTTGGTGATCTTGAGCTGAAATTGTATTAAAAGGTACTTAGCTTTAATAAAGCTTTATCTCTGCTTTATATTTTATATGTTGGCTTTGTAGTTCATCTTGCGCTATTTTCATAGCTAGTGACATATTTTGGCATATTCTCGCATTTTGGCTCGTAGTCAATCAATGCGAACCCCAACTAGATTTTTAAAACTGTGATTATCAAAGATTTTATCAAGACTACCACCGCTGAAAGAGCTAGGGTATCAGCAACATTAATTTGGGAAGATTGCGATCGCGCACCCGAAGAAGTCTATTTTGAAACAACTGCAAAATATGGGGCAGATCTCCACGTAAACCCCAATTCTTGGCTATTATGTTCAGCTTTAGCCGCAATGCGCTATGGCGAAAAGAGAATTAAAATTGATGCACCGATTTCTCCAGAAATCAAAGATGGCTTGATCAACGCCATGAAATGCCTAATTGAATGGCATGGAGGCAGTCGCCAAGTAATTGCGATCGAAGCGCCACTCCAGGAAGAAGTTTTTCCCAATAAGCAACCCAGAGCAGGAGCATTATTTTCTGGGGGGATTGATGCCTTAGCCATGGTGCGAGATAATCACCTCAATTTTGCGGCGGATCATCCGCGCCGCATCCAAGATGGCATACTGGTTTACGGTGTCTTGGAAGGCGAAAACGAACAAGATCCTAGTTTCCAAAATGTAGTCAATGCCGTTTCTGCCATGGCAAACGATGCGGGAATCGAGTTAATTCAGGTATATACCAACGCTTACGCCCATTTTCGTGACCTAGATACCGACTTCAGCTTTTGGCGCTTTGAATATCACGGCTCTTTCTTAGCGGCGATCGCCCATGCTTTTGCGCCTCGACTCAGCGTTGCTTCGATCGCTTCTACCTACGATTTTGCAAATCTTGAACCTTGGGGTTCCCACCCTCTACTCGATCCTCTCTACAGCACCACCAGCCTTCAGGTGCGTCACGAAAATGCAGCACTGTCTCGTCTAGAAAAAACCAAGCTGGTAGGAGAATGGGACGTAGCTCTAAAGCAACTACGGGTATGTAATGAGAAAGAGAGTTACCAGGCAGGTAATTATAACTGCGGCAACTGTGAAAAATGCGTCCGCACCATGACAGCGTTTCTTTCCTTAAACATGTTGGAGCGTATTGCTACCTTTAAAGAAAAAGACGTAAGTAAAGCGAAGCTGGTAAATACTTGTTATCTCAGCGATTCTTATGAGGTTAACTGCTACCGCGAGCTAATTCAACCCTTAAAGGCAATTGGTCGCTATGACTTGGTTGAGGGAATCGAACAAATTATTGATCGCTACTACGAGAAAGACCTCAAAGGGACGATTAAGCGTTTAGATCGCATCTTTTTCAACGGTAATCTCACCGACTTAGGTAAGAAGCTAATTTCTTCTAGCTAGAGCCATGTCCGTGTCGCTTTTATTGTTCGGATAATTATTAATCTATTATCTGGACAATACGCTCTGTAGTCACATGAAAAGCTACAAGAAATTAATTAAAATTACTTCTTTGCGCCTCAGCGTCTTTGCGCGAGACAAACATTTTAATATCTCAACTTTTACTGCTGTAGCAAACAATCACAACAACTTATCGTTAACAACACAAAAGCCTAATCGATTGAATTCCAAGCCATAATGTCAGCAAACAATGCTTGATAGCCCGAAACGTTGGGATGCAGACCATCATCTCCCAAATGGCTATTGATCCAGTCTGTACCTCTAGATAGCCAAAGATCGAAAATGTCTAAATAGGGTATATCTCTTTGTTGACAAGCCTGTAGGGTGGCTTCCTTGTAGCGATACTGGTCTAAATGATTGAAATAAAGACAGTCTAAGAAAGGCATTTTTGCCTCATTTACGGGAGTCATGCCAATAAACAGCACGGGACAAAGACCCTGTGCTGCGTTGAGCAGATAGTCTAGGTGTTGCCGAAAACTATCGAGGTCTGTATACAATTTTCCTGTTGGTTTGCCGATCCGCGCCGAATCGTTTAGCCCTACCGATCGGTAGGGCTA
>JBCBWB010000409.1:0-635 GCA_039817275.1 Cyanobacteria bacterium J06648_1 | reverse complement strand
CACCTGCTGACCAAAGACCTGTGGGCGGGGCATCCCTGCTGCGCGTTTGTGGCGGCGGATAACTGGATGGAGGAGAATCCCAACACGTTTAGGGCGCTGAACAAGGCGATTATTGACGGGGCGACCTATGCGAATGTTCCGGGAAATCGGAAGGAGATTGCGGCAGCGATGGCCCCCCGAGAATACCTGAACCAGCCCGTAGACGTGCTCGAAGCAGTCATGACTGGCAAGTTTGAAGACGGACAGGGCAATTCATTCGATATTCCCGACCGGATTAACTTTGATCCGTATCCCTGGAAGAGCTTTGCTAGCTGGATTTCGACCCAGCTTGTGCGCTGGGACTACATGCCTACCGAGGATGCCAACTACAACGAGCTAGGCGAACAAATTTTCTTGACCGACCTCGCTCGTGAGCTAGCAGAAGAACTTGGCGCTGAGGCACCTACTGAAGTCTCTCGGGTTGAGACGTTGAAGTTTGGCGACTTTGACCCTGACGACGCAGAAGCGTATTTGAAAGGGCAGATTGATGAATTTGGTGCTTAAGATAACGCTCAATGGTAAATGAAGTCAGGAAGCACAGATATTAGCGAGACGTGCTCGTATAACGAGATACCGATTGTTCTTGTTCATGCAGA
>JBCBWB010000408.1:0-640 GCA_039817275.1 Cyanobacteria bacterium J06648_1 | reverse complement strand
AGACACCAAAACAGATTGAGAATACGATTCGTCATATCTGTGGTTTAGTTCGGTAATCTTCGGATGGGATGGGAGTAGTTTATATATTGCGATATGGCACAGGTCAACATTCACGAAGCTAAAACCCATTTATCTCAACTCCTTTCTCGCGCTGCTTTAGGGGAAGATATTGTTATTGCCAAAGCTGGTAACCCTATCGTTCGTCTCGTTCCTGTGGAAGAACCGCTTCAAGACCGCATTTTAGGGCAAGATGAAGGATTATTTACTGTTCCCGAAGATTTTAACGACCCTTTACCAGAAGATATTTTGTCGGCGTTTGAGTGAGGAAGCCCGCGTTATCCGAAGGTCTATCCTTTAGGGCGCCGAAGGGCGCAAGGGCAACACATGCGGGCATAGCCCTTTGTCACTGTTGAAGGTAATGCAGATTGAATATATTAATAGATACACAGATTTTTCTTTGGGCATTAACCGAACCAAAATGCTTAGGAAAAAAGGCTAAATCTTTATTGAAAAGCAAGAAAAATCAACTTTATCTTTCGGCTGCTAGCTCTTGGGAGATTGCGATTAAAGCAGGTTTAGGCAAACTACCATTACCCGAACCCCCTGATAAATATATCACTAGCAGAATGGCGAGTCTTAA
>JBCBWB010000407.1:0-649 GCA_039817275.1 Cyanobacteria bacterium J06648_1 | reverse complement strand
GATGAGGAAAGTCATCGCGGGACTTTATATAAGGTGCAGAAAGGGAAACCCGTTCAGGTATGCAAGTTCACCGAGGATGAGAAGAGAAGCTTTGAGCATAACGCTAAACAGGGGCAGAAAGGGTTGCAACAGGGGTAAAACAAAATTGCTACACACATCGCTATCCCAACAGGTATCTTTTTTTTCAAAGGTATTTATAATACTTTACATTTACTAAAAGCAAACGGGTATAAAAATCAATATACTTTGTTGCTTTGCGTAAGAATGCAAGTAAGGCAAGACTGCTTGGGGCGAGGTATAAAACGTCAATAAAAGCCTCCTGACTTCTAAATCGGCAGTCGGTGAACCACTTGCGGTGGTGAAGCAGCGCGGTCTTGGGGGTTTCCCCCATGAGCGACTGCTGAAAGGGTTCCCCGGCATAAGCAAAGTGGTGTTAGCGCAGCGTCTCCCGCCAGGGAGATACCCGAAGGGCAGTGGGAAAAAATAATAAGATAATGGTAATTGGTGGTGACAATTATTTTTTCATGGGGACTGCCTCCTTCATAAAAGCATAAAGGAATACTAATTCATCAGTTCCAACACTGACGGGAACCAGCGTAACTGCTGGATTGTTTTGTTATTTTGCAAGAAGCAGCTGGAAATAATAAAA
>JBCBWB010000406.1:0-658 GCA_039817275.1 Cyanobacteria bacterium J06648_1 | reverse complement strand
TGCCCTTTCTCACGCTACACCACTGGCAAATTCCCCTGCTGCTATTAGATAACCTGCGTCGTCTCCAAGGCTGGGTCAAAATCGATTTTAACATCGGCAAGCTAGTCGAAATCGGCGGCGATTAATCAGTCAGCAGTCAACAGTCAACAGTCAACAGTCAACAGTCAACAATCAACAGTCAACAATTAACAATCAACAGTCAACAATTAACAATCAACAGTCAACAGTCAACAGTTAACAGTCAACAGTCAACAATCAGCAATCAGCAATTAACAATCAACAAACTCGCGCGATCCCTTGCGCCGCAGCCGCGAATGCGGCAGATCGTCGTAAGACGACTAGAAAGCTTGCGCTTTCGGGCGAACGGTGCAAAGCACCAGCGTCCACAGCGCTTCGCGCAGTCCGTCCTTCGGACTTGGAAGCGGAACTTCCGTGGGACTTTGCCTCGATAAAGGCTGTGGGTCGCTCGTCAATCAACAGTCAACAGTCAGTCATCAGTAATCAGTCATCAGTAATCAAAAATGGTATCAACCAGCGCCAACCCGAATACAGAAGCCAAAAAAAGAGCATTTGACTTGATGCTCACCTTTGTTAAGAGTCAATGTACCTATACAGCCGCCCGTTTGGGCATTTTCGACCGCTCAACAGGTCGAAAATG
>JBCBWB010000405.1:0-658 GCA_039817275.1 Cyanobacteria bacterium J06648_1 | reverse complement strand
GTTTTAATCAAACAAAATGTTTTGATTGCAGCCATTAATCATATTAGATAGTAAGATTAGTAATGTTGTTTTCGCTTAGCACATTACTAGGGATAAAGCTGTGACAAAAGTGGTAATAAATATGTGACAGCGATTGCAATAACTGCATGATAATATCACTCAAAAAAATCCGGATGTTGGTGTAGCTAAAGCAACCAAAGAAAAATCCGGATAAATTTGTAATTCCCGAAAATTTAGATATTTATACTGACGATATAGTAAAGATTTGAAATTAAGATTTATCTGTCACCGAAAATACATTTGATATTTCAACAAGCCAAGCAGCTAAAGTAAACTTCATGTTTAAGAGCAAATTACCCTTCGGGTATCTCCCTCCGGGAGACGCTTCGCTAACAGCATTTGCTCATGGGGGAAACCCCCAAGACCGCAATGCTTCACTTCCTAAAACGGAGGGAACCTCCCTCCGGGTATCTCCCCTTCGGGAGACGCTGCGAAGACCGTTAGTTGTTCATGGGGGAAACCCCCAAGACCACACTAACTCACCGCAACGGAGTGACTTCCCAAGAGCAAATTTCCAAGAGTCAGCCAACTTAGAACAAATAGGTAAGCTGCCTTGATAACAAGCAAGTATTGTTACAAATACAAACGTATCTTAATC
>JBCBWB010000404.1:0-660 GCA_039817275.1 Cyanobacteria bacterium J06648_1 | reverse complement strand
GTTCCTTCACCGTCTTATCCCGTTCATTTTCGAGGTCCGGTAATTGCTGGTGGTGAAATTCACAGTTTAATTTTGCAACCAGAAAATGACTGGTTGATTGATTTAACAAAAATACCGGACAAAGTAGCAGAGCGAGCTAAAATACTTTATTTCAATTATCCGAATAATCCTACTGCTGCTACCGCACCCCGCGAATTTTTTGAAGAAATAGTCGCTTTTGCTCGAAAACATGAAATTCTGCTGGTACACGATTTGTGTTATGCGGAATTAGCTTTTGATGGCTATCAACCTACCAGTTTATTAGAAATCCCTGGTGCTAAAGATATTGGTGTAGAGTTCCACACTATGTCTAAAACTTATAATATGGCTGGTTGGCGCGTTGGTTTTGTTGTCGGAAACCGTCACGTTATCCAAGGTTTACGAACGCTGAAAACTAACTTGGATTATGGTATCTTCTCAGCATTACAAGCAGCAGCCCAAACTGCTTTACAATTACCTGATAGTTATTTAGAGGAAGTTCAACAGCGCTATTCTACCCGTCGCGATTTCCTAGTTGAAGGTTTAAATAATTTGGGCTGGAATCTGTCTAGAACTAAAGCCACAATGTATTTATGGATTCCTTCTCCAGCAGGTATGAATTCTACGGATTTTGCATTAAAG
>JBCBWB010000403.1:0-659 GCA_039817275.1 Cyanobacteria bacterium J06648_1 | reverse complement strand
GCATCACAGCTAAATGCCTCACACTTTTGTTTCAGACCGTCTGCTTCGCACTTAGTGCAAATAATACCTCCCGCACTGGCAGTATTGCAGTCATAGCCCAACCGAGTCAAAACACTAACGCTGGCATTACTAACATCATCAAGCAGCCCTGCATACTCTAAAGCCGAACTAGATCTAGGGGCGATCGCATTTAAGGCAACAAAACCAACCGAAGCCACAATAAGAGAGCGAATATTCATCAATATTATCTAGGTAAGTTGTGAACTTTATTACTATAGTACGTTTGTTGTATAAGATTTTTAGTTTTTCCTGAGAGACACAGCTTTGGGCGTAGTTCATAGCTTATTTGAGCGGCTAGTAACTAATAACTAAAACTAATAACTAACAACTTCGTTTATTCAGGAATTTTGCTCATTTTGTCTAGATCGAGAACTACAGCAAGCTGTTCTTCGGTCATTAATTCTTCTTCTAAGACGATCGCCCGAATAGATTTTCCTGTTGCTAAAGACTTTTTGGCGACATCTGCGGCTTTAAGATAGCCAATGTGAGTATTGAGAGCCGTTACCAAAGCCAGACTGCTTTCTGCATAGGCGAGACAGCGATCTCGACGGGGCGTAATTCCCGCCAAACAGCGATCGCTGAGACTGTTGATTGTGTTG
>JBCBWB010000402.1:0-666 GCA_039817275.1 Cyanobacteria bacterium J06648_1 | reverse complement strand
ACTTTTGTTCACTTGGAAGGAGAAGAAAGTCCTCTAATTGCCTCTCGTTCAGAATCAACCATTGTACGGGATATTGTTCAAGAACCCAAAGAAATTACTCAGTCTCGCCAGCAGCAAGAGATCTTACGGGATCTGCTCAGCGATTTGAGTCAGGTAAATGGCACAGTCCGACGGATCAACCGTGATGAAGGCGGTTTAGATCTAGATCGGCTCGAACAGCGTATTCGTCAGGTAGTAGAAGAAGATTGAACGAAGGCAGAGGGCAGAAGGCAGAAGGCAGAAGGCAGAAGGATCAGTTGCAGAGGGATTCTGACCCACCAGCAACTGTTGACCGCCAACAGCGCGATTACACATGGCGACGCAGGTTCGCCGTGTCTCGCGCTCAAATCGAAGATTCTGGCGGGGGCTTTAAACCCAAAAGTAACAAAGGCTTTAGCCGCATGTAGGAAAAAGGACGGTCTAAACCTTCTGCCCTCTGCCATAAAACTTCTGCCTTCCAAGGCGGAAGCCTTGGTAGAAAGACTGGCATAAATAGTAAGTTTAGCGGGGGTGTTCATAGCAATACCCCTATTTTTTTATAGTTGCTGTTAGAGGGTGTTTGAGAAGTTATTTTCTATACCAGTTACTTCTCGATACTGCCCCCCTTGCCCCCCAAGCTTGGGGGGA
>JBCBWB010000401.1:0-668 GCA_039817275.1 Cyanobacteria bacterium J06648_1 | reverse complement strand
AAAAATATGGAGTATAAATACAAGCAATAAGAAGAGAAAGAAAATTTATTCGCTATCACAACAGAAGAACCAAACTGCAAAATCGCGACCAATTATTATTATGCGGTAGGCTATTCGCTTTAAATCAATTAGAAGAACTCCTTTCTCCTCCCGACAACCAGCCAGCTTTATCAATTCCAGTAGTCAAAGCTGCTGAATTAGACGCATTACGCGAATACCTACCGCTTGATGAGTTGAGGGAATAGGGGACAGTTATCAGTTAACAGTTAACAGTTAACAGTTAACAGTGAGCGGTTAGGGGACAAGGAGATGGGGAGATGGGGAGACAAAGACCACTAGACCACTAGTTCCCAGTCTCTGGCTGGGAACTGATTTCAAGAGGCTCTGCCTCTATTCTAAAACGAGGCAGAGCCTCGTGAACTTTATTCCCAGGTAGAACCTGGGAACAAGAAAAATTCCCCATTACGAATTACGAATTACGAATTACGAATTATACTTACCTATTCCCCAACTTTTAAAAAGGCTATTGCTTGCTTCCAGACGGTGGTTTTCTGGTTGGTTTCTGACATGATGCAAAAGCACTGTAAGTCTTGCCATAATAATTTTCCTGCGATTACATCCCCGGTGATTAGTTTTAATTCAAGAAAACACCCAAATTGAATTAAAAC
>JBCBWB010000400.1:0-682 GCA_039817275.1 Cyanobacteria bacterium J06648_1 | reverse complement strand
CCCAAGACTGAAACCTGTTTGATGTCACCAATTCTAAAATAGGTATGCATCGCCTGAGTAATCTCGAACGGCTTGGAGTCGGTATTCTGGGTAATCAGCGCCACGGTTAAGACTTTGCCGACGGTAATGGCGATCGCAAATTTAAAGCTATAGTCCCAAATGCCTTTAGTTTCTTCAGTGTCCGATAGCCCCAGCGTTACCTTAGTTGCCCCATCTTGGGTACTAACTACTTCCTGCACCTCCCAGAGACGATTGCGAACAAAACCATGATTAGCTCGCCCTTTCTCTTCTGGATCGGGACCAAACCAAGGCCAGCAGATCGGCGTACCACCCTTGATCGCCTTGCCAGCCTGATAGTAAGCCTGACTGCTCAAAAACATCACGTCTTCAGTTTGACCAACAGGTTTGAAAGACAATACCTGTCCTGCATATACCGAGATCTTGGCTTCTGCATGTTCATTGTTGACCTCAATTACAGGAAAGCCGCCTTGACCTTCAACAAACTTTACTTTATCTGCAATGCCGTAATCAGCGTTTAATTGTTCGATGTTCATTGGTAATATCTCAATCTATGGTTATCTATGCTTGAATATGGACTGGCGCCAAACAGTAGAGAGCAGAATCATGATAAATCTCTCGTATGAAAAAGAGATTAAGATCTGTCTCCTAAGTTTTCTTAGCT
>JBCBWB010000003.1:0-68903 GCA_039817275.1 Cyanobacteria bacterium J06648_1 | reverse complement strand
AGCTGATGGTAAAAGTCAGTTAGCTGAGGACTGGCGAAGAGGGTAATATCGACAATTTGGGCAGCGTTGAGCTGTTTGATTGCCGTTTGAACAATATTTCTGCCTATTCCTCGTCCTTGAAAATCAGGATGGACAGCGACATCAAGTAGAGTCGCCTGATAAACACCATCGGCAACGACTCTGACAAAGCCAATTAACCGTTTTTGTTCTTGGTCTATATACCAGGCAGTAATACAGATAAAACTATGTTTTATAGCTTGCTGTAGCTTGGCTAATGGACGACTAGACCAACCGACAGCTACACAAAGCTCATTTAGCTGCTTGGCGGTAACGGAACTATTGCCTTGAATTACAACCCGTCCTGAAATTGGCTTTAGTGGTTGTTTTTGCAATGTGTTTTGCAATGTGGCTGTGGCTAGTTGGTTTAACAACGAGCTAGCGGTATTGTGATCCAGCTTTTGCTGATTTTGGGCGATCGCCAGCTCTAATTTTTCTTGTTTGGCTAGTAGGGAAGCAAGCTGTAATAAAATTGCCGAATTGGTCGGCTGAATTTCTAGCGCCATATAGCAAACTATGACCGCGCCCCAGATTTGATGTTCCTGACTCAGAGTCTTAATCAGCTTCACTAATCTTTGTGGTTGAGTTTGGTACCGCTCAAAGATTGAATTGACTGGGGGTGCTTTGATTACTTGACGATAGTGTTGAATGGTTGTGGCTAAATCTCCCTGTTCCTTAAAACTACGACCCAACTTTTGAGAGGAAAGCTGATGATCTGGCTGGAGGTAGATTCCCTCTGAATAAGCCTTTACTGCACCCTGCCACTGCTGTAGGCGACTCAAAGCATCTCCCAAATTATGCCAAGACCAAAAAAACTCTGGATCGAGCTGAACTGCCTGACGATAAGCCTTTACTGCACCCTGCCACTGCTGTAGGCGACTCAGAGCATCTCCCAAATTATGCCAAGACCAAAAAAACTCTGGATCGAGCTGAACTGCCTGACGATAAGCCTTTACTGCACCCTGCCACTGCTGTAGCTGACTTAGAGTATCTCCCAGGTGATGATACGACCAAAAAAAATCGCTTTTGAGTTCGATTGTGCGCTGGAGAGCGATCGCTGCCGACTGCCACTGCTGCTGTTGACGGTAGGTCTGAGCTAGCTGGTAGACTTCAGACCAATCATTAATTTGAGCGACTTCATTAAATTCTCTTGTCATAACCAGTCCGATCTAGATTTGCGAGATCGAGTTCAAATAGTTGCCTCTAGCCCAACTTTAACTCGTACCTCTTACTTCTCTTTCTAAGTAGCTAATTACGGTTGCTGTAAAAAATCTTAAAGCGATCGCTGATTCATCCCTTAACGTAATTCAAGTAAATTTTTCGCTAAATATGGCAAAAACAGGAACTTATTTTACCTAAATTAACTCCATGTAGATAGCAATATTCTAGTACTAGTAATTATTATTGATGATGTTAAACGTGGATTCTAATGTTCCTAAATTGCCTAAATTGTGTGTTCGCCTGATAACCAGCAGTATTTTGGCATCCTTGGGCATTATAGTGGGGCTGGCTCCAGAAATATCAGTCAGAACGACTCATGCTGATGCTTTAGTTAAGCTGTCCTTGAGCAATACTGCTTGGGCGCAGCAGTTTACTCCTGAAGAAACCGAAAATTATGCGAGAGCTGGTTATGAAGTTGAGCTATTGCGTCGAGAGGTCTACCAAGAATTAAAAAGCTTGATGAATGAACCACCGCCAAATATAGTTTGCGATCGCCAATCGACGATAGATAGTCTCAAGCCCGAAGCTAAGGCGATCGCCAACCGCTACTGTACTCAGTCACGACAGATTGTACAGCAGAATAACCTCAGTATTAATCGCTTTAACGAATTAAAAACTCGTTACGACAGTAAAGATAGTTTCTATGAGCGCGTTCAGGAAATCCTCATCAAGCTGCAAAACTAACCTTAATTGCTCAACGGCGGTGTGTGGCTAAACAGCTAGTTGGGCAGCTACGCAACAAACAAAGGCTAGAAGTCTAATAATCTATCTAGCCGCTGAGGTATATAGTCTGTAGTTCAAGACGAAGTTCGAGATTAAAAGTGGAGCCGAGCAGAGTCGAACTGCTGTCCAAGCCAGCTATTCACTTACCCATTCGTTCACAGGTTTAGCTCCGTTTACCCTTAGAGCGGGGGTCATCAATTATCCCTGATGGCAGGATTCTTTGATAAAGTCTTTTCCTAATAATCTACCAAAGAAAATTTATTAGGAGCATCCGTTGGGGTTTTGTCTCTAATCCTTAACGGAGTCGAACTAGAGACGAGCAAATCTGGAAAAGTGTTTCTAGATTTAGGCAGCTACTGCCTGACGCTCAAATTTTACGATGTTGTTTGCATCTATATTTAGTTTGAGTCTGTTTTACGAGATGGTACTCACTCTCGACCTGAATCACGGGTCGGTTTTTACTAACCTGTCGAAACCTTTACGGCCCCATGTTTTCAAAAGCTATTAGCTATTAGCTATCAGCTATTAGCTTCCTAAGATTGTTCATCCCAGAAAGAAAATTGTGATACTTTTAACCTTGCTGTTGGATTAGTATTGTAGCTAACTTTTTGACTAATGTGGCGAAAATTGGGCTGAGTAACGTTACAAAAGATTGAGTTGTATTGTCGAGAATACTTTGAAGCAGATATTCATTTTAAACTAGTGAATCATACCTACCTAAATACCTAAAAGTTCTCCAAGAGAGATTTGAACTGGTATTTTTCGGTCTTTAAGTTATCAACGCCCGCTAAGAACTCCTATGTTTCCTACCAATCGTCCTCGTCGTCTACGCCAACATCCTCAACTGCGTCGTATGGTGCAGGAAACTCTGGTAACAGCCAGCGATCTGATTTATCCTCTATTTGCCGTACCAGGAACATCTGTAGCCAACGAAGTTGTCTCTATGCCTGGAGTCTATCAGCTTTCTGTCGATAAAATTGTCGAAGAAGCCAAAGAAGTCTTTCAGCTTGGTATCCCTGCCGTAATTTTGTTTGGTATTCCTGAAGATAAGGATACTGAAGCCACTGGCGCTTGGCATGATTGTGGTATTGTCCAGAAAGCAGCAACGGCAATCAAGAAAGCAGTCCCCGAACTGTTGGTAATTGCCGATACCTGTCTGTGTGAATATACTACCCATGGTCACTGCGGCTATTTAGAGACAGGGGATTTAACAGGACGAGTCCTCAACGATCCTACTTTGGAATTGCTCAAAAAAACTGCTGTATCTCAAGCACAAGCAGGGGCAGATATTATCGCGCCTTCAGGAATGATGGACGGCTTTGTCCAGGCAATCAGATCTGGACTAGACGAAGCAGGATTTTCTGATATTCCCATTCTTTCCTATGCTGCCAAGTATGCTTCTGCTTACTATGGGCCTTTTCGCGATGCGGCTGATTCTGCCCCCAGTTTTGGCGATCGCCGTACCTATCAAATGAACCCCGCCAACGGTACAGAAGCGCTAAAAGAGATTGAGCTAGATATCGCCGAAGGAGCCGATATGCTGATGGTAAAACCTGCCTTGTCTTACATGGATATTATCTGGCGCGTTAAGGAAGCAACCAATCTACCCGTGGCGGCATATAATGTCTCGGGAGAGTATTCGATGGTGAAAGCGGCTGCTCTCAATGGCTGGATCGATGAGAAGAAAGTAACTTTAGAAACTTTGACCAGCTTTAAACGTGCAGGAGCAGACTTGATTTTGACTTATCACGCCAAAGATGCGGTTCGTTGGCTAGCTGAATAACTTAAGATAACTTTTCTGTAAATACAACGTAATTAGCCAAAAGATGAACCTAAATTTTAAAGGTACCAGACTATTAGTTTCTGACTTCAATGCCTGCATCAATTTTTATCAGCATATTTTAGGATTTGAACTGGTTTACCAAGATCAAGATGGTGAAGAAGCAGATCTCAAAATGGGAGACACCAGACTCAACCTGATTAAAAGAGAATCTATGTCTAAGATTATTGGCACAGAAGACCTGGATGATGAAAATCTCACTGATAATGTGGCATTAATTTTTACTACTTCCGATTTAGATAAAACTACCCAGCTTCTAGAGGAACAGAAGGTCAAGTTTATTAGTAAACCTGTTTATCGTCCTCAGTGGGGAATCAAGACTATTTATCTGCGCGACCCCGACCAGAACCTGATTGGTATTTACCAAATGACTGACTATATGCCTGTCTAAAGCGGTCTATTATCTCAGAACAGATCTATCGTATTTATGGCAATTCAGATTCGCCCCTTTAGATTCTCAGACTGTCAGGCGATCGCCAATATCTATAATGAGTCAGTCCAACATGGCGGCATCACGATGGATTGCGAACCTTATTCAAGCTCCAAAATTCAGGCGATCGCGGCAGGATTTAGCCCCAGAGAAACGTATTTGGTCGGAGAAAAAGAAGGTACTGTTGTCGGCTGGGGCATTATTAAACGCTATAGCGATCGCAGCGGCTACCGTCTGACTTGTGAAACTTCGGTCTATCTCCAGTTTTCGGAGACAGGGAAAGGATATGGACAGGTCTTGCAAACTGCTCTGCTAGAGAAGGTAAAGGAGTTTGATTATCATCATGTGGTCGCTAAAATCCTGGCGGCGAATCAGGGCAGCATCAAATTTCATCAGCAGTTTGGTTTTGAGCTAGTGGGCATTCAGCAGAAAATTGGCTTGACGCAAGGACAATGGCAGGATGTCGCCATCATGCAGCTTTTGCTCTCTTAGCCAGATTTATTTCCTGTTTATTACTCGATTTCAATCTTATTTAATACGCCTGATGTAAATTAAACGAAACACTTAATGTCCTTTTCTGTCGTACGAAGGTTATCTCAAAATCCAAGATCCATATTGGGGGAACTTTCCCCCTATGCGAAGAGGTATCCACGGGTGCAAAGCACCCAAGCGCATCGCGCGCTTGCCCGAAGGGCTGTGGAAACCCCCAATCTCGCGCATTACATGCGGCTAAAGCCTTTGTTTGCGCCGCAGCCGCGTATGCGGCAGATCGTCCTTCGGACTAGAAGCCAAAGGCTTCGCGCGGCGCGGGGTCGCTCGCCTGATGGGGACGTGACGACTTCCCCATAGCCGCAGGTGTATCCTTTAGGGTACCCCTCCGTACAAGAGTGTTACTTATCGGCTTGATGAGATTTGACATTTGAAACCGATCCTTAAAATATCTAAGAAAGATTGGATCGTCCTAAGTTCAACTAGATCGGCAAACACCCTTACACTCTATAAATGCTAGAGATTCTAAAGATTGATGTCATTAAGCTAATTCACATTAGACGTTTAACGATATTTAATATAATCTCATGATTCTCTGACAGAGCCACTCTGAACCCGAATATAATTTGTTCGACTTACCTAAATTGGGAGTTATTAAGATCATTCTCAGTTTCTTTACAGTTTTATTTCCCACTATGGGGTGTAGGTCAGGGTCCCCGCCGTAAAACGACGGAGCTTTCTTACGAAGTTTGCTTATGTTTACGGTATCCCTTTAGGGACAACGGGGGAACCCCCCGCAACGCAACTTCGCGCTGCCTGACCGTTGGTAAATAAATCAGGTAAGTTAAATGGCTCAAACAGTTGGATTTGCCCACGATAATCTGTCTCTAGCTCGGCTACCCCAGAGTCTACAGAGTTTGGTTATTTTGCTATCTCAAACCAGCTCTATGACTTCAAAGCGAGTCGAGCAATATTTGGTGCAGGCTAACGTTAGTTCAGAAGATTTGCAACCTTGGACAACTTTTAACCACAGCGTCACCGATAGCTATGGTCGCCAGCTAGTATATGATGGTGGCTATTTTGAAATCATGGTTATGTCCTGGTTGCCAGGAGACGTAAGCGCAATTCATGACCATGGACAGGCTCAATGGGGAGCTGTACAGTGTTTTGGCTCGGGTACTCATACAGTACATCGCCTAGCGGGAACACAGCTTGCGACTGAGTCAGAAACAGCTCTGGTACCAACGCAAATAGTTAGGGTCAGTCATGACCTGATCCATCAAATGAGTAATCATTCTCCCGAACGTTTTCTGAGTCTTCATGTATATGGCTGCTATGATCGCCAAGACTCGATTACGGGAAATGCTCGTATCTTTGATTTGCTTGAAGGTAGAGTACAGCATACCAATGGCGGAGTCTTCTTTTGCCTCCCAGAATCTGAGATTATCGGTCGAGGACAAATTTTGCAGGCCGATCGCCTGACTACTCTGAAGCACCATCAGCAGATGCGCGATCGCCTGTTAAAGATCCTGAGTAATGTTGAGGCTAATACGAACCTGGGGTGCTGGCAGTCTAAGCTGGTTTTGGTTGAATCAAAAATTCAAGAGTTATCAACGGCGATTAGCCTAGTAGGGTAGTAGATAGTCCCTATCTACCAGCAAATCTGCTTAAGCCGATGAACAATAGTCTTCTAACTCGCAGTAACCCTAAGATCTTACTGGTTTTATCCAGGGCTCTTGCTGCTGCCCGTCCTGCAATTCTGGCTTTCTTGATCGCACAGGGCGATCGCTTGGGAGGAGATAGTAAGGTTCCCGTCTCTTTTTGCAATGTCCTGTTTGTCGGTAATTTATGCTCGGCGATCGCCGTCTGTCTATTTTTTGACTTGAGGACAATTATTGGCGATTTGAGAAATCTCGAAAATAAGATCTTAGTCGGTCTGGTTATTAATGGCTTTTTGGCAGCAGTGCTATCATCCCTAATTTTTCTGGGTTTAAAAGACACATCTGTTACCAACGCTGTTTTAATCGGCAGATTTGGACCCGTACTCTACGCTATTATCGGCAGTTTTTTTCTCGGCAATAGGCTAACTAAATCGGAGCTATTTGGCTTTTCTTTGATTGTGGTCGGTATTGGAGTCATTACTTTGAGAGAAAACAATTTTCAGCTCAATCGGGGAGATGCTTTGATCTTACTTTCGACCTTAGCCTATACCTGTACTGCCCTAATTGGCAGAATTGCCCTGTCGGAAAAATGCAGCCTGGCAGTAGTTGTGTTTACCCGCAATTTTATTTCCGCTATTTGCTTTTTTATCATTGCCGTTTCCCTATTTGGTTTTTCCCATTTTATGGATATCTTTTCGGGGCAGCTTTGGATCGTCATGTCGGTTTATGGGCTAGTTGTGGTGGTTTTGGCTCAGTTGATGTGGTATAGCGCCCTGAAGCGGCTCGATTCTAAAACTGTTGGCTCTTTAACCTCTCTTTCTCCTATTTTTAGTATTTTTTATGCCTTTATTTTAAATGGCGAATCTCCTTCCCAGGTACAGCTAAGTGCTTTAGTCGTAATTCTCATTGGTCTATTAATTTCCAATCTAGGCAAGAAGCGATCGCGCCAGCCAGAACGGGAATTAGACAAAATGCCGACGATGGAATCTACTGCTTCTGGTTCTTAATCGAGTCCAGCAATAATTTAATTCTTATGCCTAAAAACTTCTTAATTCTCAGCAATCCGCAGCCCTATCGCGATCGCTTTGGCGATGTGCCAGCTTTTTATCGTCATCTAGCTCAAGATAAACGGATTAATTTATTTCACTGTAACTCTAATCAAGTATTAGATCCTGGCGCTGTGTCTGAAGTCAGAGCAACAGCCGTCAAAGATGATTTACCCTACGATGAGTTTCTTAAGCTCAACTATCTACCTCAAAATACTTTTACCCTAGAACAGTTTGATCTGGCTTTTTGCCGTGCGCTTAAACCTTTTGCCGCTGGCTATCTAGAACGCCTGAGCGATTGGGAAAAAAGACTTTTGTTTGTCAATAGTCCCAGGCATAAACAGGAGCAAATTGAGGCTGACTTCTTGCTTAAAGTAGCTTCTGCTTGGATTCCCGACACCATTGTTACGCTAGATTACGACACTGCCTGGGACTTCTGGCTTAAGCATCAGACTGTGATCGCTAAACAGGTTAATAGCTGTGGTGGCAGAGGAGTGTATAAAATCTGGTATGAAGATAATATGTTCCAAGTAGATAACTTCCAGCGCGGACAGTATTCTGCTAGCTGTTTTACTCAAGTCTGGAAATATCTAACTGACGAAACCGATGCCCCACTGCAATTGGTTCGCTATCTACGCCAGGTGAATCAGGGAGATAAACGTATCGTGGTTGTTGATGGTGAAATTTATGGTGCTTATCTCCGACGTTCTAAAAGTGGACACTGGGTCAACAACGTCAGTGGTGATGGGGAATGTCGCCTCGCCGAAATAACCGACTCTGAACGAGAAGCGATCGCCAGTACCGTAGGTGCCTATCGAGCAAGGGGGCTGCATACCCTGGGCTATGATTTTCTGCTCGATGATGATGGCGTTTGGCGCATTAGCGAAATTAATGCAGGTAATATCGGTGGTTTTGCCAGACTGGAACAGTTGACTCAGACTCCAGTTATGGCTCGTTTTGTCGATTGGCTGCTTTATTTTACTCAAGGTAACGAGGCTCAAGATCCAACTAAGATCTCTTCCCAAGCAGTTAGCTAGACTCGAACAGCTAAGTAATATTTTTGGTAATTATAGTGTCAATCAATTTAGTGACACCGTCCATAGATCCCTAGATAAAGGTCGAGATATATTAAGAAGATGCTACGGTCTGAATTACGTAGCAGGTAAATTCTCGATCGCCTTAGGGAAAAGCAATGGGATATCAATATCGTCAACGCCAAGTTAATCGTCGTCCTGACAAAGAATTTAAAATCGGCAATGGACGTATTAGTGGCTATGGATCGCTATTTTTCAGCAGTATGAGTCTGGCAGGGGTACTGGCTTATCTTTATCCTGCTTATCTCACCACTCTGGAATTGCGGGCTGGTTATGATGCGGTATTTTTGCAAGAAGTTTTGAAATACAGTATGTGGTTGGCGTTATTTTTGGGCGCAATCACTTTTATAATCAAGCGTAAGCGGCGTTTGGGACTGACGGGTATTATTATTACCCTAATTGCTTTTGCCTTGGGCGGTTATGATGTTCCCCTGCGGGGGGTTGCCGCACAACGGATGTCTTTGGGCTTGGACTGGTTAATTCTGACTTTTATGGGTTCAGTCTTAATCTTTACGGTTTTGGAAAAGCTTTTTCCCAAGTATCGCCACCAACTAATTCTGCGAGATGAGTGGGAACTAGACTTTGGTTATTTTTGCTTTAATCATCTGCTCATTTCTGCCGTGCTGTTATTTGGTAATTTTGTGGTGGCGCAGTCTCAGTGGGCGATGAATCACGATTTGCATGGCTTGGTTCAAACATTGCCTTTGGCGATTCAAGTATTGCTGCTGCTACTTTGCGCTGACTTTGTTCTGTACTGGGAACATCGTATCTATCACGAAGTGCCAAAGCTTTGGAGTTTTCATGCGGTGCATCATTCGGTAGAAACTATGGACTGGCTGGCAGGTTCGAGATCTCATGTAACTACAGTTTTTATCGAACGTACTTTGGTGATGCTGGCGCTATATTTTTTGGGCGCATCAAAAGCGGCTTTGGATATCTATGTGGCGATCGCTGCACTCCAGGCAATTGTCATTCACAGTAATTTAGGCTTTAGCTGGGGATGGCTTAAATATATTATCGTCACACCTCAATATCATCACTGGCACCATAGCTCGGAACAACCTGCGATTGATACTAATTATGCGGCTCATACACCATTGTTTGATCGCCTGTTTGGGACGTATCATTTACCAGGGAAATATTGGCCTGCTGAATATGGTACGACGAAAAAGCTGCCTAAAACTTTTATTGGGCAATTCCTCTATCCCTTTCAAAATTTGATTTGATGCACTGGATAAATTGCGCGCCACCCTAAAGGATACACTCAATGCGGTATCCGAAGGTGTACCACAAGGGCATAACATATCCTTTAGGGCAAGTGCAAGCCGCTTCGCATAAGTCGCCAAGCCGCGAAGAAAGCTATTTTGTAAGTGTTTTTAGTTTAATTGATTTGCACTATTTCTAGCTTTACGCATTACTGCTGCTGCTTCCTACTCAATCTGCCATCCCAATTTGGTGGGCTGCTGATAAATCTTTTTCAAGGTATTGATATCTCTTGCTGAGATCCCAACAGGATTGCTTACCTGGGAATAATATAAGGCATCGTTTTCGTTCGGGCTATGTCCCCAGATTCCTAGTGCATGACCTAATTCGTGGCGCATGGTAGCAAGCAGGGAAACTCCCGTAAAGTTGGAACTTACTTCTACTGTCATTTTCATCGCGATTGCGAAGCTAGCGGTCGGCATCGCCACGGGTTCTTCACTCAGGTAAAATTTGTAGTTGGTTTGGGCGGCAATTGCTCTAGGTATATCAAATAGTCCCGTATCTGGATTTAATTTTGCTTCTCTTTTGGGTTGCGATCGCAATATGACTATGTCAGCCTGATCTTTTGTCTCTGTGGTTTTTAGCGGCAAATATTCGTTCCATTCGGCGATCGCTTCTTGAGCCGCCGCCGTCCACTGTTGAAAACGCTGATTGGCAGCGGTGTTGTCTGGTTCAATGGAGTCGATATATACCTTGAGCGGAAAATGTGTCCAAATGAGATATCCTAACGGGGTTGATTCGATTTGTGTGAAATAATCCCCAGTTTCGCTTTGCCAAGTGGCTAGGGATGTTGGTAGGGCGTGAACTCTGGCTGCGGGTAAATTAGAGGTGTCCGTAGGCTGGGAATTTAGCGGCTGGTTTGCCAACAATATAATTGAGTAGATGGCGATCGCAACTAGAATTAACCAACGTAATCTGTAACGCCAATCTATGAATACTCTTTTCATCGCTATAGCCTTAATAGAGGGGAAAATATGGTTTATCCCCTCCAGGATTACTCAAGTTCTAGATTCCTAGTCTTTGATAGATCTCATCCAGATTTTTTAGATGATGATTTGGATCGAAACAGGCATCTATTTCTTCGGTAGACAGAGTTTTTGTCACCGTCTCATCTTGAGTAATTAGCTTACGGAAGTCTCCATCTGTGGTATTCCAAGCTTGATGGGCGCATCCTTGAACGACGCTATAGGCTGCTTCGCGGTTCATGCCTTTTTCTACTAAAGTAAGCATCACTCGCTGGCTAAAGATCACTCCACCATAGACGTTCATATTACGCTTCATGTTCTCAGGATAGACCAGCAGGTTTTTAACCAGCCCAGTGATTTCTTTCAGCATAAAGTGAGTCAAAATACAGCTATCGGGTAGGATGACTCGTTCGACAGAGCTATGGGAAATATCCCGTTCGTGCCACAGAGCAACGTTTTCGAGGGCAGCAACAGCATTTCCGCGGACAATTCTTGCCATTCCCGTCAGCCGTTCAGAACGGATCGGATTGCGCTTGTGAGGCATGGCTGATGAGCCTTTTTGCTTTTTAGAAAAGAATTCTTCTACTTCTAGTACATCAGTACGCTGGAGGTTACGAATCTCCACGGCAAAGCGTTCAATCGAAGCTGTCAACAAAGCTAGCTGCTGTACATAGTCAGCATGGCGATCTCGAGAAACCACCTGGGTTGAGGCACAGTCGGGTTCTAGACCGAGTTTCTGACAGGCGATCGCTTCTACCTGCGGATCGACATTTGCGTAGGTACCAACTGCACCAGAGATTTTGCCGACGGCAATTTCTTTGCGTAACCTTACCAGGCGATCGCGATTTCGTAATACTTCTGCCAGCCAACCAGCTAGTTTAAAGCCAAAGGTAATCGGTTCGGCATGAATGCCGTGGGAGCGACCCACCATTACTGTATAGCGATGCTGCTGTGCCTGATAACGAATTGCCTGGATTAATTCTTCTAGTCGCTCTAGAATTAGATTTAAGCTAACTACCATCTGTAGAGCCAGCCCTGTATCTAATACGTCTGAGCTGGTCAAACCCAAATGAATATATCTACCTGCATCGCCGACATATTCATTGACGTTGGTTAAAAAAGCAATTACGTCATGACGCACTTCAGCTTCAATTTCTAACACTCTTTGAGGATCAAAATCAGCTTTTGCTTTAATCTCATCAACGGCTGCTTGGGGTGTATAACCCAGCTCGGCTTGTGCCTCACAGACTGCTATTTCAACCTGTAGCCATGTTTTTAGCTTATAGTTATCGGTCCAAATCTCGCCCATTTCGGGCAGGGTATAACGTTCAATCACAGTCTGTTTGGTCAAGTACAACTGTCAATTGTACAACCATGTCTGCCCATCTAGACTAAATATGTTTGTTGGATTATTTCTGAAGCTGGCAACAGGACTTGAACCTGCGACCGGCTGATTACAAATCAGCTGCTCTACCAACTGAGCTACGCCAGCACTAGAAATATATAATAGCAGACTATCTTACTAACTGGGTATTTTTTTTGACTTAAACACCGCCTGCAAGCCTAATCCTTATGCCATACTGCTTTCAATTGCCCAGCGAGCTAATTCTGTACGATTGTTTAAACTGGTTTTGTTAAGCATATTAGACACATGACTTTCAATCGTCCTTTGACTAACGTTTAGCTGATTCGCAATCTCACGATTTGCCATTCCTTTTGCCACTAGCTGTACTACTTTGGTTTCGGTGGGAGTCAGCTCTACATTATGAGGAACAATAATAATTGGTGCGCCGTCAATACCTTTGGGACGACCTTGTTCCCAACGCTTAATCTGTTTGAGAGAAGATTCTACTTGAGCTACCAATTCTTCTGGTTCAAAAGGCTTAGACATATATACGTCAGCACCTTCATTTAAACCTTTAACCCGATCCTGACTTTGCCCCTTTGCAGAAAGAAACAACACAGGAATACGATTGGTTACAGGCTCTTCTCGTATATGCTTGACTAACGTATATCCATCCATTTCGGGCATCATCACATCGCAAATAATCATATCTGGTACGAGATGATCCAAGACCTCTAAAGCTTCTCTCCCGTTTTCTGCGGTATCGACGTTATAACCTCTGAATTCAAGATAATCCTTGACCAGCAAAATTAAGTTAGGATCGTCATCTATCAGCAGCAGTTTCTTATTGTCTTTCAAGGAATTATCTTTCATAGGTATTAATACTTAGTTACGTGCCTAAATGACAGCTTTGGCTTCAATAGCTCAATGCTATCTATATTTAAGTCTTTGAGAGATAGAGGAGTTGATAAATTTAAGAATATGTTAATTCCACAAAAGCCGCTCACTGATTATTGATTGAGCTGACTGTGAAATTGCACACCATCTAATTTAACCTTAATCTTATTTTTCGACACCCTTTCAATAATAAATATTTAGAACTCAGTCAGGTAACTAGTTACAGTAGCCATGATTCTGATCAAGGATTATTAATAATGTCTAAAACTGTCTAGCTACGCGACCAAATAATGCTTTGATGTTTATCGGCTTTTAGAGTTCTTTTAAAATACATTTTGGGGTAGAAATAAATTTAGGAATATTACCTTAATTACATTCGTCTGGTTCTTAACTATGGTCACTATTGCAGAACAGTTGAATACATTAATCGAAATTCGCCGTTCAACTAAGCCTCGGCTATTTAACGGCAACAAAATTGATGATGAAATTATTTGGCAGATACTGAAAAATGCTAATTGGGCTCCAACCCACGGTTTGACTCAGCCCTGGAAATACATAGTCTTTAGTAAATCTGGCTTGACAAAGCTAGCGGAATTTCAGGCTGATTTATATCAAGAAATTACTGAGCCTGAGAAATTTAAACCAGAAAAGTACGAGAGAATGAAGAGTAACATTCTTAAGTCGTCTCATGTGATCGTCATTTGTATGGAGCGACAAAAATCAGAGAAGATTCCTGAAATAGAAGAGATTGAAGCAGTCGCCTGTAGCGTCCAAAACATGGCGCTAACCGCAGCCGCCTATGAAATTTGCAGTTTTTGGGGTTCGGGTGGGGTAACTTACACTCCTGAGCTAAAAGAGTTTTTGGGATTGGGAGAAAAAGACCGCTGTTTGGGATATTTATATTTGGGCTATAGTGATAATCCAACTAAGACCAGCCGTCGTAATCCGATTCAAGAAAATGTAATTTGGATTACATAAAAAACTGCGAAAAATTGCTTGATTTGAATCAATATATTGCAGGTTAATTGGTAGATAATAGGGTTAATAATTCTGCTTCGCTAAGTCTGGCAACCCCGATTTTTTCTGCTTTGGCTAGCTTTGAGCCTGCGTTTTCTCCTAGCAATAAATAGTCTGTTTTTTTGCTAATTGAGCCTGTGACTTTTCCTCCTCTCTGTTCAATCAGATCTTTGGCTTTATTTCTTTTAAGAGTAGGTAAGGTACCCGTAATTACAAAGTTCTTGCCCCTAAAAATCTGGTTAATATCATCTTCAGCAGTTTCAGTTGCCTGTTCAAGCTGGAATCCTATTGTTTGTAGCTGATGAATCAAGGCTTGGTTGGTGGCTATTCTAACCCATTCAAATACTGACTGGGCAATTTCTTCGCCTATGCCGTAAATTGCTTCAATTGATTCGAAAGATGCCTGGGATAATTTCTCGATTGAAGAAAAATTTTCCGCTAAAACTTTGGCGTTGACGCTACCTACATGACGGATACCCAAGCCATATAAAATCCTGTCGTAACTTTGGTGTTTGGATTCAGAGATCGCTTTGACTAGATTTTCTGCCGACTTTGTCCCCAGGCGCTCAAGACTAGCTATTTCTTCTACTGTCAGGGTATATAAATCGGCAACCGAGGAAACTAGATTATTTTCAATTAGCAAAATGGCAATTCTTTCCCCCAAGCCGCGGATATCTAAAGCATTGCGAGAAGCCCAATGAATAATACTCCCTCGCAGGATGGCTGGACAAGACTGATTGATACAGCGGGTAACGGCTTCGTCTTCGGGGCGAACTAAAGTTGAGCTACATTCGGGGCAAATAGTCGGCATCTGATAGGGAACAGTGTTACTTGGTCTAAGTTCAGGCAATACTTTGACTACTTCGGGGATAATTTCTCCCGCCTTACGAATCACCACCGTATCGCCTACCCGAATATCCAACTCCGCCACGCGATCGCTATTGTGAAGAGTAGCCCGCTGTACTGTAGTTCCCGCTAGCTCTACTGGCTGCATCACTGCCATGGGGGTAACCGCCCCCGTACGCCCGACATTGACAATTATGTCCTCCACCACCGTTGGTGTTTCCTCCGCAGGATACTTGAGGGCGATCGCCCAACGGGGAAACTTTTGGGTAAAGCCAAGCTGCTGCTGAAGCTGATAATCATTGAGCTTTACCACCACTCCATCGGTCATGTAGGGTAGAGTTTTTCTGCCTGTATCCCATGTTTGAAAGTACTCGGCTACTTCTGCCAGGGAACTACACAGTTGGCGATTGGGATTAACTAAAAAGCCCATTTGCTGTAGTAATTCGAGCGATTCCCACTGCGAACTAATTTCTTGATCTTCAGCATGAAGCGTATAGGCAAAAAAGTTTAGTTTACGTTGAGCCACAATCTTGGAATCTAGCTGCCGTAGTGTTCCCGCCGCTGCATTACGAGGATTAGCAAAAGTTGCCTCGCCTTGTTTGACTCGTTCTTGATTGATTTGGGCAAATACATCTAGGGGTAAAAATGCTTCCCCCCTTACTTCTACTCTAGGGGGCGGATTATTTAAATTCAGCTTTAAGGGAATTGTGCGAATCGTCTTGATATTTTGCGTAATCTCTTCGCCCGTTATTCCATCTCCACGGGTTGCTCCTCTGACCAATATGCCGTCTTCATAGGTGAGAGCGATCGCACTACCGTCAATTTTCAATTCACAGACATAGGTGAACTCAGGAACTTCTGCTAACTGCTTTTGCCAGCGGGTTTCCCATTTAGCTAGCTCTGCATCATTAAACGCATTTTCGAGACTATAGAGAGGAATATTATGCTTTACTGAGGTGAATTTTGCCGCTGGGCGATCGCCAACTCGTTGAGTCGGACTATCTGCTGTAACCAGCTCAGGATAGGCTGCTTCTAAATCCTGTAGCTGCCGATATAGCTGGTCATAAACGCTATCTTCCATGATCGGCTGATCCAGAACATAGTAGGCATAGCCAGCCTTCTGTAGCTGTACTTTCAGTTGAGCAACTTTCTCTATAATTTGGGGAGTTACAGTCATGGATTTTGCAGTAGCAGAAAATTTATCGCTCAGGTATTGTTTAGTCTCATTTGCAGAGTGGCGATCGTTATGTATTATAAGCTCTTTGTTATGGTCTTCGTCGTTGGCT
Source organism: Cyanobacteria bacterium J06648_1 (assembly GCA_039817275.1). GTDB lineage: Bacteria > Cyanobacteriota > Cyanobacteriia > Cyanobacteriales > Xenococcaceae > Waterburya. The sequence continues at coordinate 52,723 of JBCBWB010000003.1, read as the reverse complement.
ATCGACATCAGCTTTGTCTTAATACTTGAATGTCGCGATCTTTAGCAACAAGGAATATTTACAGAGGGAGTCGGGTAGTTATTTTCTTGGCAATAGTTATATGTACTCGCTCCAGCAAAAAAGATTGACCATCCAGAATTATTAACAAGTAGCTCAATTTTGGGCAAACTAGATTTAAGATTTGCCTGGTTAAACATGACTGAAGAACAGATTCTTAATGCGATCGCCGATGCCTGTAAAGATCATACTCTCCGCTTTCAGCTAATTATTCAGGATAGAGCGTTACACGTTTACATTAATCGACCAGCTCAGGCTGAACTTGATTATCGAAATTTGCAGTTGAGAATTAAAACTGCAATCAGTAATTCTGCTGCTGGTAAGTTTTCTGAAGTTTGGCTATATTGTCGGATCCTCGGAAAGATAGAGGCAGATTGGCAATCTTCCATAAATCTTGATTCAACTTGCCTAGACTCCACTAACATGGCTGACATGTCTACGATGATGGAGGCTATTACCGATGCTGTTGCAGCGACTCACTCAATTGTTGAACGAATCGAGCAAGAGCTAAAAGTCCCAGAATCTTTTGCCAGCGACCCTTTTTATGATTTTGAAGAACTACCTACCACGGCAGATGACAATGCTGAAGTTGATTTAGATCCATCAGTATCTATCGACGAGGCGGTACTACAGCTTGACCTGCAAAAATATTGCTTTATTAGAAACCGTCGTCTACTCTATGCCGTCTTGACTGCACCGAAGGAAAACATCGCTCAGTTAGTAGATATCTTTGATCGCCTGGAACAATCAAGCAAGCGATCGCAACTGCCAATTTTAGAACAGTATTTCGAGCAGTCGCTAATGCCCAATCTGGATGATTTTGCTGCCGTATTACAGTCTTGGTGGACGGCAGTTATTATGTTGGATTCTGATCAAAAACGTCAGTTAGCGATCTGGTTGAGTCGTTATTGTCATCATCCCGAACAAACTAAAATAACTATTCAGGAAGTTCTTCACCCAGAGTCTAATCTAGATAACCTTGCTACTTCAGAACCGTTGATCGAACAGGATAAGAATCCAATTCCTGAAGCAAATAATAGTTCTCAGGCTAAACCTGGTTTGTTATCCAATTTTATGGATACACTGCAAAAACTTTGGAGTCGTAATAGTAATTCTGATCAAGCTAACGATAGGGATTAGTGACAAGTTTTTGGCTATCAGCTTCTGAGACTTTATTTTTGGGAGCATGCTCCTTAAAGACCTAAACAGAATTACTTACACATTGTCGCCTACCTTTTCTCAGCTTCAATTAGAAAATTAATTTTGTATAGCCATTCATCTACTCACCGTGAGTGAAAATTGCCAATTAATCCCTCTACACTCACTTTGATACCCCAATTGGAATGTTTGAAATATTCAAGGAAAAGTAAAACGATACCTATATCATTATATTTGGCAAAAAAACAAGCTCAAAAAGCGTATATACGAAAGTAGCAAAATCAAAACTTTTTGAAATCTGTGAGAAACTTTTATATTTCTTTTGTCTCTTAAATGTTTTTCAAGGTAATCTTCTTGGGCTTTTTGACTAGTTCTTCCTGATCTATATTCCAGCTGCTCTGCTCTAGGATGAATTGTCTGGCTGACTGTAGGCTGGAGAGAGTGTATTCTAGCTCTTTTTTCAACTGGATGTTCTCTGTGGCTAGCTGGACATTTTCTGCTCTTAGATCTTTGACGCTATTTTTTACCGCTCCAACTCGCTCTATAATAGCTTCTAATTCGCTAATTTTATGTTTTAGCTCTACATTCTCCTGTTCAAGAATTTGCACTTGATTATTGCCTGTTAGCTCCTCTTTTTTTGCTTTAATTAGGCTATATTTCTGTTGCTCTTTCAGCTTATGAATTTTATAAACTAATTCAGGATATTTATAAATATAGCTAACAGAAACTCCTGCTTCTCTTGCCACCGATCTTATATTTATTTTCTGCTGATTTTCAGCAAGTCTGGCGATCGCTTTTTCCGTCTTGCTCAGAGCCTCTTGCTTCTTTTTCTGACTTGCTGTGGCTAATCCATCTAGTGATTTGTGCTTCATCAATCCTCCCAATTTAAACATCTATTCTAGCGATGTGGACGTTGTGTATGTTTTTATGGGTATAGCCGATAATTACTGTTATCGGTACTTCAATCTATTTTCTCTTTTATATCTCATAACCCTCATTAAGACTAGCTTGTATAGACACAGACCAAATATTTCTTTGATTTTACGTTGTTCATTCCAAACTGCACAACAGCCTATAAAGAGGTTTTGGTTAATAGGCATCATCTCAAGTCAACAGCATATTTTCCAGGTCTTAAGCTCTGCTTTTAATAAAGCGATCGCTGATCTATCGAATGAAATACTCGCAGTTTAAATCGACCATTATCAGATGCTATCTGAGTAGATATCCAGCAGGCTGTATCACAGTAATGATTAGTAAATATACCCCTTGGGCAACAGACAGAACATATCCTACTTTAGCTTGAGGTTGTAGATTAAGAGTTTTTTATAACTGATTTTCCCAAAGCGATCGCTGTTAAATAGTTTAGAAAAACTTAACTTATTTAAGACAAGAATCTGCCACTTTAAAAGGCGATCGCCATCGTAGTTAAACTATACTTAGCGACTCAAGGCTAATAAATTCTCTTCAAGCCATGAAATACTAGAAGAAAAATAACTGCAAAACCAAAAAGTGCCATAAGTTTATATTTGACACATAAATATTCAAGGTTTTGTTAGCTCTTATTTGACCTATCGCGAGCAAGAGTTTTAAAAAGCGATCGCTTTACATATCTGTATATGTTTTTGCGAAAGTAGATTTACCTTGTCTCCGATCTGAATAATCCCTCAAGAACAATTTGCTAGATGAACATAATGTGTCATAAATAAACAATTGAAACATTACTTCTAACATGCCGATGGACGGACAAGTAACTGCGGTAAGTCTGAGCGCCAAACATGGCTTTAGCAAGGTTAGTCAGAGCAAAATCAAGTTAATCTCGGGACTAGGAGTAGAAGGAGATGCTCACTTGGGAGAGACAGTAAAGCATCGTTCCAGGGTGGCAAAAAATCCTCAACAGTCAAACTTGAGACAGGTACATTTAATCCATTCCGAACTACACGATGAGCTGAAGAGTAAAGGTTTCGATGTGTTACCAGGACAAATGGGAGAGAATATCACTACCCAGGGAATAGACTTGTTAAGACTACCCACAGATACCGTCCTCAAGATCGGCAATACCGCAGCAATTCAGGTCACAGGCTTGAGAAATCCTTGCGTTCAACTAGACAACTTTAAACAGGGCTTAATGGCGGCGGTACTCGATAAAGATGCAGAAGGTCATATTATTCGCAAAGCGGGGATTATGGGCATCGTAGTTGCCACTGGAGAGATACTAGTAGGAGATAAGATTAAAGTTGAATTTCCGCCTCAGCCTTATAGGGTTTTGGAAAAGGTATAGTTTTTTTAGCTTTTCATAAAGGATGCCGCAAGCATAACCGTAGGGAATCCTTTAGGGCATATAGCTTTTAGCTCTTAAATATCGCAGATTGAGAAAGATACAATCATCCAGAATCTTAATTTACATGCAGGTATTAGAGTAGAGGCGATCGCAAATAAATCAAATGTGCCAGAAGTTTATTTTTGATACATAAAACAATCGCTAGTCAATATACACTGGATCGTACAAGTCACAGGGAAAGTATGAAGTTGCTGAAGCTCTCTATCTCAAAGCTCTAGAGATAAACAAGAACTTATTAGGTGAAAATCATCCTCATACTCAAACAATGAACAGCAATCTGCTTGATTTATGTGAAAGGCTAGCTCAACAGCAAGACTGATCTCGATAAAAATTAGCGATCGCTCTAATATCCAAAATCGTAGTAATACGATCGCCTGAAAGAAAAACCAACCTTAATCCATCTCCTCAAGGTGTTTCTAGGATATATCCAAACAAGAAAGCGATCGCTATTCAAATACAATTCAACCAAAATCTTATGTGTCATAACTTTACATTTGACACACTAAAACCACCAAGAAAAAGTTGTGTTTATACAGTGCAAAAATGATACTTTGCTTTAATTAAGCGCACAACTCCAACCCAATGCCAAAGAGAACTTCAAGAGTTTTAAAGAAGTCGAGCAAAAAATTATCGATCTAGAAAAATGCCTGGAGATCGCAAATAACTACCTGAAACAATAAAGCGATCGCTTAAACACCAGTCTAACGATGTGCCAAAAATAAAACTATGACACATTGTCAGATCTGACTAGCTAGACTCTGATAGACAATAGTCAGAAAATCTTCGGGTTTGAGAAAACCATTTCCCCAGTCAGCATCGTATTCAGCAGTTGGCTCAGAGGCGATAAACTCTTCTAAGGAAAGTCCCTCGGCGATCGCTTTCTCCGTTGTTAATTTCACGTCTACCAACATAGCGCGATAGGCTTCTAGTTCAATGCGGTTAGACAACGCACCATGACCAGGAATAATTTTAGTCTCGCTATCTGCTAGAGATAAAGTTTTCTCGGCGGCGCTAATCATACCCGCGATCGAGCCACCGCTAGAAGCATCAATAAAAGGATAGATACCGTTGAAATAAGTATCCCCAGCATGAATTACGTTGGCTTCAGGGATATGAATAATCGTGTCTCCGTCAGTATGTGCTTCAGCAACATGGAAACCCTGGATAGTTTGACCATTGATGTGGAAGGTAGCCGTATCGTTAAAGGTGATTTTGGGTAAAGCCGCATCAGGAGAAGGTGGAAACTCTCGCTGAAACGCTTCGATAAACTGATCCGTACTCATGCGGGTATAAACCTCATCGTGAGCCACAATAACAACCCCCGCATTACCCAGGTTTTCATTCCCGCCAGTGTGATCGAAATGCCAGTGAGTATTGATTAAAAACTGAATCGGGAGATCGCTAATCTCTCCTACCGCTGCCTTAATCTTTTCTGTTAAAGGTGCATACTGATCGTCGATTAACAGTACGCCATCCTCTCCCGCAGATACGCCAATATTCCCCCCTTCTCCCACCAGCATATAGATATTCTCAGCGACAGGAATCGTTTCAATTTCCACTTGGCTAAAATCTTGGTCTTGAGCCACAGTTACGCTGCTAATTCCAGCGATACTAACCCCTAATAAAGCCGCTAATCCCTGCTTGACAAATTTCATTTTTTTTAAAGCTATTTGTTTTGGCTATAGATCCTATCTTTAAGCGTGCAGGAGAAAGATTAAGAGAATAGTTGGCGATCGCGATGAACTAGATGCTGTACTGAGACGGGTAGATTTCCCAGAGAATTTTGTAAGAAGGAGGGTAGTAGAGGGAGCTTTGCTAGTACATGAGCTTCCGTAGCAAACCATTGAAACTCAAGGTCATTTTCAACACCAGAAAAAGATGCGTTTTTACCTAGATATGGCGATCGCTCTGGAAACTGCATCAGATAATAAAAACAGATTTCGTGATAGTTCTTTTGAGCATAGACAAAAAAGTTTTCCACCATCCAGAGTAAGCGGATAACCTCTATATTTTCGTTTAACTCTTCTTTTAGTTCCCGTATCAAAGCACGTTCAGAAGCTTCACCCATTTCGACTCTACCGCCAGGAAAACTCCAAAAGTTATCTTTTTCGGTTGTATGTAGCAAGACACGATTGTTATTTATAGCAATACCTGCAACACGGTAATTAAAGCATTCGCGATCGCGATCAAAGGTAATCATGGTTCTTTTATCGTTCATGGTTATAAAAAATGCTCTGTTTCTAGTCAATCTTATGAAAAACAAAGCTTCCTATGGCGATCGCTTTTGTAGCTAAACCTCTTCTTACTCTTTCTGTTTAAACATCTCGTAGTAGGGAACGTTGTTCTTAATCGCATAGTCAGTCTTAGAAGAATAAAACTCCCCGTTGCGATCGTGAAATGCCCAGTTGGTAGGAAACTGGAGAATTGCGCCCATGGTTAGAGGGACTCCTGATTCTTTGAGTACTTTAATACGACGATGGAGAGTACTGCGAGATAAACCTGTTTCCTCCATTAAATCTTTGTAGCTATACTTCTTACCTTCGATCAACATGATGCGGTTAGATATTCTGCAATTATGAATGTGTCAAGGTTTGAATTATGACACAATATGTTTGATTTGGCTTGTAAATGCTCCTTAAGTGACTCGTTTGGAGCAAAATGACCTTGTACATTAGACCCTATTAATAGCGGCTAATTTCCTCGATAATAGAAGGGTATAGTTATCTTTTTATTCGTAGCTGCTATGAGCGTTAATTGGTCAGAAATAATTAGTTCGGGAATTGAGCAATTTGAGAACGATTTAGAGAGTTTGTTTGCCTCATGTGATGAGCGGATTGGGAGTGTCTGTAATCAAGGTGATGTGGTCAAAGATGCAGCTTACTATTTTGCTCAGGGAGAGATCTTAAAACACCAATGCAAATATCGCAATGCGATCGCCCAGTATGATAAAGCGATCGCTCTCAAAGCCGATTACCCTGAGGCTTATTTACAACGGGGCTTACTATATAAAAAGCTGGGGGATTTAGGTAATGCGATCGCCGATTTTAACCAGACGTTAGAACTCGATCCAGAACAGTCTCAGGCTTATTTCCCTCGTGGTGCAGCCGCCGCTTATATCGGTGACTTCGATCAGGCAATTGCTGACTTTAGCAAGCTCATTGAAACCAACGCTACTGCTAATGGCTACTACAACCGTGGAGTAGTTTACTATCAAACAGCAGATTACGAAAAAGCGATCGCCGATCTACAAAAGGTAGTTGAAGTCGAACCTGATTTCCTTGCTGCCTATTTAAATCTGGGAAATGCCTATTACGCATTAGATAACCAAACAGAAGCTCAAAAGAATTACGACTTGGCAAAGGCGACTGAAGGGAAGCTATCTCCTCGTGATGAACATGGCTACTATGCCCAAGGAATTGCCGCTACCAACCAGTCTTTACCAGCTAAAGAATACTTCAGTAAAGCAGCAGCGATCACAAGTCGGAATAACAACTACAGCTTGAGTCTCAAGCTAGCTTCAGCAGAGTACCAAGACTAACTCTTTTTCATCATCTTATAATTGTGTCATTAATTTAACTTTGACACATAGTTTTAGACATAATTGCCCGAAAAACTTGGCTTTCTGCGGGATAACTGTCGCCAAAAATCGCTTTACACAAATCCACCTAATCCTCGTCGCCTATGGCTTTACCAAGAATAAAAATAGCCAAAGACAAAGCCGAATTGGTTCGCAAGTTACTAGATGAACCTGGAATGACGGGAATGTTTACTACTTATGCCGACGTGATTGCTTTTGCTGCTAGTTTTGGCATCAAACATCAAAAGCGATCGCCTTTTACGGAAGTATCCCAGAGTGAACCCGCGCCTGTAAGCCTGGAAGTATTTATCTCTCGTGGTTATGAGCGATTGATTCAGCTTATTGCTGTAACGACAACGGGAGATATCAAAGTGCTGTCTACTGAGGATGAGGCAGCAGAAGCAGCTAGAGTTCTAATTTTTGAAGAATATGCTAACGGGGGACTGGAAAAACTACAGCACGAATTACGAGGCGCAGTTGATTACACCGACAGGCTGGTTTTAATTTTGAATGCCGAGAGGTTTGGTAGGGAAGAGAACAATGAGGAGTTTGACCTGAGTAGATTCCTGTGATGTGTCAAAAGTTTAGAAAAAACACATTTTTTAGTATTGCAGGATACAAAAAAGCATGAGAATCGGGCTTCAGAAGCGGGCAAGAACGGCATAGAAAGCCTAGTAAATCAAAGCGGTCATAGTTACAAGGAGCTAAACTAAAAAGCGATTAACCTTAAACTATCTGTTGACTGTTGACTGTTGACTGTTGACTGAAAAAAGCTGTGTCAGAATATCTCAAGTCCCAGTTGCTAAAGCTAGATAACGCTAACTACAAAGCGTACAAAGATATACGGGGAGAATATAAGTTTGCCCAATTTACCCTAATTGTCGATCGCGTCCAGGGAGATCCGTTTGCCGCACCAAGTCAGGTGAGAGTTATCATCCCCCAGGAGATAGGAAAGTTTCCCCCGCAGCTATATCAGAATAAAAGTAGAGAAGTTGCCACAAGAGATTATTTAGCACGTCAGTTTGAGCGAGTTGCCAAGCAGTTTAGTAGTCATCGGGGTACAGGGAAGAGTGGCTTGATTGCAATCGCTTCTTTAGGACAAGAAGTTTTAGAACGGACTGCGGTATTTATAAACGAGCGGGAATTAGAGATACGGTTTGTAGTTGGCTTACCCGCCAGGGGTAGGAGAATACTTGGTCGCCAAGTAGCAGAGATGCTGTGTCAAGATTTGCCGCAAATAGTTAAAGCTTTGCTATATAGTTATTTAGATAGTCAGGCACTCCAGCAGCAGGTAGAAATAGTCGAGGATGCCGACTGGTTGAGGGGACAGTTGAGCGATCGCCATTTAGTTTCCTTTGTCGCTAATGGCTCAATCTTGCCTCGTCGTAATGGGATCGATCCGCGTCCTTTAACAGATGGCGTACCGTTTAAGTCGCCTGAGTCTTTAGCAGTAGAGTTTAACTGTCCCAACCGTGGTGTAGTTAGGGGGATGGGTTTACCCCAGGGAATCAACCTAATAGTAGGGGGTGGCTATCATGGCAAATCGACTTTACTTAGAGCCATTGAGCTAGGAATACACAATCATCTGCCTGGAGATGGTCGAGAATATGTGGTGACTAACTCCACGGGATTTAAGATTCGTGCCGAAGATGGACGCAGTATTGCGGGGGTAGATATCTCGCCCTTTATCAATCATCTACCCCAAGGGCGATCGACGACTAAATTTAATACTGCCAACGCTAGCGGTAGCACTTCCCAAGCGGCAAACATTATTGAGGCGTTAGAAGCGGGGAGTAAACTGCTGTTAATTGATGAAGACACCTCGGCGACTAACTTTACCATTCGCGATCGCCGTATGCAGGCATTGATTACCAAAGATAAAGAGCCAATTACGCCGTTTATCGATAAGGTAAGTCAGCTATACCAAGATTATGGCGTATCTACCATTTTAGTAATGGGAGGTAGCGGCGATTACTTCGAGGTAGCAGATAACGTAATCGCCATGGAAAACTATCAGCCAGCCGATGTAACAGCCAAAGCTAAGGCGATCGCTCTAGAATATCAGACGGAAAGGAATGCCGAGGGAGGAGATGGTTTTGGTCAGATAAACAGTCGTATTCCTCGGTTAGATAGTATTGATGCTAGTCGGGGCAAAAGAGAAGTCCAGCTCAACTCTAGAGGGGTAGATACAATTACCATCGGTACGACCGAAATAGACCTCAGCGCAGTAGAACAACTAGTAGATCCAGGACAGTTAAAAGCGATCGCCAAAACCTTAGTCCAGATCAAAGAACAGTATTCTCAACAAGATTTAACCTTATCAGAGATATTAGAAAGAGTTACCACACAGATTAGCGAATTGGGTATAGATTCAGTCAGCAACTTTCCCCAAGGAGATCTAGTCCAGTTTCGGGCTTTAGAGTTAGCCGCAGCTTTGAATCGATTAAGAGGGTTGCAAATTTGAGCGTTGCTGATCGAATAAGAGCTTACAGGAGGCTAGATTGCAGAGAATCTTTCAGTTCTATCCTCACCATATCTTATTTAACCTACTGCCGTGGGTTATTAGTTTTACCAATTAAAAACAGCTCAATTGATCACAAATCTCCGAACTATTGAGAATTAATTGCAACTATTTGAGCAAAGTGATAGGTTGAATCTGTCAGCAATAATTAAGTTGAAACTTTGACGATGCTTAGTATTTGCCTAACTCTTGTCTCCTTATAAAGAGAAATCTATGAGCTTTCAAAATGCTAATTATCTCAGTAGCTTGATCTCTGAGGCACAGATTGGGTAGCAGGTTAACTTGCCGATTAGATATTTAGCGGAGTCTAACTTACATATTGCAGTTGAACGTAAATTATCGACATTGAAAGAACCAATTATGAACAGATCGGCAAAAGGGCATAAAAGTAAGCTTCCCGAATGGCAATCAGCCAGAATGAAGAGTCTGATTGAGGATCGCTGGTCAGAAATCTGGGCTATTGTTGTCGAAAGAGAACGCTCGACTCAGGAACTGCATCAATATAATGGGAACTTTCAGCAGGATTCTAATTAGAAGGAGATGGCGATCGCCCGTTAGCTGAGATCAATTAGAGCTTCAATAGATCTTTACTATCGCTGTAAGAAACTGATCAATTCTCACCGATGAGAACAGGATGAACGAGCAAACGAGCAAACCAGTAGGTACTAAGCTGTAGTTGACATACGGGGGAAATCTTTTTGTGATAGCATTCTCTAAGATGTCAATACTTTGACAGCTTTATTTTGAATAGTAATACTCAAATCTGAATAACTTATCAAGCATAGCTTTCATCTTGGTCGGCAAAGATAGTATCCTCATCTGTTTTATTCCTGCCATATATTCAAGCGGCTTATCATTGATATAAGACAATGATTTTCTTTTATTCATTGACTAAATGCTATTCTAAATAGTAATAAAACAAATTTATCAAGATGAATAATTTTAGTCAGACTATCTGGCTTGTACCGCTATATACTCTAATTGGCGGGGTACTAGCTGTCCCTTGGTCGCCTGGTATTATTCGTACCACTGGTCCAAGACCATCAGGTTATCTCAATATATTGATGACCTTTGTGGCACTGGTTCACAGTTTGTTTGCTCTAAATGAAATTTGGCAGCAGCCAGCAACATATCTCTCTTTTGACTGGCTTCAGGTTACAGATTTAAATATTGCCTTTGAGATTGAAGTTTCGGTAATCACAATCTCGGCACTGATTCTGGTTACTGCTTTAAATTTAATTGCTCAGGTTTACGCCATTGGCTACATGGAGATGGACTGGGGGTGGGCAAGATTTTTCTCGCTACTGGCTCTATTTGAAGCAGGAATATCTACTTTGGTGCTATGTAATTCGCTATTTTTCAGCTATGTAGTCCTCGAAATTCTTACTTTAGGCACATATCTCTTAATTGGGCTGTGGTTCAATCAGTCTTTAGTGGTAACTGGTGCTAGAGATGCTTTTTTGACTAAACGGGTGGGAGATCTGATTCTGCTAATGGGTGTAGTGGCATTATTACCCCTAGCGGGAACCTGGAACTACACCGAATTAGAAACATGGGCAGCAAGTACGACAATTAATCCAACTGTAGCGACCCTGCTTTGTTTAGCTTTAATTGCGGGTCCTTTGGGTAAGTGCGCTCAATTTCCGCTGCACCTCTGGTTAGATGAGGCGATGGAAGGTCCCATGCCAGGAACCATTCTGCGAAATACAATTGTCGTTTCGACAGGGGCATGGGTATTAATCAAATTGCAGCCTGTGCTGGCTTTATCTCCTGCTGCCTCTAACTTCATGGTGATAGTGGGGGCGACAACTGCCATTGGTGCGGGTTTGATTGCGATCGCCCAGATAGATATTAAGCGTTCTCTTTCCTATTCTGTTAGTGCCTATATGGGGTTGGTATTTATCGCCGTCGGTACTCAACAGGATGCGGCGGCTTTAAAATTGCTGTTCACCTATGCGATCGCCATGTCGCTCTTGGTCATGAGTATCGGTGGAGTAGTGTTAAACAACATTACCCAAGATCTGACTCAGTATGGTGGTTTATGGTCGCGTCGTCCCATCTCTGGTATCTCCTACTTAGTGGGGGCTGCTTCTCTGGTCGCTCTACCGCCTATGGGCTGTTTTTGGACGCTGACGGAGATGGTTGATAACCTGTGGCAGACTCATCCTTGGCTTGTAGGAGTGGTGATAATTGTCAATGGTCTGACGGCTTTTAGTCTTACCCGTGAATTCTGCCTGATCTTTGGTGGTAAACCCAAGCAGATGACGGTTCGCTCGCCCGAAGGCTTGTGGGCTTTGGTCTTGCCGATGACCTTTATGATGGGATTTGCCCTGCACGTGCCGATTTTGCTCTACAAATGGGAACTATTGCCAGCTTGGGAAGACCTAAATATTGCGGCGGCGGTAGCTTTGAGCATCGCGACCTTAGTAGGAGCTAGTGCGGCGGCGATAGTTTATCTCAGCGAGGGAATTGCCAAACCGATTGTCTTAAAACCAAAGGCGGTACAGGACTTCTTTGCCTACGATCTGTATACAGAAAAATTTTATCGTCTGACCATTATTTTTATAGTTGGCTCGGTTTCTCAGATTGCCTACTGGTGTGATCGCTATTTAATTGATGGCGCGATTAATTTCTTTGGTTTAGCAACTATCTTTAGTGGCGAAAGTTTGCGCTACAACACTTCGGGTCAAACGCAGTTTTATTTTCTCTCAATTGTCTTGGGAGTCGGTTTGTTTATTGCCGTAATCTGTTTCCCTTTCATTAATCAAATTTCTTTTTAATCAGCGACGCTCATAAAAAATGCTTAGTTTCATACTCTGGCTACCTGTTGTTGGGGCATTAATAATTAGTCTTTTACCGAAAGGCGAATCAGGGCAGCTACGCCAAGTTACAGTCTTCTTTGCCGTAGCAAGTTTAGTCGCCACATTCTGGCTGCTGACTCAGTTCGATCTGGGAAATCCAGGTTGGCAATTTGCCGAATATCTGAATTGGGCCGAACCGATTGGCTTAAGCTATAGTTTGGCGATCGACGGATTATCTTTGCCGCTGCTAATTCTTAATAGTCTACTGACGATAATTGCTATCTATAGCAACGGAGGAAATGTTGAGCGTCCGCGCCTTTATTATTCATTACTATTATTAATTAATGCTGGTATTGCTGGAGCATTGGTTGCCCAAAACTTATTACTCTTCGTAATTTTCTACGAGTTAGAACTAATTCCTTTCTATCTAATGATTGCCATTTGGGGAGGCGAAAAGAGAGGTTATGCGGCGACTAAGTTTTTACTTTACACTGCCGTATCAGGATTATTAATTCTGGCGGCATTTTTGGGGATTGGCTTGCTCAACGGTGCTACTAGCTTTGATTATGACACTATCAGCACTCAAGGATTGTCTCTGAAAACGCAACTGATTTTCTTAACTGTATTATTGGTTGGCTTTGGCATCAAGATTCCTTTGGTACCGCTACATACCTGGCTACCCGATGCCTATACCGAAGCTTCTCCCGCGGTAACTCTTCTTTTGGGGGGGATTTTGGCTAAGCTGGGAACCTATGGGCTAATTCGCTTTGGCTTACAGCTTTTCCCCGAGACCTGGTCGATAGTCGCTCCAGGGCTAGCTGTAATTGGTACTGTGAGCGTACTTTATGGGGCGTTAAATGCGATCGCCCAAAAAGATATTAAACGCATGGTAGCCTATAGCTCCATTGGTCATATGGGCTATATCTTAGTAGCTGTGGCAGCTGGTACGCGCTTGAGTATCTTAGGTGCCGTCGCGCAAATGATTGGTCACGGTTTGATTCTCGCTTTACTGTTCCATTTAGTCGGAATTGTCGAACGCAAAGTAGGAACTCGCGACCTTGATGTTCTCAACGGTTTGATGAATCCTGTTCGCGGCTTGCCTCTTACCAGCGCGTTACTAATTACGGCTGGTATGGCTAGTGCTGGTATTCCTGGTTTAGTAGGATTCGTGGCGGAATTTATTATCTTTCAGGGTAGCTTCAGCATCTTTACCATTCCCACCCTGTTGTGCATTGTTGCTTCAGGCTTAACTGCGGTTTACTTTGTTATTCTGCTCAACCGCACCTGTTTCGGTAAGTTGAATAACGACTTGGCATACTATCCTCAGGTACTACCTTCAGAAACCATTCCCGCCCTGGTCTTGACAGTAATTATCTTTCTGTTTGGTATCCAGCCCAACTGGTTACTACGCTGGATTGAACCAACGACAGATTTATTAGCGGTAAATGTGAATCAAACAGAACAATTAGCTTCCTTATCAAATAGCCAAACGATTAATGACTACGTACATGCGGACAAGCCCTTTGTCGCAGGAGGACAACTAAAATGACTCAAACTCCAGTTAAATCTACCAAACTCCCCCCTTCTACCCATCATTTCGGTGATGTGGTGCATCGCCTTGAAGCTGGCGGTTCGATGTTACCCGACACGCCCGAAAACTTAATGCAGATTATCGGTATCTATAAAGCCTACGCGGTACCGATGGATTTCTATTGGCGGGATTTGCTTTATATTGCCGAACGGGTATTTCTTAATCCCCTACCTTTTTTTAAATACTTTCTGCCACAAGAATATCTCGACTTACCCAATCACTATGCGGGAGACGATGCCGATCTTAAGGTATGGCGCGGTACAGCAGCAGCCCATCCTGAATTAATTGAATTTATGGACGAGGGTACAACCCGCAAAATGCCCAAGCTGCTACATCACCTTTGGCACGATCGCATTAATATGGAGTTTGCAGAATCCTGTATGCGGGCAATGCTGTGGCACGGTAGAGATATGGGTATGGGTAAGTTTGATGCCTACTTAGATACCGACGAATATAAAGCTAATGCAGATCGGGCAATCAAAGCCTATTGTAAAAACAATCCTGCCATGTTGGGTTTGTATAAACTGTTTCCAGAAATGTTTCTCGAACAGGTCAGACAGCTATCCTACTATTCCAACCTGGGTTTGTTTTGGGAAGTAATGGCACCCGTCTTTCTAGAGATGTCGGATATTTACGATGAAGGGGGATTCAAAGGTGTTCCCGACGCGATGAATTTCTTGGTTAACGGTATCTTTGCCGTAGCTGGTAGACCAATTTATCATCATGTCTATATTGGCGATGAATGCTTCGAGATTATTCCCAAGTCCAAAGGCTTTACCTGGCTATACGAGGCTGCTTTGCCCTATGTAGAAGCAATTTTCTATCGTACTTCTCCTTTTAGAGGCACAAAATCTTACAACGCTCAAGCCAAACAAGTCCCTGACGAACAAAAAGATTTTCATTACGGTATTCTCTATGCCGATGTTTTCCCTGTTGGCACAGCAGGAATTCCACCCACGTTATTAATGGACGATATGTCTCATTTCTTGCCCGATTATCTGCGGGAATATTATCAGCAATACTGTCGGGGGGAACAAGATGTTTTAATTCAGCTAGGAATTACGTTTCAGCGATCGATGTATAACGTGACCTCTGCCGTAATTCAGGCTTTGCGTCAGGCTTTACTTTATCCTTTAAACGATCCTAATCCCAAACATCTACAAAAGAACCGCGACTTTTTTGAAGCCAATCTAGATCGTTTTTTGCGTCCTGAAGCTCGTTTAAGGGACATTCAATCTCAAGATTATCGCTAGCAATTAACAATTGATAACTAATAAATCATGAAGTATCAACAAGATTCCTTAGAAATTGGCTTGATTTCTGCGATCGCTTTTCTATTTTCTTTAGTTTTGACTGCGTTTACCTGGCTCTAATTCACTCAGATAAGTAAAGAATTAAAGTATGCCAAAAGACACAAATTGAAAAGGCTTAGAGCTTAGAGCTACGAAGAATAGCCTCCCGTGCGACATTGCTTAATTACCAACGCCGAGAGAGTACAGAATGTCTATTTTACCGAAGACACTATAAGTGTAGATCTGATGGATGGGAGGACAATCGTTGTACCTTTAGTCTAGTATCCCAGATTACTAGCAGCTAGTCCTTCTCAAAGAGAAGAATGGGAAGTATGTGGTGGTGGCTATGGCATCCATTGGGAAGAGATAAACGAAGATCTAAGTACCGAAGGATTATTGAGAGGCGCACCAGCACCCCGCAGTCAATCTATAGAACGACCATGAGAGTTTGGTAGCTGATTGTTATTAGAAATTAAAAGTTTTAAACCAAATTCATATAGATCGATAAAAACTATCCCATTAAGATAACGTTGTCGATAACATGAACAACACCATTATCTGCTTCAATATCGGCAGCAATTACGGTGGCATTTTTGACTTCAAACCCGTCCGAACAGTCAATAGCAATAGGCGCTCCTTCAACAGAAATAACCGAGTCAACCTTAGCTAGATCTGCCTGCATGAGCTTCCCCGCCACAACATGATAAGTCAGGATTCTAGCTAACTGTGGTGGGTTTTGAACTAGAGTTTGTACTGTTCCTGGAGGAAGTTTAGCAAAAGCCGCATCATTGGGGGCAAACACGGTAAATGGACCAGAGGATTTTAGAGTTTCCACCAACTCGGCGGCGGTAACAGCAGCTACCAGAGTGCTAAATCCTTCTGTGTTTACTGCAATATCAACAATGTCTGCCATATCTATTCACTCGCGATCGCATTTTTAAAGAGTAAGAGTATTTTAAAGTGAAAGGTGCTTAGTTTTAACAGAGCCTTTGACTACAAACAGCATCCACGAAATTGGCGATCGCTTTTAAAGTATGTTTTAAGAGGATAAAATATCAGCTTGAAGGAGTCGTAATCGCTTTTAATACAGTTTCTATTGCCTGTTCTTTTTGCGGATCGACTCCCTGGGCATAAGGAATTGTTAGAGGGACTCGAACATCGGGTAATATAGCGTTCCCTTCCAAACGTTCTCCATCAACTAAGACATTTGCGATCGCTAAATAGAGCAAACTACCGTCTGGCATGATGTATGGACGACCAGCAACCACTGCACCTGCGGTTTGAGTGCCGACAATCTGTCCGACACCATATTTACGAAAGCCATAGGCGAGAATCTCTTTACCGCTGCGCGAGCCTTGATTGACGAGCATTACTACTGGTTTCTGCCACTGCATTTTAGTATCTCTGGTAACGCCATCGCGGTAAATACTGGTAATAGTTGGTACGGGCGCAGTAAAAATATTCAGGTAAGTAGGAATTGCGCCCCCCCAGCCATCGCGAATATCCCAAACTAGACCATCAGCGTCTCTCAGGCGATCGTAAATTAACTCTGTTTCAAGCTGTTCCTGGTATTTGTCATCAGCGTAAGACCAAATATGAACATAGCCGATTTTTTTGCCGTCTTGTTCGACAATCTCAACGCTGTCTTTTACCGCCTTGAGAAACATGGTAGCGGGGTTGAATGTTTTGGGAACTACAGTTATTTCTTGGGGTGTGCCATCCGCAGTACGTCGAATCAGCACGGGAACTTCGCGATCTGCTTTGCCCACAAACGATTGAATCGCTTGAAAAGGTTGACCCTCAACCCTTAGTAACTCGTCACCCACCTTCAGCTTGGCTTTTGCCGCAGGAGAACCATTGATAATTGCCTTGATAAAAGTCTTGTTCTCAATCTCCTCTGTATAGACTCCGATGCCCGTATACTGCAATTTACCGTCGGTTAAAAACGGCTTTAAATCTTCCAGCAAAAACTGGCGAAAAATCCCTGCGATTTGATAGTAAGCTGGTTCAGCTTGAGTATAAAAGTGTGTATGAGAGGTGTTTAACTCACCCAGCATTCGATTGATGACTTCTGCTAACTCTTGAGTAGATTTAGCTCGTGCTGCTTGGGGTTGATATTGCGATCGCATTTTCTGCCAATCCACACCGTTAAAATTGGGGTCGAAAAAATTAGCTTCGACCGTACTCCAAACCGACTCAAACACTTGGGCTGAGTCTGGAGAGGCGCGAGAAAAAACGGGCAGAATATAGAAGCAACAAACTAAGAGCAAACTCGATAAGCCAACTACCAGCCAGCGATTGAGTTGGGAAATAACTGATTTCATTGAAGGGCGATAGCGTTACCGAAAGATTATTCGAGCAAGTTAATGAATCTATAGTAAACAATTCAATCTATGTGTTGCTTTATCTTATTGTGTTTCAAAACTGTAGCTTTTTTGTCGGAGTATCTTTCTGCGACAGCTAGCGATCGCCAAGCGGCTTGTTATGAAGAGGCAAGCAGTAATAAGTTGTCCAATATAGACTGGTTTAAAACTATATTTAGTACATAAAAACTATTTTAATGTCAATGAATACAACTCAAGCGGGGTCGATCAAATTAGCAATAATCGCCATTGGGATCATCAAGAGCATTGGTAGCAAGCAAATAAGCCCCTGATTAAAGTTCAGCGGTGCCGTTTCAAACAGCATGTTCATCACCCCCCACTGGCTAAAGACGACCTGTAAAACCGCCGCTACGACAATGCCAACAATTAAGATTGGAGTTTTGACAATGCTGGCTCTACCTCTTAGATAATTAACTAGGCTGGTTCCCAACTGGCTAATACTGATTAAATAGACAATTCTGGCGGCAACCAAAGATTGAATTGCCATGGTGCGGGCAACGGCGATATCTCCTGTAGTTGATTTTGCCCATTCAAACATCCCAAAAATTAGAATCCAGTTAAATAGAGAGACGGCTAAAATTCGCAGCCCTAACTTGCGCGTGAGCAAGGATTCACGAGGATTGCGAGGCTGCTGCTGCATCATTCCTGGCGATTTAGGCTCAAAAGCCAGAGGAACGGTCATTGCAATCGAATTGATCATATTCAGCCAGAGTACCTGCAAAGAAAGAATCGGCAAATCTCTGGCAAATAAGGCACTAATCAAAATTGTCATCGATTCGCCACCGTTAACAGGAAGGAGAAAGGCGATCGCTTTTTTGAAATTCTGGTAGACGTTGCGTCCTTCTTCCACCGCAGCCTCGATCGAAGCAAAATTATCATCCGTCAGCAGCATATCCGCCGACTCCCTTGCCACCTCTGTCCCTCCTTTGCCCATGGCAATACCAATATCGGCTTGTTTGAGGGCAGGAGCATCATTAACTCCATCTCCCGTCATTGCCACAATTTCTCCCTGAGACTGGAGTGCCTCCACTAGGCGGAGTTTCTGTGTCGGAGCTACTCTGGCAAATACCGAGCCGTCTTTAACTGCCTGAGTAAGCTCATGGTCGCTCATTTTAGCTAGCTGCTGACCATCGAAAGCCAAAACCCAGCCTGTCTTGTCAATACCCATCTTGCGAGCGATCGCCTGTGCCGTAGTAATATGGTCGCCAGTGATCATTTTGATCTTAATTCCCGCCGCAATACAGGCATCAATGGCGGCGATCGCTTCTGCTCTGGGAGGGTCAATCATGCCCTGTAAACCAAGAAAAACCAAATCTGTGGCAATATCTTGGCGATCTAGCGATCGCTGATGACGTTCTGTTGATTTTTTGGCAAATGCCAGGATGCGTAGTCCTTGTCTCGCCATCACTGCCACTGCTTGTTCTATCTGTAGACGGTCAAACTCAACTACTTCACCATCGAAGTTAACTGCCTGAGAGCAACGACTTATTACCGCCTCTACTGAACCTTTGACGTAGATGATCGGCGAAGCTCCATTGTGCAGCGTTGCCATATATTGATACTCCGATTCAAAGGGAATCAGATCCAATCTTGGGTGCAGAGCGGCTAAACCTGATTGGCTCAGGCTAGCTTTAGCTGCGGCGGTAATCAAGGCTCCTTCGGTAGGATCTCCCACGACCGACCAATCATCCCCCGTTTGCTCTAGGCGGGAATCGTTACAGAGTATCCCCGCAATCAAACATTCTTCTACTGCTGGTGGTATTTCCCCTGGCATTCGACTGGGAAAACCATCCTCGCTTTTCAAGCTAATATTTCCCTGAGGACTATAGCCACTGCCACTGACCCCATAATATTTATCGGTGATGTAGATACTCTGCACCGTCATTTGATTTTCCGTCAGCGTACCAGTTTTATCCGAACAAATCACGGTGGCGTTACCCAAGGCTTCAACGGCAGGTAATTTACGAATAATGGCATGACGGCGAGCCATGCGATTGACTCCGATTGCTAGAGTAATTGTCACTACAGCGGGTAGACCTTCGGGAATGGCACTAACGGCTAAGGCAACGGTGGCTTCAAACATATAAAGCCAAGATTCACCCTGACTTAAGCCGATTGCTAAAGTGAGAGTTGCTAAGGTTAGAATTCCATAGAGCAGAGTACGGCTAAATTTGGCAAACTTCCGCGTCAGGGGCGTAGTCAGACTGACTCGCTGCTCTATCGACTGAGAAATCTGCCCCACTTCAGTATCATTTGCGGTAGCGATAACGATGCCCTTGCCCCGACCAAAAGTCACAAAGCTTCCTGCATAAGCCATATTGGTTCTTTCTGCCAGGGGCGTATCTGCTGCCAAGGGTAGCACTGACTTGGCTACGGCTACGGATTCTCCTGTCAGAGCCGACTCATCTACCTGTAAATTACGCACTGTTAGCAGTCTTAGATCGGCAGGGACTTTATCGCCTGAGGTCAATAAAACTAGATCTCCTGGAACTAAATCTTGGGAGTCAATTCTTGAGGTTTGCCCTGCTCTGAGTACGGTTACTTCAGTGGCAACCGACTGGGCAAGAGAGGCGATCGCCCCTTCGGCTTGAGCTTCTTGAACGTAGCCAATTATGGCGTTAATCAGCGTTACGCCCCAGATTACGGCGGCATTTGTCCAGGAACCCAAAATAGCTTTAACTGCTCCTGCCAATAGCAGAATGTAGAGTAGAGGCTGATGGAATTGCAGCAAGAATTTTAACCAGGCTGGCTTACCTGGCTTGAACTGTAGCTGATTTGAGCCATATTTTTCGTAGCGATGAGCAGCTTCTTCTAAGGATAAACCATGCTCCAGATTGACTTCGAGATTATTAACGACTTCCGCTGCGGCAAGTTGATGATAAGAATGCGATCGCCACTGAACTGACATGATGTCCTCCCATTAGGTAGAAAATTGCTTGGGCTTCATACGAGAACGAAAGATTTAGCTTTACCTCTCCCTCCGCTCAATTTTTGCTACTCGCTAGTTTGTCGCACGATGAGAACCGAACAAGGAGCATGATGGGTCACGTAGTTACTCACGCTGCCAAGCATTACTTCTTTCGCCCCAGTTAGTCCTCTACTACCGACTAAAATCAAATCAACTGACCATGTTTGAGCGCGATCGCAAATAGTACGTCCAGGATTACCACAGTCTTGGGTAAACTTAGCATTAATTCCTGCTGTTGCTGCTTCTTGAGTCAGGGACTGTAACGCCGTCAATCCTCTTTGTTTAAATTTTTGCCATGGTTCTTCATAAATTGAGGTTATGGATCCATCCTTGGCAGGCGGAATAATTTGCAACAGAATAAGTTTGGCACGAGTCTTCTGCGCCAAAAGTACAGCAGTATCAAAAACACTTTTATTGTCTTGCGAAAGATCCAATGCTACTAAAATTTTACTAAGCATAATACGGATTTAAGAGCGGTAATTAAGCTTGATGAGCAGACTTATGGTGCGTAATTATTAGCTGGGTTGAGAGTATTAAACATTGCCTTGTGGGAACGGAGACAGGTTGCCATATTGTCAAACAGTGAATTTTCAGGAATACAGCCCAGACAAGTAACGCTTCTTTTTGGTCGAGAGTGATTGACCGAGGGTTCAATATCAACTCATAAAAGATTATTTTGATAGTGAGAAATTAGCGTAACAACCGTTTTTTTGGTTATTTGAAGTTAGCAAATACTATTTCAAGCAATTAATTTACTTGAGTTTTAGAGATTTAATTTCATACAAATAATGGATAACTATAGAGAATAATAAATTTAGCAAAAATAAGCTGATGCTGATGCTCAATCAAAATGCAAAAATGCCAAAGGCTCTAGGGGAAAAGCTTGCCGCTTTGTAGACGGAAGAAACAATGCTCCTGATATAGGTCAATTTTTTAGCCTAACGGATGCACTTCTCCGTATTATAACGGATGGAAACACTTAATATTTATGGTCGGCAAATACTATCGCTCGGCACACAACTTCAAGGTCGCCTAAAGTAACACAGCTATACCAAAGATAAGTATAAATTCAACTACAAATGAGTAATTTTTATCAAAAAGTTGCGCTTTTCAAAAGTTTTAAAGCTACTATTTTACAATAGGCTTATATCAATGCTTTTGGTTTATTGATTGATTTCAACCTATGTTTGTTGTGAAAAGCTGTTGCTCATCTTCTTTTTTGCATAAGCAGCTGAATCTTAAGGATGACAACAGGGTGCATACATATTGCGGCAAGAAGCTTTAATCAATCGGTTTGCTCCAACGGGGCTTTTGTTTGCTGCCGATAGTTTCGTCATCAGTACTTATTTATATCTACATATCCAGATACCTAAAAACAGGAGAATTTCATCATGAACAAGACCAAGACCAAAGCAGCCACAGGGGAAGGTTGGGCGATTCATGTTTACGATAGAGATCGCCATCTACGATTTACCTTTGAGTCTTCGCACCTATGGGCGTTCGGTTGGGGCATAGGCGTTGGTCTATTAGTAACGATCGCCTGGTCTGTAGTTCACGGCGCGCCCCAAAATCCCTCAATTAATACCAACCAGCCCAAAAGTCTAGAACCCAATTATCAAACAGACTCAGGGGAAGATTTACGTATCGAACCTGTTAATTCATTTCCCTTCGGCATCGACTGAAAATCAATCAGGTTTAAATATATTTAAATAACAGTTTATAAGTTCAGATTATCAATGAAATAAAATAATACTTCTCAAATTTAGACAATTCAGTCAGCTTTTGCACCACAGATGAGATAGACTTAAGTCAATAACATATTAAAAGTCGATTGATTCAAGTCTATTCTCTTGGCTCCTAATCTATAAAAAAACCTAAATTATGGAGGAATTAAAACGTGGAATTTTTAAACGATTTTATGACGCTATTCGTAGGCAAGCTACAGTCCCCAACACTCGGTTTTCTGATCGGTGGGATGGTGGTTGCTGCGGTAAATAGCCGACTGCAAGTTCCCGATCCAGTCTATAAGTTTATTGTCTTCATGCTGCTGATCAAAGTTGGACTAAGCGGCGGCATTGCGATCCGTAATGCTAATTTGCTAGAGATGCTGTTGCCAGCGTTGTTCGCCATGGTAGTGGGAGTTCTAATCGTATTTATTGGACGCTACACCCTAGCCAAACTGCCAAAAGTCAAAACTGTAGATGCGATCGCCACTTCAGGATTGTTCGGTGCAGTAAGCGGTTCGACTCTCGCCGCAGCTCTAACGTTAATGGAAACAGAGGGTATCACCTATGAACCCTGGGCTGCGGCACTCTATCCTTTTATGGACATTCCCGCCCTCGTAACGGCAATTGTCTTAGCTAGTGTTTACCTGGGAAATAAGAAGGATGCCGCAGAAGCTCGTAGTAAGCAGGAGTATCTTGGCAAGGAGCTGATAACAGCAGTTAGTGCAGGTGGTTATCCTGGCAAACAGAACATTACCGCCAGCGGATACCCCAAGCGTCCGTCTCACAGTAAGCGGGTTAAGATCTGGCCAATCGTCAAAGAAAGTCTCCAAGGTTCGGCTCTATCAGCACTACTACTAGGTCTGGCTTTAGGTATACTGACTCAACCCGAAAGTGTCTACGAAAGCTTTTTCGACCAAAACTTCCGCGGTCTACTATCGATCCTGATGTTGGTAATGGGTATGGAAGCTACTGCCAGAATTGGTGAACTACGCAAGGTAGGTCAATGGTATGCCCTATATGCTTTTATCGCGCCGCTGCTGCACGGGCTGATCGCCTTCGGTTTTGGTATGATTGCTCACTACGCCACAGGATTTAGTCCTGGTGGAGTCGTAATCTTAGCTGTCATTGCCGCATCCAGTTCAGATATTTCGGGGCCACCTACGTTAAGAGCTGGTATCCCGTCCGCTAATCCCTCTGCCTACATCGGTTCATCCACGGCCGTCGGGACACCAGTTGCTCTGGCGATAGGAATACCCCTCTTTATGGGTCTTGCCCAAGCACTGATGGGCGGCTGATCTAACACGGATCGCGGTTTGCCGTTGCACCCCAATCTGTTAACTATAGCGACGGCTAAAATAATTTAAGAAAAACATACATCGCGAGGTAAAACATATGGCTCAGGAAGCTAGCAAGCTAGTCATCGTTACAGAAAAGTTACTGCTAAAAAAGATTGCCAAGATCATCGAAGAAGCTGGAGCTACTGGCTACACAGTGGTAGACGCTGGTGGTAAAGGCAGTCGTAACGTGCGCTCATCAGGAAAACCAACCATTACCGACAACGACTCGAACATAAAGTTTGAGGTGCTTACCCGCAATCGGGACTTAGCGGTGAAGATTTCGGATGAGATTGCCGCCCAGTTTTTTGACGATTATTCGGGTATTGCCTATATCTGTAACGCAGAGGTGCTGCACGCACACAAGTTCTAGCTCAGTAATCAGTCGCTAGATCTCAAAAAAATTGAACCTCTTTTCTGTAGTCGGGCGAGAAAAAAGGTAATTACGCAATATTATATTTCACTAAACAATTTTACCAAGCGGCTCACCAAGCTTAAGGATTATAACTGTTTCATTATTTTGCTGGCGATCGCCATCTTATTGGTTAAATTAAATTAATTTCTGACCAGTTGGCAATACGGCAATTATTTTTAAGCCTGATCGTCTTTTCTAACAAGACACCCATCTAAGATAGTATTGTCGGGCATCCTATTCCATGATGAAACAATATACGATCGCTGCTTTACCAGGAGAGGGAGTTGGCTCGGAAGTGGTAGCAGCAACCCTGGCTATTTTGCACCAGGCAGCTAATAATCAGTTTAAGCTCCGTGTCAACTATGGCGTAATTGGTTGGGAGGCACGGTCACAATATGGCTCGTATTTCCCGACTGAAACCGCCACCCTATGCAGCCAAGCAGACGGCATTCTCTTTGGTGCGGTAAGTAAGGGTGGATTGCTAGAACTAAGAAAAGCGTTTGATTTCTTTGTCAATTTACGTCCAGTCAAGATATTTCCCAGTCTCATTGCCAACTCTAGCTTAAAAAGCGATCGCCTGGTGGGAGTAGATATTTTATTTGTTCGAGAACTAGTCAGCGGCATCTATTTTGGCGCATCGGGCAGAGGCGAAAATGAACAGGGTAGCTATGGCTATCACACCATGGAATATTATGACTGGCAGATCAGGCAAATCGCCCAAGTCGCTCTTGCCAAAGCCGAACAGAGATCTGGTTTGCTAACGGTGGCGCACAAAGAAAACGCCCTGCCCCATTTACCCTGGACTAAGTTGGTTCAGGAAGTTGCTGCCGACTACCCCCAAGTTACCGTAGAGCCGATGTTGGTAGATAACTTGGCAATGCAGCTAATAATCAACCCGCAGCATTTTGATGTGATCTTGGCAGGCAACTTATTTGGTGACATCTTGAGCGATCTTGGCGGCGCATTAGTTGGTTCAGTCGGCTTGTTGGGTTCAGCTAGCCTGAATCAGGCGGGATTTGGCATGTACGAGCCAATACACGGTACGGCACCCGATATTGCGGGAAAAGGTCGGGCAAATCCCCTCGGTACACTAGCTAGCGCCATGATGATGCTAGAACAGTGGGGAGAAACAGCGACAGTAAAAAAAATACAGCAAGTCTGGAATGATATTCTAGCTCAAGGCTATCGTACTCAAGATTTATATACCCCAGGCACAGATACTTTAGTTACAACTCAAGAACTGGTCGAACTGTTTGGCGATCGCCTGACTGCCATTTGAAACACAACGGTAGCTAAAGGCTCAATCAATCGACGAAACTGTAGATTTGGTGGGGCAAAAAGACGCAATTATCAAGTTTATTGCCGACCAAACATTATTTGCTCACTCTTCTTTAACAACGTCTAATTTAAGCGGTGCAAATTCCTTGGTCGTATAAAGACCAGGAAAATTTTCACACCTATTTTCTTCTTCAGCCGCGGCTTCTTCAGACTCAGCTTTTGCGGCTGCATCTGGTGCTGGCGTTAAAGCTGGAAAATCCTCAGAACAGTATTCGGCGTCACCCGAGGTTCCTATATCACCTCTAAGGACTAATTTATAACCGTCAGGTAGCTCAAAATTCAAACCATACACTCCTGGGGGAATGTAAAACAATCTATTGTTAGTTATTAAGGAATAAGAAGGACGTGGACTATCGGCAGCGATAAGATTGCCTTCGGCATCCTGCTTCTGAAACAAAGTTATTTTGACCTCTTGTTCTTGCTCTGGCTTAAGCTCTGGAAGATTAACGATGGGATAGAGAACAAATGCATTATCAGCAATATCATTGCCAACAATTCGATTAACTTCTTCCCATCCACCACCAACAGATGAGTTCTTGATAGTTTTGCTTGTCGGTTTGCCACCCGTAACTCTAGAAAGATCGATCGAAAGAGTACCTCCTTCTCTGATTCTTACTCCATCATCAAACTCAAATGCTCTGGCTCCCACTGCCAAGGTAAAGATTGAATATCTAATGCTGGGACCAACGAATAAAGTACTATCATCGCCGCCTGGAGCAACACCGAGAAGAATCCCTGGAGTAAAATCGCCAAAGCTGCGAAATTCGGAATTAGCGCCCACTAGTGCTTGAACTTCTCCACTACCAAACAGTCCCCCTGTAACAATGCTGGTTGTAGCTGTACCGCCTAAGATACCTCTGCTAATCGACTCACTCGCAGGTAAGCCCGTAACGGAAGTAAAGCCCTGCTCCAACTGAGTATTCGCATCAACTGCTTCTAGTGCTGTTAATAGTTCTGTTACCTCTGAAGAGAGACTATCCTTAACAGGGTCAAAATTGAGGTCGTCTATAATTTCATCGGCGATAGTAGGTTCTAAACCTGTAGTAACAGCACTGTTTCTAAACACTAGCCTTACCTTGGGCTTTGGCATGCTGCTGCCACGAAAAAGCAATGTAATCGGTTTTTTTTGCTTGGCTTGTGCCGAAATTCTGAAGTACGATACGCTGCCTGAACTGTTATTTTGAGGCTTTAATAACTTCTCGCGTATTGTTATTGTCCAATTGATATCATCAAAAGATTTAATGGGAAGCTGTTCGGCGTTGGGAGAAATAATATCTGCATCTTCGTCAAAATCAATACTATAGGCAATGCCTTGACTTCTGAGCAGGTTTTTCAAGATATTTCTATCTCGTTGCATGCCGATATAATCAGAGATTGGAATTTCTCTCTCGATTAAAGATGTAAAACCACACCCTTCCCTGTCGGCAAAACTTTGTCCATCGCAACTTCTTGTTCCCTCATAAAACCAGAAGTTGTCAAAAGCCATGTCATCTTGTTCTAGAGCTTGATTAATCGGGGCAGCTTCTAAATCAGATGGCGAATTTGTTAAATTATTAAGGTCGGAAACAGCCAGGGCTGACATCAGACATTTTTGCTCGTCATCTTCTAAATTCCATTCTTCTGGCTTTCCTAAAACTTCGTTAGATAGTTCAATGGTGACTGGCTCAAGACCGCACTCATAACCTCTAGCATCGGGGTCTATTTCCTCGTCTAAACCAAGAAACCTCAGCTCTTCTTCGATAATTTCTGATTCGTTATTTACACCAGTTAATAGATCATAATCAAATTGAAGCCTGGCTCTTTTGGCATTACCTACAAAATCAACCACACTATTAACAATAGACAAGCGAATAGATCTTGCTTCTAACAGTTCTTTCGTATTAGGTGCGCCACTTTGTCCTGTTTGCGCCCCAGGAATTTCAGCTGATTCGGATGCTGCACTGGGAGAAGAATTAAGATAGCTAAAGCAGCCTATTAGTAATGTACATGCGACGAGGTGTGTAGAGGAATATAAAAAATCTGCAACAATATTATTTTTCATTAGTAAATAGAATTTCGGTAAAAGTTGTCTGTAGCTCAAAAATATTAAATCTTGGCAGCAGGAAAAATGCGACAACTAGTTATGCCGCCAGATGGATTATCAGACAAATACAGCATTCCCAACAGAGTATTGTCCTCCAATAAAACTCTAGAGCCATGAGAGTCATCGTTAACTGAACTATTGATATCTGCTAGGTAAGCTGGCTTATTGGGATTTCCTAAATTCGGAAAGGGAAGATTTTGAATTAGATTAGATGTCAAGGTTCCTGTGGTTTTGGTTATTCCCGTAATTGCCCCACCTCTAATTAGCTGTACCTTAACAGTCCCGTTTAAAATTGGGTCAGAAGAGACAAAGGCATCTGGAACCGAATTAAAGTTTTCTCCTGGTAGGGGACTTACCGTAATGAATGCAGGAATTCCTTCGTTTGAGGATAAAACATAACTATCTATTGTTCCGACTGTCTTCTGGGAACTAGCATCCAAGATTGGCGCGCCAACAAATCTTGGCGTTAAAGAATCCAAAACTATATCAACTGGCAAAACTAATTTTCCTGCTTGATTTTTGCCAAATACATGAACACTTTTACTCGCGCCAATACCGTTAAATATGCCCCTTAATACTCTGCCAGACCAGACCATAGTTTTCTCCTCAGAGAGTCTTATTTGTATCGCAGAATACTATCGCGTATTATGTAACATTTCAAATGTTTGCCGTGTTATTTGCATATATCTTAATAATTAAGCGGTTATAAAGCTCTCTCTGGCAGAGACTCGATAATTAGCAAATATTGTTGCTAGGTTACATCAAGAGTACCTGTATATATATGACCCAGGATTTAGAGGGGATTTAAATCAGTACTCGACTTCCAAATCAATTAATAGTTGAGGATAATATGATTACAAGGTCTAAGAGAGTAAGAGAATTATGGCAAACCATAAATGGTCAAACAGATGGCAAAAATGGGCAAAGCTAACAACTGCGATCGCCATTGCGACGGTAATCTTGGCATCAATCCCCGTCCAAGCATTTGATCTCATCGATGTTATTAGAGGTACGGTAGAGTATATCCAAGTATCAAATATTTCTGATGAACAGGAAATTGAAATCGGCAAGCAAACTAATCAGCAGGTGTTAAGCCAATATCGGTTGGCAAGAAATCCCCAAGTTCAGCAATATGTGCGCGATTTGGGACAAGAATTGATCCGCAACAGCGACAGCCGCGACATCCCCTTTGTCTTTCAGGTAGTTGATAGCGATGAAGTGAACGCTTTTGCTACCCCTGGAGGGTATGTTTATGTGACTACAGGACTCATGAAAACAGCCGAAAACAGAGCGCAGCTAGCATCAGTTACAGGTCACGAAATTGCTCATATTAATGAAAAGCACGGTGTTAAGAACTTAAGACAGGCAGTAGCAGCGAGGGGAATTGCTGGTGTCGCAGGAGTAGAAACTAGCCAGCTGGCGCAAATAGCTTACCAGGTGACTTTAGACCTGCCTCAAAGCCGTTCTTTTGAATACGAAGCAGACAGCCGTGGCTTAGAAATATTGCAGCAGTCGGGTTATCCCGCGATCGCTTTTGCTAATTTCCTGACCAAACTAGAGAGTAGTGGTGGTACACCAGAGTTTCTGCGTACCCATCCCACTAGTGAAAATCGGATTAAAGCAATCTCTCAAGATACCAAGAATATTAATAATGGTAAGGGACAAAATCCTCAGGAATATCAAAACCAAATCTTGTCATTGCTGTAGTCTAGTCTCTAGTCTTTTGCTGAACGAGTAATTGGTATTCTGACAATAAAGGTAGAACCGTGATCTAGCTGAGAATCTAGCCTAATTTCGCCCTCTAATATATTTACCAGCTGGGCGACAATAGCTAATCCCAAACCAGTTCCGCTTGGTGCATTTTCTTGGGCAGTGCGGCTACGAAAATATGGTTCAAAAATGCGATCGCAGTCTGAGGCAGAAATACCAACCCCCGTGTCAGCAATCTGAATTTCTAGTATATTTTGCTCTATTATTTGGCAGGTTAAGGTAATTGTTCCAGAAGGAGTATAGCGTATGGCGTTAGTGAGCAAATTTGTTACGATTTGCTGTAGACGCAGATAATCACATTCAACCGTGAGCTGCTCAGGAATACAGCTAGTAATCAAGTCAATATTTTTGCTCTCAAGATTACTGCTCAGACTTAGGACAATATCGTCTATCAAGGTGCAAATCTGAATTTGCCTCATCTTTAGCTTAAGCTTACCCTCTTGATAGGAAGAAAGTTCAAGAGTATCATTCACCAGACGCAAAGCATTACGTCCCTGCTGTAGTACTTGCTGAATATGATTTAGGTTAGTCGGGGAAAGATTATGTTGATGCTGCAAACGCAGATATAAATCAGAATAGCCAATGATTGAGGTGAGGGGATTCTTGATTTCGTGAATTAAATAGTCGAGATTATCTTGGTGATCAGCGATTAAGCGTTTTATTTCTTGATTGGTCAGAAATATCTGATGATGTAGTTCTTTTATTTGTTGCCTTCGTAACTCGCTGTAGCGATTAAGACAGTTCTGCATTAGGATCTTGATCGCTAAATCGAGCAGGCTAATCTGTTCGATGATTTCGGCTGGAGAACTTTTGAGCAGCTTTGGCTGTAGCTGGGTTAAGACACTCTTTTTGACCCCAAAAAAATCTCGAGCTATTTCTTCTGGCTGGAGGTTTTGAGATAGAGAGATTTTATCCTGCTGACTATGATTATCTAATTCAGAAATAACTAACAAACTGGGGTTGCGCTCGGCGACTGCCCTGATTGCACTATGACAAACAGAAGAAAGACTAGCTTGCAGAGTAGTTAAATTGAAGGAGTTGAAGTTAGCTGTCTCCAACTCCTGTTCAATAGCTTCAATTAACTGAAGAACGATCTCCTGGCAATGTTTTTCCTGTATTTCTTCACTGGTCATTCCTGAAATAAACTGTTAGCCCACCTAAGTCTCATTTTAAAATTGCCGCTTTTTTTATCCTGCAAGACTGGAGTAATCGATCGCTCTTTTCTTCAGGAGTTTCATTGCCTTGTTTTTGATCTGTCTTACTCTTTCGCGACTAATACCACAGACGTTGCCGATCTGCTCATAGGTCATAACGCGACCATCATTAAGACCATAACGTAGCGTAATTACATCTCTCTGCTTAGGAGATAGAGTGTGGAGTAGGCTCTGGATCTGCGACTGAGTTTCTTGACTGTAGGCAAAATCGCTAGGTGAAGCACCATCATCAGCTAAGATCTGTCCCAACTCTGTCTGATTCTCATCAATAGTGACGTTGAGGCTTTTGGGCTTAGTAATTCTGGCAGACTGTGCCAAAGACCGCAACTTACTCAAATCCATCTCTAGTTCGGTAGCGATTTCTTGTTCGGTGGGCTTACGTCCCAATTTCTGCGACAGCTTGCGAGTCGCTTTTTTCACCTTATTTAGATCTTGGGTAATATGAATCGGTAGGCGAATAGTACGAGCATAATTGGCGATCGCTCTGGTCATTGCTTGCCTGATCCACCAGTAGCTATAGGTAGAAAATTTATAACCTTTACTAGCATCAAACTTTTCTGTCGCTCGCATCAAGCCGATGCTGCCTTCTTGAATCAAGTCTAGCATTGAAAGACCGCGATTCTGGTATTTTTTGGCAATGGAGACTACTAGTCTTAGGTTTGCCTCAACCATTTTTTGTTTTGCTCTTCGTCCTAAACGGACTATCTTTTGCTCATCGGCAGTCAACTCTGATTTTTCTAGCAGAGGCAACATCATTTGGATCTGGTTGGCATACTGTACTTCCTCTTCTGGTTTTAAAAGAGGGGTTCGACCAATTTCTTTTAGGTAATCTCTAACTGTATTGCTGGAATTTTTAGCCATGGTTTGATTATTTTCTGTCTTTGATTAGGTTATGTAACGATAGTTGCGATCTAATGTTTTCTAGCCTGGAACTAGAGCTATGATATTTACATCGGAATTTTAAAAACTGTGCTGTTGCCTGGATATTATCAGGTTGGAGAACTACAGTTTGTGCTTATTAAACAAGTTTTACTGCCTTTTTCAGATAAAGTAGTTCATTGATAAATATTTTATTTTGTCAAAAAAGCTAATTATAGTAATTGCATAGTAATTGCGACTTGAATCAAGTCAGTTAGTTATTAATAGCATTGGTACAGTTTAGTAGGTTATTTATTGGGTAAGCCTAAGCCATCCCTTTTTGGAGATCAATTAAGATCTAAAATACATAGATGATTGCTAATTAGAGAATAGCCGCTGACTTACTGGTAAGGCAGAAAAAAAGTTTCTCGCAACAAACTTGATTATCTCCGATGCCCAAAAGTCATAACTGTATTCTTACATATCTACTATTCAATCATCTGGCGAGAATAGCTGACATCCTCCTTTGGCTATAAACCTATCTACCGAAGCACCGATTTCGATCACATTGACTAAAAAAGAGTCAGGATGATCCTGTTATTTTCTGACTTGCTTTGTGCTTCTAATCGCCCCAGGTTTATTTCGTTGAAGTGCTAGGGAAAATTATTGCTCAACACCAAACAAAACACTAGCTATATCTTGCTCTTGATTCAAAAATAATTCCTGATAGAGATTTTCCTTCAGCATCATCTGATAATGCATCTGAGTCAACAACTTTTGAGCTTCTGCCCTGGAAAGCTGCTGGATGCGATCGCTAAATACCCTGAGACTAAATTCTTGTTCGACTGAAAGGCTACTTTTCAACTTGTCCATCTTGTTTGCCTCTGCTTGTTTTTCTCTATTGTAAGAAAAATTACAGATCTCTTGACCGTATAGAGTGTAGTAATTTCCGCAATCTTTACTGAGGCGATTGCCTCTATCAATGGGCAATTATCAATGAACAAATAACGATCATCGCGTTTAATTGGCGATCGCCATATTTAATGTTTAACGGCGACTTCTTCTAGCACTTCTTTCACCGTTTCCGCAGGTAGAATCGCGATGGGCGTAGAAGAAAACAGTTCAATCCCCTCTTGTTCCATTACCTGAAGGATATTGAGGTTAATTTCCGACCAAATAGCTCGATAGGATTTAATATTATTGGTTTCGGCAAAAGCCTGAATCTTGATGATCCGCGCATTTTGATTGATGCCGCTAAACCAGACGGTAAAGCGATCGCTCAAGTGTTCTATATCTTGCGGGAAGCGCCGCATTGTATTACAAATACGGTCAGTTTGCGCCGAGGTAATATCATCAACCTGGAGGGTAATATCAATTCCTAGTAACTCTTCTTCTTCGGGGTTTTGTGACCAATTTTCCACAATGCCCGTAATCATTTTCGAGTTGGGAACTTTGATCAGGGTATTTTGACTAGTGATACAGAGGGTGGTGCTTCTGACACCGATACATTTAACCTGGACTAGCTTATCGATTCCCTGGACTTTGAGCAGATCATCAGGTCGATAAAGGCGATCGCTAAAGATAATTACGGTACAAAACCAG
This sequence comes from Cyanobacteria bacterium J06648_1, assembly GCA_039817275.1. GTDB lineage: Bacteria > Cyanobacteriota > Cyanobacteriia > Cyanobacteriales > Xenococcaceae > Waterburya. Next base: position 19,695 of record JBCBWB010000003.1, on the reverse strand, counting down.
TCGTAGACGATATCTTTGAGTAGCAAACCCAAAGTAATACCCGTACCGCCGATCAAGCCCACTAACGCCCCTGCTGAAGCGCCTAGTAATACTTCCCCACTTTTCAGCAAGACAATAGCAACTGCCAGAGTTTGAAATAGTCTGGGTAGGTAAGGAACAATCAGATCGTCGAGTTCGGTTTCCGTTTCCAGAGCCAAATTGCCCAGGAGTTCCCCCAACAGGGGAGAAGCACGAAAAATAATCCAGGAAAATAGGGCGATCGCAATTAAACCAATCAGATTATCTAGCGTCTCGTTGATGGCGGGATTCAATTCGCCAATAATAATCAACTTTGCCAAGCCAATTCCCGCGATCGTAATCAATAGGTTCAAAGGCTGTTTGATAATGACGATCAGCTCATCATCCAGTTCAGATTCAGTCTTACTGGTAAGTTCCTCGAAATACCTAATAATAATCGAGGCAAAAAGCTTGCGGCAGATCTGCGCCAGGGTAACTATGACAATTACCAAAACAATCTTATAAAAAGGAATCTCAACTATTCCCATTTCCGAGTTGAGAAAATTCAAGCCTGCCAAATACCAAAGATTCATAATGCTCAATTTACGCCCATATTGCCTAAAAAGCTCCCATTATGCATCGTAGCAATAAACGGCTTTGGTGTAGTTGTTAGTTATCTGAAATACTTAAATGCTTGTTACAAATGATATTGTCTTTAGCGGGGGGCTATTGCCCCTGACCAAGCAAAGCTTGGCACTGAAAGCTTTTTCAGCTCTCTTGCATGTAGCATTATTTTTTAGATTCCACACAAGAACTAGTTTCAAATGTCAAACTTTATCAAGCCGATAAATTGTTTTGACGTGAGAACGATCTAATATTTTCTAATATTTTGCGATCGCAACTAATTAATTAGCATGTCATATCTTAAGGCGATCGCACCCCAGATTTCTGTCACTTCATCGATCATTTATTTAGTAACGCCAGGTATAAATGTCTGGCTATGCTTCAACTTTCAAAAAAAATACGATACTTTAACTGTTGCGTTAGAGTATCGCCTTGAGTAAATTACCAGTAACTAGGGGGAACTTACTAAGTATGCATTTTTAAGTTCTATCTGAAACTAAAATGACATGCATTTGTGTTCTTCCACGAAAGTTTTTTTCGTAGACTTCTGCCACGTCAGAAAGTTTTGATGCTATCTCCCTGAGTTTGTCTTTTCCTAGATGTACAAAGGCTTTTTCTCTTCCTTTAAATCGCATTGAAAACTTAACTTTATTGCCATCAGACAGAAAACCACGAGCTTGCCTTAGCTTAGTCTTCAAGTCGCCAATATCGGTGAGATATCTGACTTTCAATTCCTTAATTGCGTTATCTTTCTGCTTTTTCTTTGCTTCTGACTCTTTCTTTTGCAGCTGATACTTATACTTACCATAGTCTATCAACTTGCATACTGGTGGGGATGCTTGGGGAGCTATTTCAACTAAATCTAATTGCTTTTCTGCGGCTATCGATAGTGCTTGTTGTAAAGATTCAATACCAATTTGCTCGCCATTATCGTCTATAACTCTTACTTCTGAAGCTCGAATTTTGTTGTTGATTCTATGCTTGTCTTGTTTTGGGGCGGGCTTAATAAATCTTCTTCTGGATCGTCTCAAAAGTTTCTCCTTAACGTAGGTGCTATTTCGCAGTATAGCTAAGGATTATTAAATGTGCAAAAACGAACCTGTTTAACCAACATATATGTGATTCAAAGCATAACTTTGCCACTAGAGGAAGTGTAACCTTGCCATTTTTTCTCCATAATACTGATTTGTTGCGTTTGGCAATTTCAATGATTTAATGAGTTGAGGAAGCACATTATCGCCAAGAGTTTGAACTGGAAGCATAAGCTTGCCTAAAGTATAATTAAAGAAAAATAAGACTCTGATGAGCATTAAAGTTACTTGATTGGAAGACATTGTTGTTATTTTAAAAAATATTGTCTGCAAATATTAGCTATACGATAAATCGATCAAAATGTTCGACCAAAGTGATTTGGAGATATACGATCGCATCACGCTACCAAAATCTCTAAATATTCCTCAAATAAGCCGTTTGTATTCTCTTGAACCCATTGAAATAGGAACACCATTTACTGAAAGCCTCAGTAGCTATTTGACTAGATTAGCTCAAGAACACTGTCTTTCCTTTAGGAACACCATTTACTGAAAGCCTCAGTAGCTATTTGACTAGATTAGCTCAAGAACACTGTCTTCCCTTGAAGAAGCTAATTATGGGAGAAATAGCCCCTGTAGTTTTAGGCGAGCCATATCATTTAGGAATACTATCTAAAAATGTCATCACCCTCTTCGGTAATAGCGATGCCAAACCAGCTATCAATGGCATGAGAGAAATGACGAGATCGCTCATCGAAGCCTTAGAACAATTAACTCTACGTCGAGACCTACGATATCTATCCCTGCTTAACCTGGAAAGGAGTAATCAAAGAGCAAGGCTTATTCCGCCAGCAAAAGCCTGGTGTCCTCAATGTTTTGAAACTAGGCGACGAGAGAATAAACCCATATACGAACCGTTGTTATGGTCGTTTAAAGACGTAAACTATTGCTTAGAAGATAATTGTAGATTATGTAATCGCTGTCCTCATTGCAACTCTACTCAAAAAGCGATCTCCAACAATTCTCGCTTGGGTTGTTGCGACAAATGTAAACAATGGCTCGGCAATAATCTTAATGATGAAGTAGAGATAGCAGATAAAAAACGCCAGACTATAAGAGAAATTGGAGAATTAATTGTTACCGCACCTATTTCAAATTCTCCTCCGACTCTGCCAGATTTAATTCAAAAACTAAAACTAATTCAATTTTCCTTCGAGCGATCGCTTAGACAAAATTTAACCCAGTTCGTTGTTCTGGGAAAAGTTTTAGAGCAGTTGAGAATTGCCATTACACAGCACCAGAACAAGCCCTTGAACTTAGTCGGCTTAATAATTCCAGTGTGTAATTCAGCTAGCTCTACAGTTGTAGATAGAAGTTAGGGTGCTCGATCTCGTTGGTGATGCCGATTCCTATCCTTTTTTGAGAAAGCATGTCTCATCAATTGCCAGTATTCCTGCTCCATCATTAGAGAGAGATCTAGCGAAGCTGTCATCAGGGACAATCTAGCTTGAAACCATTACAGGGTATGAGTTTAAAAATCAGAATTTTTAGATTTTGGCGCTTGCCAGATAATAGTAATTTTGCAGCCTTTGAGTAGTTCCTGCAAAATCAGGATATTTATCCAAAACCCTCAAATCGCTGAATAATATATACTGCAATAGTTTTAGTGATTATGGACAGAAAGTCATTTTAAGTGTCTCAAACACTAAAAGCTGCAATATTTGATAAATTGCCCCTCATGACAGCCTGGCTAGTTTTACCCCTATTAGCAACATCAGATACATCTAAATCAAAAAATTTGTCTACGAGAGGAAATATCGATGGAGTTGCGTAACGTCCAGCACCAGTAGTTAGATATTCCACCATATCGATTGAAGAGATAGGCTCAATACTCATATTGGATGTTATTTTAAATTCAACTCTTTTGCCTTATTTATTGTTCTCTTTAACAAAAAAAACTTATTAAAATCTAATTGAAAAAACTTGAGTATTAAAGTTTGTTAAAATAAAACCATACTTTATATTTATCAGCTATGGTTTTTTTTAAAAAGTTTTTTAGTACAAATAGTCCGTGGAAAATATTACTTACACAGACATTACTTGTTTTAACTACTAGTTATTTTAATAGAGCGATTGCTCTGTCTGTTGAAGATTATTGCTTGTCAAAAATAGAGCCAAAAAAATTAAAAATAGAGCCAAAAAAATATCCTCTAAAAAGAGACAATGAAATCTGGTTTCCTCAAACACAAAAAGCTTACTTACAATACAATCAAAATAAATACTCTATTAAGATATATCGTGGTGTTATACAGTTATTCGATGACAAAAGCAATACTCTTATTTCTGAAACAGAGCTTCCCTATGAAAAAGATAGTAATGTTAGCAGTGGATATATAACTAAGAACAATTGGCTCTATATTAATAAGGATAAAAACAATTATGCGGTCAAAATAAATCCAGGTAGCTCTGATTCTTATTTGAAGTATGATGTTCTCCCCAAAATCTATCCAGAACAATGTAATAGATTTACAAACTGGTTTAATGGCGGTTGCTATGTCGAGCATTTTAAAACTTTTTCTTCATCCAACAAAGTTTTTCTCACGGGTCATGAATTAAAACCAGGTAGTCGAAAATGGGTGGTTATGGAGATATCTGAAGGAAAACCTAAAATATTTGAGACTACAGAACAAATAGAATCGATCTTACATATTCCAGAATTAAATGGTTTTATTCTAAAAGGAGTGAAAGGAAAAATATTTTTTTATGATGAAGTCAAAGTAGAAGAAATTAAAACACCAGAACCCGTAGATAGAGTATTGCGATATATTTCTCGTTTAAATGGCGTTCTGCTCCAAGGAACAAAAGGTGTAGTTCTTTTTTATAATGGGACTCACGTGAAAGAGATTTTATCGCCTTTTCCTCGGCAACCTAGAGGAGCTAGAGATTGGTATTTAGCTGAAGTAGCTACTTTTGAAGGAAATGAGTGGAATAATGATGATGAAAGAATTTTTTTGTACAATCCTGGACGCAAAACTCCTCGTCTTTTTATGGAATTAAAATCTGATTTGTCATTAGAACCAGTTTCTTTTCCTAAAGGAATAAATAAAATGAAGGTAGATCTTGTAAGGTTTCCTAACGATTCTTTGCTGTGGGCAATAAGTCGTGATGGCAATATTTTGGCAGAAGTAAATGGCAAATTTAAAAGTGTAGTTATCGTTTCTAAATCTAATCGTATTTCTTGGAATACTCCATTGACTGCGCCACTCTTATTTGAGGTTGAAAATATGCAGGCAAATGCCACAGGAAAGAAAAACGAAAAGTACTTTCTGCGGAAAGCTTCCTCTTCTGCTAACTGTAAAATTATGTTAGATCCTAATCGTCCAGTAGAACTAAACGTTAATTAAAATATTTTAATATGTTTGTCGTAATCATCGTTGTTGAATATGCGATTATGAAATGTTTTATAAATAGTTCTACCTTAAACCAAGTATTCAGTGAAGGTCATCTTCAGAAAGATTACGGATACAGAGGAGACTTGGTGCATTTGGAAATTAGTTAATTGGGAACAAAGCTCGTATCTATTTCTGGTAGTGCTATAGATGTAACGAAGCATTGTAGTAATGAATAAAATACCAGATAGCACCGATATGATTTTCTAGCGATTTGGAAAACGATAAAGTTTTTCGTACTAAACGCGATACTCTTTGCCTGAGTGTATTGTTGAATCTCTCAATATAGCTAGTCTTGCCTGTTTCTTTCCCTACCGCTCGATGACATTGAGAAGGAAATACTGTTCCATAAGCTGCCCAAAAATCAGTATAAGCAACCGCACACTGGCGATATACTGAAGGCAAAGAATCCCATAAATTTCTGGCTACTTCTTCGTCGCGGTCGCCGATATACAATCCCACAATCTCACGAGTCTTGACATCTAAAGCTAACCAGACCCACTGTTTGTTAGCTTTGTTATCCACGCGAACGCGAATGCGTTCTAGCCGCCTAGCGGCGGTCTGCGCGAATGCGCTGCACCATAGTTCATCGCACTGAATAGTTAACTTACCCTTTTTTTTGGTGTGACTTTGATCTCTCTTGGCACTATTGCATATTTCTCATTGACGTAGGCTTGAAGCCACCTGTCAGAAATCTGAGCAGCACGTGCAATTCCAGCCAGTGAAATTCTCTCTAACAACAATCTGTCTATTAATTCTCGCTTTTGTTGATCGATTACTTTGTTTTGGGGTTGTTCCACAAATTGACGATTACATTCGTTGCATTTAAATCTCTGTTTTCCGTTGTGAAGCGGAAGCGAAGCTTCCCAGTCGTCGAAGACGACGATCTGCGCAAATGCGCTGCACCATTTTTAACGACTTTTTCAGAAAAACAGTTTGGACAAATCGACATTAGCAGAAATTTTTGAATGTCAATATCCAGTCTATGTCATTACTTCTGCATGACTACCCCTATTTGTTCTGACATTTACCAGCCATTCTTTTGTTCCACTGAGGACAGTAAAGCTTGAATGTAATCAAATGCTGCCCCTCTAGCTTCCGAACGCTTATAATGCCTTTCCAAACCTTATTGTAGCTGCTTCAGGCTACTACTCCATTCGCAAATTTCTTCTAATGTTTGTTCGTTGGGAAATAAGTTGAATGCTTCTTGTCCCATCGCTTTTTTTGTTGAGTTCTTCTCTCATTCTATCTACAACTGTAGAGGTAAGGCATTGCTGGATCGAGGTATGATTGTTTAACTTGCGATCGCCAATCTGAAACAAAATTTCTGAAACATGAATTGTCCTGAGTGTAAGTCAACTAAGATCCAGAAAAACGGCAAAAAGAGAGGTAAACAAAATTATCGTTGTGTTCAATGCGGTCGTCAGTTCATCACCGAATACGAACAACATCAAGGCTACAGCGAAGAATTCAAACGCGAATGTTTACAACTCTATGTCATTGGCTAAATCATACTTCAATCCAGCAACGCCCAAAATCGCATCGAGAGCAGTTATAAATTAAGGCGTATCCATAATCGATTTAGTGAACAATTATTCCTGGTTTTGAACATAGGCTTGATACAGAGAATGCAAGCTTTTACAATCTTGCGTCAACTCGGCTGTCGCACAGCTAAATGCTACTTGAAACCTTTCTCCTTCTGGAGAAGTAAACACCTGTCTTCTCAAAATGCTAAGTAATTCTATCAGATGTTCTTTGCCTTGAATTTTATCCAGCTTAGGCATCCCAATAATAAAATCGCCATTGCTCCAATAGCCAGTTACTTCATCCTGGCGCAAAGCAGCTCGAATCACCTTGCCCCAGTGAGCCAAAATGCGATCGCCTGTAACGTGACCGTATTTCTGATTGATTTCCTGTAGATCGGTTATTTTAAGTACAGCCAGACAAAACGGCTGACTATTATCCTGAGCTTTTTGTAAGAGACTTTCAATCTCTCGGCTGTTTTGGCTGCGGTTAGCTAATCCTGTTAAGCGATCTTGTGTAGCAAGATAATGCAGTAGACGGCTGCGCTCTAGTCGATTATTGATTCTAGCGACTAATTCTGCACCGACTATGGGTTTAGAAATATAATCATCTCCACCAATTTCAAAGATCTGCTGAATGGTTTGGGCATCTTGACGTGCGGTTAGAAACAAGACGGGTAATTCTTGCCAGTTGGGATCGCTACGAAGAATCTGACATAGTTCTATGCCGTTTATTTCAGGCATTTCTACATCCAGAATAACCAAATCTGGTTTAGTTAGCTGCAACATTTGCCAGAAGTCTGAAGGCGATTCTAGAGTTGTTAGCTTCATTCCCCAAGGTTCGAGAACCGAACGGATCGTATTGAGAAAGATATCATCATCATCGACGATTAAAATAGACGCTATCGCTTTTTGATGTTGTTCGATTGATTGACTGGTAGTTTGCCAAATTGTGCTAGCCGTAACAGGTTTAAGCAGAAAACTACTCACTCCTGCTCGCTTGGCTGCTAGCCGATTATTCAAACTATCGGTTTGAGAGAGAACTATTGTTGATGTACAAGGAGTACGAGCATTCAGCTCATTAATCAAGGCTAAATATTCTGCCTCGTTGTTAGCAGCTTGAGTATCAATTACCACTACATAGGCTAGATTATCTTCTAACCATATTTTTGCTTGGGTAATATTATCCGTTCGATGCCAACCCAATGCTTGAGTTCTAGCTAACTGCTGTAGTTCTTTTGCCAATTGAAGGTTAGCAGAAATTAATAGTAAATTTGTCTCGGCTGTAGTCTCAACTGTGGCGGTTGCATCCAATTCCAGCAGGCTATCTAAATCTTCGACTAGAGAAATAAATTGCTTTGACTGCTCTTTGTCTAATACTGAATTATTCTGTAGCAAAGTTTCTATTTCACGGGCAATGTCTGTTCCCGCGTCTCTAGAGAACATTCCCAGGACTCCCGCTAATTTATGGGCTGCTCGTTCTGCGTCAGATTTCAATTTAGCCGAAAAACTGTCTTGCTTTACTATAGACACAGCTTCTAGCAACACTCCCATCCGCTCGGACATTTTAGCCTGGTGTTTGAGCCACATTTGTTCCAGCTTGCGATCAAATTCTTGCTCGACAGAAGTGGAATCGCGATCCGCTTTTACCTGAGAAGATTGAGCCACATTGGGATTAAGACGATAGCCAATACCATAAACATTCTCGATCCAATTTACAACTCCTGCTTGTTTGAGCTTTTTCCGTAGCCCCTTAATGTGCGCTTTAACGCTTTCTTCTAAAGGCGGATCGTCAAATGTCCAAATCTTATCCAAGATTTGCGCTCGACTGAACACGTGCGCGGGATTGCGGAGAAATATTTCTAGTAAACTATATTCCTTGGCGGTAAGTTTAATCGGCTGTTGCTGATAGCTGACCTCACAAATACTGGGGTCTAAAACCAGTCCGTTGACATTTAAAATACTTGTAGGAGCTACTTTTCCTCGACGGGACAAAGCCCTAATTCTAGCGTTTAATTCTTCTAAATCTAAAGGTTTGGTCAAATAATCATCTGCCCCTGCATCCAATCCTAATATTCGATTCTGACTAGCATTCATCGCCGTCATTAATAAAATAGGCGTGGCATAGCCCTGAGAGCGCATTTTTTCGCAGAGACTCACCCCATCTAAGCCAGGTAGATTAACATCCAGCAAAACTAATTCATATTCGCCAGTTTGTAGGTATTCCCAACCCATTTGACCGTCTTCGACGGCATCTACTATATGACGCTGACTGGCTAAGGAACGCTTGAGTATGTCTACTAAAATTTCATCATCGTCAACTACTAAAATTCTCATAGTGCGATCGTTTTTTCCAACTTAACTCTCAATTAATACAATGAGATTGATTCGGGAAGAACTAGAGAAGTTTTGTCAATCTCATTACTAAATACAAGTCCCGTAATTTGAAGTTGGATCAAATGTAATATAATTAGACAACACTACTGTAGATAATTGAATACATAATTTAAAATATATAGTTTAAATTGCGATAATTCAGAAAAAATAGCATCCGTGCTTAAAAATAGAAATTGATTTTGTGTGAGCAGATCGTCGTTAAGACGACTGGGACGCTATACGTCCGTGGGCTGGCTGCCTGACATATTTATTTGAGAGTAGCTAAATTTGCCTGCACTTTAATTCGGAAATCCTAGTAAACCAGATGGCATGATAATATTCTCGTTTAGCCTTTGAAGATGCAAAACAAGGGAGAAAATCGTGGGACAAAAGAGAGTTAGGTTCAAATAAATCTCGACCTTTGTGCAAAATTCCTTTGAGGCATCTAAGACCAATCTTGAGATGACTCAAACCTCTCTCCCAATGAGGATCAACTTGAGTTCTCAATCCTTCAAGCTCAACTGTCATGCCATGAATGGTAGCAAAAAGAAGAGCGCACAAAGCTTCGCTTTGCCAGTCGTCTTGACGACGATCTGCGCGAATGCGCTGCGCTACCACTAAATATAAACGCTCTAATGCTTGAGGATGGCGAATTTTCGATTCTTCTAATTGAAACACACCTGATTTAGAATCCAGAAAAAGCTCTTCAATACGGAATCTCAGGGCATATTGCCATAAGGTTTGCAGCATAACCTCAGGATACTTAGAAAGTAATCGATGTGAAAGCCGAAGCATTGTTTTGTATTCTCCAAATGCCACTGTCGAACTTTTGTGTTCTATTACTTTCCATAGAAAAGGGACTGCTCTCCCTCCACAAATTACCGAAAGATGAATCATACAATATCGATTCCACAAAATTGTTGTATCCAAAGCTAAATATAGTTTTCGATGGCGTTGTTGCTCAATATTAGTGCATTAATCATCCATGACAATGCTTTAAGATAACGTAAATCTCGATACTGACTGTGTTGACTCAGTAGACTTAGAAGTTGATTATAAAGTGGGGGAGAGACTGACATGGATTACGAAGCTTGAAAATGACTATTTTTAGCTTCCCACGAACGCTCTCCCTTTTTCTTCAATCCCTTTATGTCTGCCTTTGAGGTAATTATATCAGGCAGTCAGGTTCGTGGGGTACCGCAAGCATATGACTCCTAATTTATCCGCTACACCAGTTTTCTAATTCCCCTTCCCAGTCGGCGACTTCCCATTCACCTTCTTGACATACATCTGAAGGTAGTTCGGGTAATGCTGTCGTCGAAATATGTTTAATCTTGTCTGAAGTTAAATAATCGGTTTTGCTTACAATGTCGCTCAAAGAGACGATACCAAGTAACCTGTCTGTGATTACTGGTGCAGTGCGAATCTTGTTGTTAGCAAAAAGTTTGATGATATATTCTACTGACAAATTTGGATTAACCACAATGCAGGGTTTGCTCATCACTTCACAGACATAAGTTAGAGCTGGATCTTTAACATTAGCGATCGCTTTAGAGATATCGGTTTGAGTGATAATTCCGTAAGCATCATCAAAAGAGGCGCGATCGACAATCAAAGTCTTTACGCCATGCTGATTCATCATCTTGGCAGCTTGAAGGATATTTGCCAAACTATTAATAGTCACTACCTTAGAAGTCATAATATCTGCTGCTACTTTCATCTGTTCCCCCTTTTACACCAATTTGAATCGAGACATTTACGACTAACGACTGACGACTAACTACGCCATTAACCCATACCCCAAAATACTTACCTGGTATAGTGAACGCCACGATATACTAGTTCTGTGTGATGCGATGGTAGACGATGCTGTTCTTTCATGCGATGAATTTTCCAAGGTACACCGCGATATTTGCCAGCAAACTCGCCTTCAGTTACTTGCCATTCGACATAAGGGTCTTGATAGTCTTGACCGTGGAAATGTAGTTTCATGATTTTTTCCCTCCGAATTACACAGGTAAGAAATTCTCAATGATTTCATCAGCCATGTCTTAAGCAGAAAGACCTGATGCTTAGTTCTTTCTACCTTCAAAATAAGTTAATAAATTGAGGAAGTTGTGAGGAGAGATGACACATGAAGCAACTTGTTGTCAGTGATAAATTATCAAGCGATGCAGCCTAGTTATGACAAATGACCCGAATGAATTCGAACTTTCAATTTCCTCACTAAATCCTCAAATTTAGGCTATGGGTTAGACCGTAGAAACTACCGCTCCTCTCAAACGACGGTAGTAATAACCTGAATTTATAAACAGGAGTAAATTATGAGTAAAACTGAAATAGAACAAGTTCCTCAAGCAGCAAACGCAAATTTAAACTTAGAAGCGCAAAATACCTCAAATTCGGCAGCAAAACTACAGCAGTCTGAAGTTCATCACGAACAGGCTATTAGCGAATTAGAGAAACGCCTGGTTCGAGAAGCGGTTAGTGCTATAGAAGAGACAAAACAGGCGATTACGCTCCGCGTAGCCTTCGGATCGCAGCGATGAGAAAAAAGATAAAGAAGTAGCTATAAAAGCAATCGAACGGGCAGTTGGCGAGCTGAAGGTAATTCTAGCTCGCGATCCAGATTTAGCTTTGCTTCCGACAGATTATGCGTAGCGAAGCCATGCCGTTAGGCTTATCGCCATTGTCGATACTGCACCAGAAGACGCTCGAACCATGAGAGAAATTCGCCACGAAGTTAAGTCGGCAATTAATTTTGGTTACTTTGATGTCGCTCGCAAATTAATTAATAGCTTGGCTAGTGAAATTCGCGTCATCGACGCTTTCATCTCGAACTATCTCAGCATCTAGATCGCCAGTTGACCGCAAAATTAGCACCGAACAAGGGGCATGATGGGTTACATAGTTACTGACGCTACCGAGAAACATTTCCTTGACCCCAGTTAAACCCCTACTGCCAATTATGATTAAATCTGCCGACCATGATTTGGCGCGATCGCAAATGGTCTGTCCAGGATTACCAAAGTCTTGAATATATTCAACCCCAACACCTGCTGCTTCGGCTTCTTCTGCCAGCGATCGTAATTTATCTAATCCGCGCTGTTTAAACTTATCCCATTGTTCTTGATAGACCTTCACGAGAGATTCATCCATCAAACTGTATTCATAGCCCGAATAAATAAAAGGATTGGGATAATTGTTTTTATCGGGTGCGATGATATTTAATAGCATCAACTCTGCTTTATTTATCTTTGCTAGAGACAAAGCTCGAACAAAATTATTGTTATTGGTTTCAGCAATATTGATCGCTACCAAAATTTTATTTAGCATAATCATTCTCCTTACAGATCGAGCAATCGGTTTTGTAGTTCGTTTGCCCTCACCTCTATTTATAATCAAATAACCTGAGGAAATTGTGATAAGCAGTAGTTAGTCCTAAAGGACAAAGGGGTATTCCCCGCATGTAGCTTCGCAAATAGTTAGTGGCTAGTAGTCTGGCAAAACCCATGATTTACAATAAGCATCAATTTCTAATGGCTTTACTCATTTGGCGAGTTCCCTTCTCTGTTCTGCTGCTTCTACTCTACAGGGTTTAGTTATGGCAGCAGAAATTCTCCATATTATAAGGGATATTAATCCGCAGGGTATTGTTACCGCTAACTTATTATCTAGTTAGTGCGGGGATTTTGGGTTCGATAATGATCTATTTCTTATAATGGTGTGCTGTGATATCAAGTGTACAGAAAACCTGTAAGCAGCAAAATTCCCAATACAAGAGCTATTAACGCCCAAAAAACTGTTTCTGGGGCAATGTTGGTTGTAATTTCTTTTCCTTTGCGCTCGTTCATCATACACCTCTTTAATTCCGAAAGGTCTATCTATAATTTTCAGAGTAGATAATAGTCGTGAGGAAATGCGAACTATAGTCATTCGTGTAGCTCACAAGAAAGCTCAAACAACCGTTTAAATACCTCATCTACGTCTAATTGAGATTTATCTTCCAAACCCATCGCCACCAACATCATTCCTATTTGCAGCGCATCATCTACACTCAGAACCAAATCCAATTCTTCGGTTTCGCCCAGAACGCTTGGTAAATGTTCGTCGTGTGGTTTAACTTTAAAATCGACATGAATCGCAGCAGGATCGGTAATATTTTTCCCCTTGACTGCATTTAACCTAGAAATTCTGTTGGCATTAGCGGTAACGCTAGCAAGGTTGCTCATCACAGCAATATCACCAGTTTTTAATTCGCGGGATACAGATATAGTTTTCATGACTTTAATCTCCAAATTATATTAATCTACAGAACAATATCTCCAGTATTTACAGCTCTTTTGTTATAAGGCAGTTTCGCCAGCAGCATTGCCATCGCACAGGTATTACTTATTCCTGCAAATACTAAGCCACAGCCCACAAAGCCACTGAGAATTAAGAACCAAGGAGAAACCAAAGCTCCCAAGATAGTTCCCAATAAGACTAGCGAACCAGCCACTATCTGTACCTGACGGAACATACTAATTGGGGCGTTCTTATTTACTTCGGTAGGGTACCCCGCAGCTTTCCAGGTAGGTAATCCACCCTGAAGATGAAATACTTCGTTGACCCCTAAATCGAACATTTTTTGGGCTGCGGTAGCCGAACGTGTACCAGACTGGCATTGGAATACAATCTTTTTATTGTGGTCTTGGGGAACAATTGTCGGATCGAACCTGGACAGAGACATCAACTTTGCCCCAGGAATATGTTCTGAGAAAAATTCGCCTGGTTCTCGAACATCAATTAACAAGGCTTCATCACGTTCTAGCCATTTTTTAAGAGTAATGGCATTGATTTCTTGAAGTCGTCGATTGTTGGTAGTGGTCATGGTTATTCTCCTTTTTTTGTTAGTTGTCAGGATAGGGGCGAACCGCCGTTCGCCCGTACAGTGGTTAGTCGATCGAGTAATTGATTTCTAGCGTTTAATCAAAATGAAAGTTGCGATCGCAATTAAGAAATAGCCAAAAGCCTGCTGTAGTTTCGCCCCGTGTATTTTGCCCGAAAAGTATGCTCCCCAAATTACACCCAGGATAGCTACGGTGGTAAAAGTAAACATTAGATTCCAGTCAATTGCTACCTGATTTAAGTAGCCGATAAATCCTGTAGCTGATTTAAAAGTAATAATCAGTAAAGATGTTCCTATTGCTTCCTTCATCGGTATTCCCCCTAGCAGCACCAAGGCAGGAATGATGGCAAAGCCTCCGCCAACTCCTACAAAGCCTGTCAGGATACCTACCCCCAATCCTTCCAGAGTTATGGCTAACCAAGCATATTTTGAATTATGTTTTTTGGGAATAGATAATTCTACGCGGTCACTTATGACTTCTTGAGGCTTACGAATCATGAAATAGCTAGCTACCAGCATCATCACCGCAAAGCTAACTAACTGAATAGTATCGGTAACAAAAGGCAAAGCAGCCAAACGCGCTCCTAAGAATGCTCCTAACATAGCAGGTGGTGTGAAACTCAAAGCAGTTTTGAGATTTACATTGCCCTGTTGACCATGAGGAATCACACCAATAAGACTAACGATGCCAACAATTGCCAAACTCATGGCGATCGCCGTTTTAGCATTTAATCCTAGAATATAAACTAAGATTGGCACTGCCAAAATTGAGCCACCACCGCCTATCAATCCTAAACTCAGACCGATCAGTAATGCCAAAAGATGTCCAGTAATCCAGGTAGCCATGACTTTTACTTAGCTACAGCAATTTTACGACCGCACTGTTCGTTAGCGGGAACAGCTTCCATCATTTTCTTGGGATCGGGTAAGTTAAGATTATTCATAAACTGAATAAAGTTATCTCTATCTCTACCAGCAAAACGAGGATTCCACTGTTTTTCTTCGCCGATAGTTGAAACTGTCTGCCCTCGATAATCGTGAGCGGGATAAACCAGGATTGTATCTGGTAAGGTAAATAATCTGGTTGTCACAGAATCATATAGCGTACCCGCGTCACCACTCTGGAAGTCTGTACGCCCGCAGCCACGAATGAACAAAGCATCCCCCGTCAAGAGTCTTTCTCCATTTACCAAATAAGCCATGTGGCTATCAGTATGTCCAGGAGTAGCGATCGCTTCAATTACAATCGAACCTAATTCAAGATCTTCTTCATCTTGAATATGACGGTTGGCACAATCAGCCTGAGCGTGTTCTGGAACAATTCCCAGACACCCAGTTAATTCTCGCAGCTTACCTGTAGCCGTAATATGATCCGCGTGAATATGAGTTTCTAAGCAGTAACGCAGACTTAGACCTAATTCTTTGAGTAGCTTCAGATCTCGATCTACCTGCTCTAAAACAGGATCAACTAAAATTGCTTCCTTCAAATCCAAATCTGCTAGTAGATAAGTATAAGTGCTAGATTCACTGTCGTATAGCTGGCGAAATAACATCCTGTCGCCTCCAATAAAAAGGTTTTCTTGCCTCACCTTGAGATTAATCAAATAAGTTGAGGAATCTGTGAGGTTGCTTATTAATTTATAACTATATAGTAATATAATCTAAACTATAAATAATTGGCAATTTTAATAACTGCGATCGATGTCTCAAATCTCACCTCAAGTTTTGTCCCGCGTGGCTGAATACTTCAAAATACTCTCGGAAACTAGTCGGCTACAAATCCTATGTAGTCTTAAGTCTGGCAGCAAAAACGTCAGTGAAATAATGGAAGTTACTCAACTCGGACAGGCTAATGTATCCAAACACCTTAAAGTATTAACTCAAGCGGGAATGGTAGAAAGGCAACCCCAAGGCGTAAGTGTTTTTTATCAGATTAGCGATCCAACGATCTTTGAATTATGCTATTTGGTATGCGATCGCCTTGTGGAACAATTACAGACAGATTCAGAAAAAATAAAACAGCTCAAAGCCTTTCAAGCCAGCCAATAGAAATTATCCAGTATATTTCAATATCCCTATAGAATACAGTTAGGCATTAAAGTATTTTGCAACCAAATTGAACTATGGTTACAACACCGTCAAAAAGCACTACCCTACAGGAGTTTCTAGCGTTGCCAGAAACCAAACCTGCCAGCGAATATATCAATGGAAAAATAATTCAAAAACCAATGCCTCAAGGAGAACACAGCGTAATTCAAGGAGAACTAATTATCGCATTAAATGGTTCTCTGAAATCGCAGAAAATTGCTCGTGCATTTCCCGAATTAAGATGTACTTTTGGCGGACGTTCGACTGTTCCTGATGTGACTGTCTTTACCTGGGATAGAATTCCTAGAAAAGATAATGGAGGGATAGCTAATATTTTCCAGATTGCACCAGATTGGACTATTGAAATCTTATCTCCCGATCAAAGCCATACGAGAGTAACCAGAAACATTCTGCACTGTCTAGATAATGGAACACAGTTAGGCTGGCTCATAGATCCGAGTGAACAGTCCATTTTTGCTTATTACCCCAACCAGCAACCTGAATTTTTTGAAGATGCCAACGATGTTTTGCCTGTACCAGATTTTGCTAAGTCGTTTAAGTTAACTTTAGGAGAATTGTTTGGTTGGTTGTTAGAGTAATATAAAATATCAAAAAAAATTCTACCTTTCGTTTTTTTAAGTATTTATTCCTAACAGATTAGTTAACTTATTTTAAGTTTTTATGACAAACTATATTTATTGATTAATATTGGAAGTAGACGAACGTAGAAGATTATTAGAGCAAGTTCTGGGTTGTATTTTAGCATTACTGATATCGCAGTAAATATACAACGACAAAAGCTTTTATCTAAATAGCTTTTTATCTTGAATACTGGTTATCTTTATGTAAAATAGCCTAGGTAGTATATGTCAGCTATGGAAATAATTAGAATAGCTAACCTATAAATCTTGTTTTTCTTGAAAAACTAAAATACAAGACCAAAATTTTAATGATTCAATAAGATTGAATTAATCTATTAGCTTCAAGAAAGATCGAACTTAATTCGCTAAGAAAAGACGATCTCATTCAAGATTATTAGCAACCTTGAACGAGAAAAAATGCGACTAATAACAACAATCAAAACGATGAGTTGTAGCCAGGAAAAGGCAACTATAAAATTGCCTTTGAAGTTTTAAAAGTCACTTGGTAGTCAATAGCCATAGCATAAATCTGATTTAGGTTAACTTCGTCAATTTTGATTGCAGACATAAATGAATCAGTCAGGAGAATTGACATGAGTAATTTATTGCACGAAGAACAATCTCATTCCTCTTCGATAAACCATGAAGAAATGAATCATCACCAGATGCACGGTTCAGCAGCATCTATATTAAGTGTTCCCGATCTAAATGGGGACGGTAATGTAGACAATGCCGATCTTCGCGATATTATTGCCCGTTATGAAGCAGTTGATGGAGATGATTTGTACCATCCCCTCTACGATCTCAATGCTAACGGAGAGATCGACCATGAAGATATAGAAGAGGTAATCCATGCTTGGGGAGAAGACGTACCGTTACTAGACCAGCAGATTGCCCAAGCCACTCAAGCCACAATGCCATATTATGGATCGGGCGGACTAGAACAGGCGATCGCCGATGGCTATATTCCTTCTACGCAGGAAGCTATGGGACATGGGATTCATTATTATAATTTTCAGTTAGCTGCTGAAATTGGTAACTCAGAAGAGTTGGATATCGAACATCCTGTCGGTTTAAATTTTGATAACGAAGGCAATTTAATTGCAGTTTTTTATCTGCGTCTTCCTACAACCTTGGAAGCCACGCCAGAAGATCCTTTAGGGCTAACTATCGATCCAGCAGATGACTTTCCACCAGCATCTTTTGACACTTTAACTGCTGATGACTGGCACGTTCATCAGAGTGCCTGGCTTACAGGAGTTGGGAACTTAGATTCTGAATCAGTATACTTTGAAGAAGCTGTGCCGACTGAAGCTGTAGTTTCCCGCGTGCAGCAGGCTGAGTTTCAATTATTTCCCGAATCAGACCAGTTTTATAGCCCTAAGTTTTGGATGCTACATGGTTGGTTTCACTCATTCAATCCTAACGGTACTTTTGCAATTACCAATCCCAATGCAGGACTATATGGTGTCGAGGAATTAGGAGTACACGGCAATCATGGCGGACATCATGGAGGAGATAGCGATTCTTTAATTGTAGGAACAGATTTTGGAGAAGGACTATACGGCACAGACGAAAACGACCGCATCAACGGCTTTGGTGGCGATGATTGGATACAGGGCGGACTGGGTGATGATTCTATCTGGGGTAGTCATGGCAATGACTGGATTAGAGGAGATGACGATTATACCTCTGAAGGTGGCGATGATATGCTCTACGGTGGTCCTGGAGACGATCTGATTTTCGGGCATGGTGGTAGCGATCGCTTATTTGGCGGTACAGATAACGATCGCCTTGTCGGTGGTGAAGGAGACGACCTGTTGCGAGGTAGTTTGGGTTTCGACATCCTTACAGGAGATGGAGGCAGCGATAGTTTTGTCCTAGCAATGGGCGAAGGTACAGATATCATCACTGATTTTAAAATCGATTACGATACCCTGGTGTTTTATACTGGCATCACTTCCGACACGGTTTCGATTACTCAGCTAGATAGTAATACGGCAATTTCTTTTGCTGATGAAACTCTAGCTATTCTCAACGGAATTAATGCCGAAGATTTAATCGCAGCAGGAGGTGATGTTTTTGTAGATGTTTAGTAGTTAGTCTTAAAGGATACCCTAAAGGGTTCGACAGTTGCTCACTGAGGGAAACCCCCAAGACCGCACTGTCTCACCGCTTCGCATATGGTTAGTGGTTAGTAGTCAGAAATAAGAACTAGCTGCTAATCATTTTTCCGTTGCTCAAAAGCTGCGATCGCCGTGTGTAAAGTAGGATAAATATGTTCTGCCTGAAGATTTTTCAAAAACCCTGCCCTTTCTAGATCGAGATACAAATCCTGCTTCACTCGCGCCATAGCAAAAGTAATATTATTAGCTGCTAATTCATCTCGCAGTTCTGCCAACATATCGATCGCCGTAATATCAATTTCGACATTGGCTTCCATGTTTAACACCAGCCATTCTACGGGAGTTAATTCTGCTGCAATTGATTCTAGTACACGCTGTTTAAAATTTTCGGCATTAGCAAAACACAACGGCGCATCATAGCGATACATCAATAGTCCTGGGATGGTTTCCGCCCCTTCCCAGTCTTCAATATCATGGAGTCCAGCCAAATCGGGGACAGTACCTAATACAGCATCGTGAGGACGGGCAACCCTGTAAAACAATTCAATTACCGAAAGACCAACGGCAATACCTACACCTACCAAAATATCAGTAGCTAAAACGGCGATGGTAGTAATAATGGCGATCGCAAATTCACTGGGACGAAAGCGATATAGTCTGATAAATTCTGAAACCTCAATTAATTTAGTGGCAGCATAAATTACAATTGCCCCTAAAGCAGCTTTGGGGAATGAAGCTAATACAGGACGAAAAAATAGCAGCACGATAATTACTGCTATCATTGCTACCAAAGAATATAATTGGCTTTTACTGCCCAAAGAATCGCCGATTACGGTGCGACTACCGCTACTGCTGACGGGAAAACCTTGCATTAGCCCATTAGCAAAGTTAGCCATTCCCAAAGCTAACAATTCTTGATTAGCATCAATTTTATAATTATTACGGTTAG
>JBCBWB010000039.1:0-32375 GCA_039817275.1 Cyanobacteria bacterium J06648_1 | reverse complement strand
TGGTGCTGACGTTGGTAGCATGTCCGCCGACATAGACAATCGCCGCTTCTGTCCCGATCAGACTGGCAATCTCCTGTTCCAACTCCAGGTGAATTGGTCGCTCTCCTGAGAGGACGCGACTGGCAGAAACAGATGTACCATATTCCGCGATCGCCTGTTGCGTGGCGGCAATTACTTGAGGATCTCCCGACATGCCCAGATAGTTGTAGCTGGAGTAGTTGATTAGATTCTGACCATCGGTTTGAACTGTGTCCTGAGCGATACCCTGATGCAGACTAAAGAAAGGATTGCCCAGGCGATCGACTTTTTGTAGATCTTTGGTCAGGCTAATATATTCTGGAGTTAATTTGAACTGACTGTATTCGGGCTTTACTTCTATTTTGCTTCTGGTTACGGGTATAGTAGGAGCCTGCTCTACTTTTGGTGTTACTTTAGGTTGAATTTCAGGCGTGGGAGAAGCGATCGCAGTTGATGTTGCTACCTCTTCGTCAGCCTGGGGGATACCTGCCAAAACGTTGCCTTCGGCTAATTCTTGGGCGATATAGTCCGTCAGTAGTTCGACGTTAGGATGATCGAAAGCCGCCGTTAGGGATATGGCATCACCGAAGCTAGCCTGGAGACTGTTTTTGAACTCCACTGCCATTAAAGAATCCATGCCCAAATCGGCAAATTTCTCCTGAGTGTCTACATCTTCAGGATCGGCAAAACCCAGTACTTTAGCAATCTGAGTACGAATATGAGACTGTAAGACTGACTGCTGTTGTTCGGGTGGGGCTTGAGCTAGTTGCTGGAGGAAAGAAGAAGCAGATTTTTTGACCTCACTAACAGGCTGTACTGCCTCAAAGAAAGGATTCTGGGGCTGTTGGCGCAAGAAGGTTGCCCAATCGACTGGGAAAACCACCGTTTGACCTGCCTGCTGCTGGAGGAGCTGTTTTAAGACTTTAATTCCCGCCGCTGGTGCGATCGCCGTTAATCCCTGCTGCTCTAATCTTTGCTGCTGTTCGGCAGTTAAACGACTTGCCATACCGACTTCCGACCAAATACTCCAGTTGATGCTCGATCCTGGTAAACCCTGCTGGCGACGATAGTTCATTAAGCTGTCCACAAAGCCATTGGCAGCGGCATAATTACTTTGCCCTGGGGCACCAAAAGCCGAAACGATCGAAGAGAAGCAGACAAACCAGTCTAGATCTAGCTTGGCGCTTGCCCGATGCAGATTCCAAGCCCCCGCAACCTTGGGCTGTAAAACCCGCTGAAAGCGTTCCCAGGTGAGGCTATTGAGCAAACCATCGTCGAGGACTCCTGCGGCGTGGATAATTCCTTTGAGAGGATAGTTGGAGTCGAGGGAGGCAAACACTTGTGCTAGAGCATCGTAATCGCTGATGTCTACTCGAACGAGATTAACTTTAGCTCCCTGCTGTTCGAGTTTGGCGATCGCCTGCTGTACCGAACTAGAAGGCTGACTTCTGGCTAAAAGGATGAGCTGCTTTGCCCCTTCTGATACGAGCCAGTTCGCCACCTCTAAACCTAACGCTCCTGTACCCCCTGTAATTAAATAGCTGCCGTCAGCTTTAACTACCTGCTGATGCTGGGGTAGATCGATTACCACCTTACCAATATGTTTTGCCTGAGCCATATAGCGGAAGGCATTATCCGCTTGCTGAAGCGGAAAAACTTTATGGGGCAGTGGTTTTAGCTTACCTGACACAAACTGTTGCCGCAGTTCGAGAAACAGACGCTTAATCAGATCGGGATCTCGGTTAGAAACTTCCAGTAGGTCAAAAGGAAAATAGCTAATATCGGCTCGCTGGGCTGCTACTTGCGATCGCTCCCAAATTCCTACCTTGCCAATTTCGACAAATGTACCGTTAGGAGCGAGAATTGCGAGGTTTTTGGGGATAAAATCACCGTTGAGGCTATTGAGGATTAAATCTACGCCTTTACCATCGGTTAGCTCCATAATTTCCGCTGCAAAATCTAGATTGCGGGAGTTCATCACGTATTTGATGCCTGAAGCTTTGAGAAAGTCCCATTTCCCTGTCGAAGCCGTGGCGTAGATCTCGGCACCTGCCCGTTGCGCAATCTGTACCGCTGCCTGTCCGACACCACCCGCCGCCGCGTGGATCAGGATTTTGTCCCCTGGCTTAATTTGAGCTAGGTAATGTAGTCCATAATAGGCAGTGAGAAAAGTCGTGGGTATGGTTGCCGCTTCCACGTGACTGAGATGTTTCGGTTTGGCGATCGCAAATTTGGCATTAACTCTAACGTGGCTGCTCAAGCTACCTACAGCCTGGGCAGCAATAACTTCATCACCGATCTGAAAATCTGTTACTCTTGCCCCCACAGCGACAACAGTCCCCGCACATTCGCCGCCAAAGGGTACTTCGGTGGAGTCGGCAAACCCCATCGTCTGAAGATATTCTTTTAATACTCCCAGGGCGTTTAATACGTCGCGGAAGTTTACGCCGCTTGCGGTAACGGCGATTTCAATCTCTCCCGCTTGGGGTAACTGACGCTCCATGGGTGCGAGGACAAGATTATCTAGAGTGCCGTAATCAGAAAGTTGTAAACGGCAGGGACGATCTAAGATGCTATGTGCCAGATTGTTTCTGGGTGTGAGGCGCGGGACATATCGTTGCTGGTTATAATATGCCACCTGATTTTCATCGTCTGAAGCCAGCAATTCGGGTAAAATATCTCGAACATTAGTCTCTGCAAAACTAGCAAAATCTAGTAAATTAAGCTGTAAGCGCGGATATTCCTGCTGGATTGTGCGACCCAAACTCCAAATACCGCCCGCAAGCTTGTTAACGGCTTTATACTGAGTTACGGTGGTAATTATACATAGTTGAGTTAGCTCAACCTGGGCAGCATTAACCGACTGCATTAGATAAAAGATATCCTGACAGATTCCTGCTTTAGTACCCCCGTCTGCCAATTCTGTTTCGTCCTGACTATAAAAATAGGCAATTTTTAGATTTTCAGCGGGTAAAAGTGCGATCGCCCGCCATAAATGCTCCCAGTCTGCCAGTTGATAAGGATCGACAGCGTATTCGGATTCTGCTGGCTCAGAGCGATCGCCCAATAGGACTAAGGTACCTCCTAGCTGAGTCGCCAATTCCGAGGCAATATCACTGTCAGTATCATTATCAGTTGACAAGACCAGCCAGCGATCGCCCGCTGCTGTTTTAAGATTCTCTGTTACTGATAAACTTTTTGCTTGCCAGTCTATTGCATAAAGGCAGTCAGCAAGGTTATTTGCTTCTGCTGCGGGAATGTTGAGGATTTTGGCGAGCGATCGTAGGCTCAGATACTGAAGAGACAGATTGTTAATTTCGGCGACGATTTCTCCCGTCTCAGCGGCTAAAAGTAAGTCTGCCTCGATAGTTTGCCGATCTTCGCTATATTTGAGATCCACATAAGCCCAGACTTGACTGGGGTTTGGTTTACCGAGAGCTAACGATTCCATGCCGACGGGTAAATATACCCCCGCGTTAGATTCCGTAACTGTCCCGATAAGCTGTAAACAGGCATCTAACAAAGCAGGATGAATCTGATAGTTATGGCGATCGCTTGTACTATCGGGTAGCTGAATCAAACCAAGAGCCTGTTGTTCTCCCTGCCATATCTGCTGGATACCCTGAAAACTCTCGCCATAGTTTAATCCCTGCTGACTTAAAGACTGGTAATATTCGGCGATGTCGCCCTGCCATAGCTGTAGCTGAGATTTTAACTGTTCCAGATCTAAAGTACGGTTTGGTTTTGCTAAAAGCGATCGCACTACAGCCTCGCTTTGGAGAGTAAATTCTTTATTATTAGAACTACGGCTAAAAATCTGTACCCGATAACCTGCATCCGAGATCGGAGACAAGATCGTCTGAAGCTGAGTAGATCGATCGTCTAAAATCAACGGCTGATGAATCACAAACTGTTCTAGGTTTAGTAACCCATCTGAATCGATATCTCTGCCTGCGGCTAGAGCCATTTCTATATAAGCCGTAGCGGGAAATACTGTCTCACTCTGCAAACAATGATCTGCCAGATATGCTGGCGTGTGAGCGTCGATCTGTCCCTGCCAATGAATTGCCGTAGTCGCCGCTAAAGAAAGCGGGTTGCCCAATAAATCGTGACGCTGGGGCTGAGTTTGCTGTGTATCTTCTGTCCAGAATTGAATCTTATCCCACCAGTATCGCTGACGCTGAAACGGATAGGTTGGGAGTTTGATAACTGAGGCGGGATTCTGTTTAAAGCCACGATTAAACTGCTGCCAGTCGATCTTAACTCCCTGATGATAGAGCTGGGCAAGACTAGTTAAGATTATCTGGGTATCAGCCTGCTTACTGGAGAGACTAGGCAATAATAGTGGTGCATCGCCTTCTGCGGTAGCAATAGTTGTCCCAATGCTAGATAAGATTGGTTTTGCCCCAATTTCCAAAAATATATTGACCTGCTGCTGGAGTAGGAAGCGGAAACCAGCGGCAAAGTTTACTGGCTGGACAATATGCTCGACCCAATAATCGGCAGTTGCGATCGCTTTTCCGCCCAGTTGTGCCGTCACGTTGGAAACCAAGGGGATTTTACCAGGGCGATAGGTAATGGATTCTGCTGCCTGGCGGAAATCTGCCAGCATCGGCTGCATCAAAGGGGAATGAAACCCGTGGGAGACTTCTAGTAGAGTGCTGCCAATATCAAGATTGGTTAGCCGATCTTCAATTACGGCTAGGGTCTGAAGATTGCCCGCAATAACTGTGTTGCGCTGATGATTGATGGCGGCAATATTTACTGACTGCTGGTAGCTAGAAATTAACTCCGCTATCTCTGCCTGACTGCTGAAAATAGCCAGCATTCCTCCCGAAGAGGGCAAGTCTTCCATCAGTTTCCCCCTAATGGCAACCAGTTTTAAACCGTCTTCCAGACTAAAAACTTCGGCAACGCAGGCAGCTACATATTCACCAATACTGTGTCCCGCCACATAGTCGGGCATGATGCCCCAAGATAGCCATAGTTGAGCCAGGGCATATTCGATCGCAAAAATCGCTGGTTGGGTATAGACAGTACGATTGATGGCGTTAGCCCCCGAAGCGGCAAAGATGACATCTAGTAAAGGTTGATCGAGATGATCTTGGAGAATATCGGCACATCGATCTAGTGCCGCTTGGAAGACAGGTTGAGTCCGATAAAGCTCTTGACCCATGCCGACATATTGCGAACCCTGCCCTGTAAATAGCCAACAAATGCGTTTTGCCTGGCTGTTGACCGTGCTGCCCCGTAATCCTGGCGCTTCCTGTTGACCCAAGTAAGCTGCTAGCTGCTGCTGTAGCTGTTGGGAGTTGCGAGATAAACAGGTGAGGCGCTGATTAAAGTGACTACGCTGAGTCTGGGTTGCCGCGCAGATATCTCCGAGAGAGCGATCGCAATTCGGCAGCCAAGTATGATAATTCTGTACCAACTCTTGTAAAGCCAACTTAGTTTTGGCAGATAGGGTCAGTAAGTGCGGTTTTTCTGGGTCTTCTCCCCCATCTTGCTGTCCTTTTACAGCCGTACTTTTAGCTTGTGCTTCTCCCATCACAATATGAGCATTAGTGCCGCCAAAACCAAAGGAATTGACCCCCGCAATTAACGGTTGCACCGCTGACCAGGGAGTTAACTCGGTTACGACCTGTAACTTTAGCTCTTCAAAAGCGATCGCTGGATTGGGAGTTGTAAAATTTAAGCTGGGAGGAATCTGCCTATGTTTTAGCGCCAGCGCCACCTTAATAATCCCCGCAATCCCCGCAGCGGTTTCGGTATGACCAATATTTGTCTTTACCGAGCCAATTAAGCATCTGTCTCCAGACGGACGATTTGCCCCCAGCACCGCCCCCAGAGCATTAGCCTCAATCGGATCGCCTACCTTTGTCCCCGTACCGTGTGCCTCAACATAACTTACTTGCGCTGGATCGATATCTACCCGCTGATATGCTTCCCGTAAGACTGATTCCTGTGCCTGGGGATTGGGCGCTGCCAAACCATTGCTCATGCCATCTTGATTGACGGCGCTACTGAGAATTACCCCATAAATATCATCGCCATCAGCTTCTGCCTGGGATAGAGGCTTCAACAAAACCAAACCCGCACCCTCACCCCGCACATAGCCATCGGCTGCCGCATCAAAACTTTTACACTGTCCCTCACTGGACATAAATCCGCCCTTACTAAAGCCGACCATAATCGTTGGTAAGAGCAGCATGTTTACCCCTCCTGCCAAAGCCTGGGTCGATTCCCCCGTCCAAATACTCTGACAGGCTAAATGAACCGCTACCAAAGATGAAGAACAGGCTGTGTCTACCGCCAAACTAGGACCCTTGAAATCGAAGCTGTAGGAAATACGATTAGCGGCAATGCAGTTACCCGTCCCCGTCGTAGCGTAGGGTTCACTCACTGGCTGCTGCCACATGGCGATCGAATAATCGTGAGTGCCGATGCCAATAAATACTCCTGTCTGACTACCCTTCAGCTTTTCAGGTATCTGACCCGCATCTTCCAAGGTTTCCCAGGCAACCTCTAACAAAAGACGCTGCTGCGGATCCATCGTTACCGCTTCTTTGGGGGCAATGCCAAAAAACTGCGGCTCGAAACAGTCAATATCTTCGAGAAAGCCACCCCAGCGGGTGTTTGCCTTCCCTGGCTGACTCAGGTCGCGGTCGTAGTATGAATCAACATCCCACCTAGACTCGGGAACTTCCACTATCCCATTCTGACCATCTCGGATCATAGACCAGAAAGCCTGGGGATTATTTGCGCCTGGAAAACGACAGCCGATACCGATAATGGCGATGGGTTCTAGCATGGTTGACGGTAGTACAATCGGAAACTAATTAACTGACGTGTAGATTAGCATATCTGCAAGCTGTTGTAGATGCGATCGCCGATTTAATTTGGTTTGTTACATTCTTACTTCTGGCGGCGGTCAGAGTTAGTTTCGCGCTAAGACGCAAAGACACAGAAAATATTTGTTTTCTTGAGTGTTTTTTTTGGCTGCCGCTCGAATACTTGATATTTTTAACTCGATCCTAAAAGGATGATCGCGATAAATCTTCTTGACTATATTTGTCTAAAATATAATTAAACCTTGTCTATATCCTCGACTAACTAATGATCAATAGACAAAGTATTGTCCGTGGGGCATTTTTTATTGTCGCCTCAGAATTAAGTTTTGCTCTCAGCGCCGCTATTATCAAATATGCTTCAACTGATCTACCCAATCAGTCTATAGTTTTTTTTCGTAATCTTTTTGGACTGGCAATTCTCTTGCCTTTGATCCTCAGAAGTAAGCCTGGGATCTTAAAAAGCGATCGCCTGCACCTACATTTACTCCGCGCCGTTTTTGGCATGGCGGCGATGTTTAGCTTCTTTTATGCCTTGGGGCAAATACCCTTGGGCGACTCGATGCTAATCAAGTCAACTATTCCTTTAATTATTCCCTTCATGTCTGCTGTGTGGCTGGGAGAAGAAATTACGTCGCAGATTATAATTGCTGGGGCGATTGGCTTTCTGGGCGTATTTCTCATACTTAAACCAGATGGCAATACCAACTGGGCAAGTTTAGTAGCATTGGGCAGTAGCTTCTTTGCGGCTATGGCTTTTGTCACGGTACGGAAGCTCTCGGCAACCGAACCACCCCTACGTATAGTTGCTTATTTTGCTATTTTTGGCTTAATCATTTCCTCTTTACCAGCGATCGCTAATTGGCAAACTCCCACCGTCAATCAATGCATTATGCTCTTTGGAGTTGGGCTAACCACCACCGTTGGTCAGCTATTGCTTACCCGTGGATATCAAAATGCTCCTGCGGCTAGTGTCGGCATCTTTACCTATACCTCTGTTCCCTTTGGAACTTTTCTCGGCTGGCTGATTTGGCAAGAAGTATTAGATATAAATTCTTTATTCGGTGCAGGATTAATTATTCTCGCTGGTATTATTATTTTGCGAACCAAAGCGGCTTTGAAAAAGAGCGAATCGTAAAAATTCGCATCCATAAGGAGTGTAGAGTTTAGTCCCTGGCTGCCTGACACAAGTATCCGAAAGATAGACACAAAGGGATTAAAAAAAGGGAGAGCGATCGTGGGAAGCTAAAAATGGTCTTTTTTGAGCTTCGTAGTCCATGTCTATCTCTACCCCTCTTTATCATCAACTTCTAAGTCTGTTGAGTCAACATAGTCAATATCGGGACTTACGTCATTTGAAACCTACATTCAGCAGGTTGGCTGAATAATGAGATATTTATCATTTTTATAACTTTTATTATGACACTTATTGTTTGATTAGAGTTTATGAGTCAAATAATTCTCTTCTTACGATCACACTTGATGATAATACTAAATGATATAAATAGTTTAAATTTAAACTTATATTTTTAATAAAATGATTAGGAAAATCAGTACAAATATTTTTGACTGGTATGTATCAGGATTCTCTAAAACAGACAAAAAATTTTATAAATCCCCTAGATTTTGGAGAGTGGTTTTAACCCTTGTTGTTGTAAACAACTTTGTTTCTTATATAAGTACTGCTTTTTCAAACACTTCAGACATACCGAGTATTTCAAAACAAAAATCTAGCAATATCGGAGCTAGTTCAAAATTGTGCATTAATAATTTTAATGACCAATTCTCGCCCTTAGCGTATGCTACTCTTAATAAAAACGCATATAGAATGGAAATTATTTTTTCTTCTGATGCATATTTTACACCAGAAGAATTTAGTTTAATTACAGAAAAAATGACAGATGCTATTTTTTCGACTTGTTCTTCTACCTTTATTGAATCTGTAAGTGTTGAACATTATGCTTATAAATATCCAATGATTATAAATCGGTAATCCTGCTTCATCTAATTATCCAATATTATACAAAGCTTAAAAACATCTATTTTTAGCTAACCATGAATTCTCTCCTTTTTCTTTTCAGTTACTGTATATCAGTACTTTTAGACACTTGTGTCAGGCAGTCAGGTTTAGTCCACCAGAATTTATTGTTTGATGTTAAAAATATCCCAGCAGGTAACTATTCCCGATCATGAAATCGAGCTAAGAGCGATTCGTTCTCAAGGTGCTGGCGGTCAGAATGTGAATAAAGTTGCTACGGCGATTCATTTACGCTTTGATGTTAAGTCGTCTTCCCTGCCGTATTTCTACAAGGAAAAGCTGCTACAAAAGCTCAGTCAGTCGCAAATTACTAAAGACGGCGTGATTGTTATTAAGGCGCAGCAGTTTCGCACCCAGCATCAAAACCGAGAAGATGCTCTCAAACGATTGCAGGATTTAATTCGCAGCGCTCTCGCCAGAAAAAAAAGGAGGTTGCCCACCAAACCATCCAAGTCGGCAAAGAGAAAACGTATGGACAGCAAAACTAAGCGCAGCCAGCTAAAAGCATCTCGACGTAAAGTAGACTACGGCTAGATTTCTGAAAGCTAAATTTAAAATCAATAGTTGTATGATGAAACAATAAATCAAAAGGAAGCCAACCCTCATCAGGCGTATAATCTAAAGATTGATTTCAACATACTCGCCATGACTAAAGCTGTAGTCAAATTTTCCTCAGAAGACTGTGGAACCTGCCATAGAATGTCCTTTTATGATGCTAAGGTTGCCAAAGAGCTAGAGCTAGAGTTTATCGATGTCAAGATGCAGGATACGGCTACCTATCGTCGGTATCGTCAGATCCTAATGGCACAATACCCAGATAAGAAAGATATGGGATGGCCTACCTACATTATCTGCGAGTCTCCCAATGCTGATTTTAAAATTTTAGGGGAGGTCAAAGGCGGACATCCCAAAGGCGAATTCCGCAAACGACTCCAAGAAGTATTACAGGGTTAACTTTATAGCAGAATAAAATATAGCGAAGGCGAGATCGCCAAGCAGCAAGATCAAATCTACTTAATGCCTTTAAAGATCATCTCGACTCCCTTTTTTGGTGCGAGGGTAACACCCCTGCGGGCGGGAACTTCGGGACGATGGCGATCGCTTTTCAGGTCGCCACCTTTTAACTCTAGGTCGTATTCCTTCACGATTGTTGCCAAAACTAACTTTAATTCCAGCATGGCTAGCGCCTCGCCAATACAGCGTCTTTTCCCGCCGCCAAAGGGAAAGAACTCATAGGCATCAAATTCGCGCTCTAGAAAGCGTTCTGGTCTGAACTGACGGGGTTCGGGATAGATATCTTCTCGCTGGTGAATCAGATGAATACAGCCCATCACAACCTGTCCCGTTTCTAGCTCATATCCCATTAGCTCTGTAGGTTCAAGAACGGTTCTGGGGAAAGTAAGCATCGCCACAGGATAGATTCTGAGGGTTTCTTTACAGACCGCATCTAAATAGGGGAGTTTGGCGATCGCCATCGGTTCGGGATCTGTCCCCAAACTAGTAATTTCCGCCTCTAGCTTTGCCTTGATCTCTGGAGAACGATGGATCCAATATAGTCCCCAGGCGATCGCCGTGGCTGTAGTTTCATGTCCCGCCAGCATTAGGGTCATTAGTTCATCCCGTAGTTCGACATCTTTCATCCCCTCTCCTGCTTCATCTCGTGCCGACATCATCAGTGACAGGATATCCTGACGCTGGCTACAGTCTTCGGTTCTTCTGGTGGCAATCTCCTGATAAATCGCTTCGTCGATCGCTTTTTGCTGACGCCGAAAATTCCCCCAAGGACTCCAGGCACCTAAATCTTTCTGTAGCCAGGGAAAAAACAACAGGGTAGAAGTCAGAGGAGATTCAAAAATGTTAGCCAGTCTGCTGATCCGTTGCTGCAAATCTTCAGCGCGATCGCTCTGCTGCAAACCATATACGGCTTCAAAAATCACCTGTAGGGATATCTCTTGAGTTAGGTGTCGCGCCACTACGGGTTGACTTGGCTTTAGGCGAGCAAAAACCTGACGAGTAATGTTCGAGATGATCTGACTATAGGTCTGCATCCTCTCCCCATGAAAAGGAGGCAAGAGTAGTTTCCGTCTTTGTTTGTGGCGATCGCCTTCTATCAACAGCAGGGAATTGTCTCCTACTAAAGGCTGGAGTAAATTATTATCCTTGCTAGAGGCAAAATACTTAGAGCGATCGCTTGTCGCGATTTGCCGCATTGCTTCGGGGTGATTAACAAAGATGTACTCACCGCTGCCCAGAACATCTGCCAGAAATATATCAGGAGCTTGCTCAGATGCCGATTCCATAAATTTGTCGGGTTGAGCAATCCACTGTAACTTCTGCTTGAAAGGTGATTGTTTGAGCTGGGGAATCGATGTCATGATTATAAGTTTAAGTTAAGAAAAATTAAGCAGACCGCTGTTAATAGTTTAATAACTTTTTTCTCTCTGGGTAATCTCGGCTTGTAGCCAAAACAAAAGGACTAAGTGCAACGGCACTAGCCCCATACTGCTCAAATTTACTTAATCAAGCTTAGCGCTCTAGACTAACTGTTAGGTACAGTATTGACGGCAGTTGCACCCTCTACGCCTTGAGCAACTTTTTCTGCCTCTGCCAGAACGCTTTCAGCATCAGGATTATATTTAAGAACTACAGTGCTGCCTGTTTGAGCAACCCATAAACCAACGTTATCAGAAATACCAGCTTCGTCTAACGCCTGAGCAACTCGCTTTGCCAAACCACTTTCGTCGAACTGACCATCTAGACCAACTTTTTCAGGAGCAATGCCATTATCTGAGGCGGCGGCGGCAACAGCTACTTTACCAGCACTTTTTGCTTTATCTTCTTCTTTTTTACCAAAAAGCTTTCCTAGAAAACCCATATGATTAATTCCTCTTAATTCTGCTTAAAAGCACAGTTATGTTTTGTACTTTGAGGAAAGTATAGAGTCAGCATGTTAAAACTAAGCCAAGAACTAATAAAGACTTTAGATTTATTACGCTTCCTTTTCCTGCTGCATATTGCCGAGATATTTCTGCAAATATGGCGAAAAAACTTCATAGATTAAAGTCAGCGGTTGGCGATCATGCCAAAACAAGTAGTGACGACCCCAGAAAGGCGCTTTCTGCCCAAATGCTTTTTCTAGCTCAGGACAGTTACCATAGTAAACCCCTCGTACATCTCGATATAGCTCGGTGTGTAGATCCGCCAGGCTACGCCACACTGGTAGGGAGCGATTTTGTAAATAATCATCAACATTACTACCGTTCCACCAAGAGGCAGCATAAGCCAATCTTTGACCTGATGCTGTACGCAACCATACCTGTCTTCTCAATCTCGGCTCGGTAATTACCTCAATCTCTTCTGGCGCACCATCATCTTTGGTGCCAATCAAGGACATATCGATTACGTCTACCTCTGTTCTCTCTCCCGTCAACAACTGCAAAAGATGAGTCGGCGAACCGTCCCCTAGCAGGAGCATTTGCCAGGTTGGGGCGAGCTGCTGGTGAGGCAATCCTTGCTGGACGATTTCTTGGTTTCCCGACCAAATTGGTTTGAGAGAATGCCAGCTACCAGGGGAAGTATGACGATTGAATGGTTGAGTTGCGGTCACGTTTGGTTACAAAACTTTATATTCTTTCTCAGATCGTAACGCTCTTTGGCGAAAAAATCTTGATTTTCGGCGAATTAATTGCGATCGCTTTAGCCAAAATAGTCTTGCTGAGAATCTTGCAGCCGTAGATAGACCGATTTGATTCCCTGAAAAACCAGCTCGTGGTCAACTGTCAGTCGAGGGGCGAGATCTGGATATTGCTGCTGTAAAAAGCGAGAGAGTAATTCGCCATCTCCCCCCGTAAAAATCACCTGACTCTGAGGAAACTGCTGGAGCCAGTCTTGAATATAGCTATGAATACTAGCGATCGCCGTATAGAGAATGCCGCTAGTAATTGCCGTATCGGTATTCGTTCCCCAGCGCGGGGGTAAGCAATTGGGCAAGGGGACTTCGGGTAGAGCAGAAGTTTTTTGCTGGAGCGAAAATAATTGCGATCGCAATCCTGGTAAAATTGCGCCACCGATAAATTCACCTGCGGCGTCAACTCCTGTGAAGGTCAAAGCTGTCCCTCCATCAATCACCAGACAAGGGTCGTTATAGATGGCGATCGCGCCAGAAATTGCCAAGGCGCGATCAACTCCCATCGTGGGATAAGTATTGGTTAATTTAATATCTTTGAGGCTGATTAAAACTAGATTGTCATAGAGCCGCCAGTATTTTGTTTGCTCTTTAACAACTGAAGCCAGATACACCAAAAGGTTAGTGTAATTATGCCGAACTAAGTCCGAATGCAAAAATAAGTGCGGCAACTGATGAGGCTTGACTAAAATATCGAGATGATGGGTATCCCAAGTCTCAATTAAAGTACTCTGCCTAAACCATGCCCAATGGAGTCGAGAATTGCCTACAGCCAATGCTAACCAATTATTCTCACGCTTCACTTAAATCTTCAGATACTCTCTTACAAGCTCATCCTGACATAAAATGTTTATCGTTGCTCGATTGCCTTATGCTGCTCACTGATTTTTAGCGAATGGAATGTCCCAAGCGCAATATCACGCGATCGCCTTTACCAACGCTACTAAAAGAAATCGGCGATCTCCTGGGAATCGATAATATTATTAATTTGAGCGATACTGCCGCTGCCTAACTGTCCATCCTCATCAAAAAAGTCGGCAATAGTAAGATCGTCCTGCGTATCAGCAATGCCATCGCGGTTAAGATCGATAATTAGGCTCGTATCTACTTGTTCGATGCCGACAATACCCGCTTCTGGCAGGGATATCTCGATCGCCGAGTCACCAAAGCTGGTTGGATCGGTAACTAATTCTAAATAATCATTGGGATTAAATAAGCTGTCGCTTTCATCACCGGCTGCGGCTTCGAGATCAAATAAGATATCTAGATTAGTGTCTGCGGCTGTAATAAACAGCACATCAGTATCGTCTGGATCGACCTCATCTTTAATTACGGTGCCGCCCCCAGCAGATAAAGATACATAATAGGCATCGTTACCATAGCCACCGTATAGAGTATCACTGCCGCCAGTGCCGATAGTCGGATCGGGGTCTTCGCCGATTACTCCCCCCGCAATAATATCATCGCCAAAACTACCGTAAATGCGATCTTCCCCTGCACCACCCGAGATTGCTTCGTCTCCTACACTACCCCTCAAGATTTCATTCTCGTTACTGCCTCGCGAATAAATGTTGAGAGAGGATTGCTAGTAATGAAAGACAAATCTTGAGATCTGTCGTTAATCGTTTCTAAGTCGTCATCAAGAGTTTTGGCTGATAAACCCAGGCGTTTTAAGTCTATTTCTTCATTAGCAGCTAGTTCTGCCCAGGTTAAGTTTCCCCGATAATTGTCTGATAGGCAAAAGCGAGCCACAAACTCGTCATAGCTAAGACTCCCTTCCGAGAGAGAGAAGGTTTCGATTTGATTTTCTGGTAGCTGCCAATCAAAAATAACTATGTATCGCTGGCTAGCTGTGTTGCCTAAATATAAATGGCGATCGTCAATTTCAGCGACGAAGGAGTCATTGTCTTCTAGGGAAATTCCTGCACCAGTACCGATGCCTGTATAGAGAATATTCTCCAAATCGCTATTTTCGAGGATGAAGGTTGTGGCATCTGGAAAAATAACATAGTTATTGCCCCCCGTACCACCAACTACAATGCTGGTAGGATCATCGTCATACAGACTAGAAGTTAGATTATCGCTATCGTTAACACCGTAAACAACTGATAAATCTTCTTCGGCTCGAATACTATCAAATCCATCTGTGCCAATTACTTCGTTAAACTTACCAATTGTCATAAACCGAAAACTCCCCTACCAAAAATGAAATATTTTATCCTTCGTCAGCGTAGTCTATTGATACATACTGAGAATGACCTGAAACTATGATGTCAGTCAATTATAGATTGTAGTATTGTTCATCTTTTGGCTATATCTCCAGCGGACCGAGACTCTGAGAAGATTATGCTCAACTCTCATGCTTAGATAAATTTAAGTTTTAAACCAGTCTAGTTTTACGATTAGTCTCCATCGTAGTCAAACTAGTAGATACGTTACAATTAACTCCATAACAAAATTTTTATCTAGTAAACAATTCCAGGAAATTAAAATCAATTCCTGTTTTCAGCGCTAATAAATATGACCGTAGCTCAAACCGTAGATTTTCAAGACGAATTTGACATTATCGTAGTAGGTGGTGGACATTCAGGCTGTGAAGCAGCTTTAGCCGCAGCCAGATTGGGCTGTCGCACGCTGATGCTGACTTTAAATTTGGATCGCATTGCCTGGCAACCCTGTAACCCAGCGGTGGGAGGCCCTGCTAAGTCCCAGTTGACCCATGAGATAGATGCTTTAGGAGGTGAGATTGGCAAGGTTAGCGATCGCACTTATTTGCAAAAGCGAGTCTTGAATGCTTCTCGTGGTCCTGCGGTGTGGGCATTACGAGCGCAAACAGATAAGCGGGAATACGCGGCGGTAATGAAGCAGATCGTGGAGAATCAGGAAAATCTGAGCATCCGCGAGGGGATGGTTACAGATTTAGTGCTGGGTAAAAACGATGAAGTAATCGGCATTGAGACTTATTTTGGGACTTGTTTTGCAGCGAAGGCAGTAATTCTGACGACGGGTACTTTCTTGGGCGGCAAGATTTGGGTTGGTAATAAATCAATGGATGCGGGACGAGCAGGAGAATTTGCCGTCACTGGTTTAACCGAGACTCTTAATCAGCTTGGCTTTGAGACAGGCAGACTCAAAACAGGCACCCCCGCTAGGGTTGATAAGCGATCGGTAGACTACAGCCAGATGACTCCCCAGCCTCCAGATGAGGAAATGCGCTGGTTTAGCTTCGACCCTGCTGCTTGGGTAGAAAGAGAACAGATGAACTGTTACCTAACCCGCACTACCGCCGAAACCCATAAAATTATTCGCGATAATCTCCACCTGTCTCCTGTATATGGTGGCTGGGTGGATGCCAAAGGACCCCGCTACTGTCCTAGTATTGAAGATAAGATTGTCCGTTTTGCCGATAAGGAAAGCCACCAGATTTTTATTGAGCCTGAAGGAAGAGAAATTCCTGAACTGTATATCCAAGGCTTTTCGACAGGATTACCCGAACAACTCCAGCTAGCTATGTTGCGAACGCTGCCTGGGCTAGAGAAATGTGTCATGCTGCGCCCTGCCTATGCGGTGGAGTACGACTTTATTCCTGCAACTCAGTGTTATCCCACCCTCATGACCAAAAAAGTAGAGGGGCTATACAGCGCAGGACAGATCAACGGCACAACTGGCTATGAAGAGGCGGCAGGACAGGGTTTAGTTGCGGGGATTAATGCGGTTAAGTTTGTTCGCGGCGAGCCTGAAATAGTCTTTTCCCGAGAACAAAGCTATCTGGGTACTTTGATTGACGATCTCTGTACGAAAGATCTGCGCGAACCCTATCGCATGTTGACCAGTCGCTCAGAATACCGTCTAATTCTGCGTTCTGACAATGCCGATCGCCGTTTGACTCCCCTAGGTCGTGAAATTGGTCTAATCGACGATCGCCGCTGGCAGTTATATACCGAGAAGCAAGCGAAAATTGCCGCCGAAAAGGAAAGGCTCTACGCCACACGAATCAAGGAACAAGAGCCAGTAGGGATGGCGATCGCGAATCAAACTCAGCAAAAAATTAAAGGCTCGATTACTCTAGCAGAACTGTTGCGCCGTCCGAAGTTCCACTATGCCGATTTGCAGCATCATGGTCTAGATAATCCTGAGCTAAATACTGCCGAAACCGAAGGAGCCGAAATTGATATTAAATACTCTGGCTATATTAAACGTCAGCAGCTACAGATTGATCAGCTTGCCAAACATACCAAACTCAGACTACCTCAAGACCTAGACTACCTGACAGTAGAAACCTTACGCTTAGAAGCGCGAGAAAAACTCAATCAGGTCAAGCCTTTAACCGTAGGTCAGGCGAGTCGTATCGGTGGGGTAAATCCTGCCGATGTTAATGCGCTGCTGGTTTATCTAGAAGTCAGAGCGCAAAAGCAAGCAGTTGTCGGCTAGCTATATTGTCAGGGGAGATAGGGGTTCGAGCGGCACAGTGGGGTAGAATAGGCGATCGCCCTCATATTGCTCCAACCCCTGTTTACCACATGCTCCTGATCCACGATAAATCTGCTCTTTGACATTCTCTGCCCAGCGAAAGCGAGACACTACCTCTCGCAAGCGATTATAAGTCTCAATACATTCTTTACCTAGTTCTTTGCTGATAATTGGCTGAAGCTCTGTTTCTTCGGCAAGAATCCAATAGTGAGGTTTGACGTCAAACTCTTGCCAAGCTTCTAGTAAGACATAATCAATTGAGTGTTCCCCAGGGTGCAGTAGCTTGTGTCCGATGTATTCCCCACTGGAGCTGATGTAGTAGAGAATAAAAACGCTATCGCAGTTAGGACACATAAAGATCACTAAATAGGCGTTTCGACCATCAACTTCTGTCGAACCTTGATATTTTCCAGGTGC
This sequence comes from Cyanobacteria bacterium J06648_1, assembly GCA_039817275.1. Taxonomy (GTDB): domain Bacteria; phylum Cyanobacteriota; class Cyanobacteriia; order Cyanobacteriales; family Xenococcaceae; genus Waterburya. Next base: position 14,899 of record JBCBWB010000039.1, on the reverse strand, counting down.
TACTGCCAACCCATAATGTCGATGCCCTTGAGGATCGATAAAAAATAATGATGGCGAAAGAAAATCAGACATAGACTATTTACGAGCTTAGTATTTAACTGCGTTGGTGTGCTTATAATGCATTTTCAATAAAAAACTAATTTTGCTCAGCGATCAGAGTACCAAGAACCATAGTCCACAGCGAGTTAGCTCGATGTCGTTAAGATGGCTCGAAGGCATCAACCTGGGTAGATCTAGTCAAGGGGGCAAGTGCCAGCCATGACCTATAGTTCGACCGCTGTGTCCATCTTTTTGAGATGGGGTAATCTCTGATTTTCATCATGAGAATATTCTGGTTATCAACTTTGCTCATTGACTCTAAACAATTGATAAAGAATAACAGTGAAGTGGGAAAGTTAATCATGAATCATTTTGAGCGGCTAATTTAGCTGGTTTTCAGCTTCCTTGGCATGTCTGAAATTTACATTTAACCAATATACTAAGTCATGATTTTCTTTTGTGACAATATTTAAGTTATCAACTCCAAATAAATGAAATGCTTTGTTACTGGTGGAACTGGTTTTGTGGGGGCAAACTTAGTTCGCCTGCTGCTACAGAGGGGATATGAGGTCAAGGTATTAGTGCGGCGCGGCAGCAATACTGAGAATCTCCAGTCCTTAGATCTAGAAATTGTCACAGGAGATTTAAATAGCCAAGATTTAGCTACTCTTATGTCTGATTGCGAGGTGCTATTTCATGTAGCAGCACAATACTCTCTTTGGCAAAGCGATCGCGATTCACTTTATCGTAGCAATGTTTTAGGCACCAGAAATATCCTCGCCTGCGCCCGTGAAGCGGGTATAAGACGCACAGTTTACACGAGTTCGGTAGCGGCAATTGGAGTCAAGCAAAATGGTGTGGCAGATGAAACCTATCAAAGTCCTGTCGAGCAGCTAATTGGCGATTATAAAAAGTCAAAATACTATGCTGAACAAGAAGCAGTTAAAGCGATCGCTCAAGGACAAGATATTGTGATTGTCAACCCGAGTACGCCGATTGGCGCATATGACCTTAAGCCGACTCCTACAGGAGAAATTATCCTGCGTTTTCTGCAACGTAAGATGCCATTTTACGTTGATACGGGATTAAACCTGATTGATGTCAAAGACGTAGCCTGGGGGCATATATTAGCTCTAGAGCAAGGTCAAACAGGCGATCGCTATATTTTAGGCAATCAGAATCTCAGCTTTAAACAATTACTGAGCAAGCTAGAACAGATTACGGGCTTACCCGCACCCAAGTCTACTATCCCCTATTGGATTCCCTACAGCGTGGCTTGGTTAGAAGAGAACATACTGGCGAAGGCGGGTAGAAAGCCCACAGTCGCGATCGACGGTGTACGGATGTCGCGACAAAAGATGTTTTACGATGCTAGTAAGGCGGTTAGCGAATTAAGTTTACCTCAGTCCGATATCGATCTAGCTTTAACCGAGGCAGTAAAATGGTTCACGAAAAAACTAACGTAGATTATTAACTCAGTTGACGCTCAAAATCGGCTTCAATAGTTAGGGGGGTTTCCGTCAGTCCTCTGTTAATAAAAGAAATCAGAAAATCTGCATCTAGTTGGGGTAGACAAATGCTACTTTTTATCGCTTTATATTCCCCATCAACCAAATGGTAAAAGCTAATTTGGCGATCGCGCCAAAACCAAACTTCTTTGATGCCCAAATACTTATATTTTTCTAGATCGGCACTACTACCGCTCTCTTGGTGAGCGTTACATGCGGCGAACCATGCGCCTTTGTTTGCGTCTTACGCCGAACGGGGCTTACGCCCCAGCGTTGCGAAGCAACTTTGCCCCGATAGGGGCTGTGGGTCTCACCGCTAGTGTAAGTAACTTCTACTGCCAAGTCGGGAAAAGACTTATCTGTACCAAAAGCAAAACTATGGTCTGGTTCTTTTCCTGCCAATGGCGGTTTTTTTAGAGTAGTCGAACCGAGAGGGAAATAAGCCAAATTCTGGTGACGACAGAAAGCTTTAATTAAGCCATTAATAATTTCCGCTATTCTTTCATGATTTCTACTAGGAGACACAATTGTCAATACCCCATACCAATACGATGTGCGATAACCAGAATATTCTTCTGTTTTGGTAAGTTCTTCATAGTCATCCCAGCAAATTTCTGCCAAACTCAAAATTTGGTCGGCAAGTCTAGCGCGATCGCGATCAATCGGAATGTTTAATCTATCTGTAAACACCAGTAGTTAGTTCTCGTCTCGATATTACGTAGTATAAAACTTTTAAAAGCTTTTAAAAAACGCGAGGCACTCAGCATTGTGACAGAAAGACCATCAGACAGATTAGCATCGCGTAAAAACTAGTAAATTACGTCCAATGTGAATTAGCTTAACAACACAAACCTCTAAAATTCCTACCCCTTATAAGGTGAAAGGATACTTGTCGATGTTGGCAAATTCGATTTTTCTTGAATGTTTTAAAAATTAGTTTCAAATGTCAAATCTTATCAAGCCGATAAGTAATGCTCTTGTACGGAGGGGTACCCTAAAGGGTACCGCTTCGCATATGGGGAAGTCGTAACGTCCCCATCAGGCGAGCGACCCCGCGCCGCGCGAAGCCTTTGGCTTCTAGTCCGAAGGACGGACTGCGCGAATGCGCTGCGGCGCAAGGGAATGCGCGAGATTGGGGTTTCCTAAAGGATACCGCTTCGCATATGGGGGAAAGTTCCCCCAATATGGGTCTTTGTATTTGAAGATAAATTTGTACGACAGAAAAAGGTATTGAATCTTTTATTTAATTCATATCAGACGTAAATTAGAACGCTGAAGTTGAGCTTTAGGTGGCAATCTTGGTCAAAACAAACAGCAAAATTTATTAAATTTATTAACAGCTAGGGATGTTCTAAGCTCATTCTAAGCAAGCATTGTCAAATTAGATTATCAAGTTAAAGTGGAGTCGATATTCTCTCGCACAAATTATGGTCAGCAACAAACACTTCAAAATAGGAATGCTCATTCTCTTGGGTATAACTCTGGTGGCTGCACCAGCCCAGGCGCAAGAAGCAGCATCTAGTGGTGGTTTTAACCCTCAAGAAATACTCCGTAACGCTCTGCAATGGGTAGATGATTTGGGGGCGATCGCGCCAATCGCCTTTATGTTAATTTATGTAGTAGCAACGGTCGCTTTTCTCCCTGGTTCAGTACTAACTTTAGGCGCAGGAGTCTTATTTGGAGTAGTACAGGGGTCGCTATATGTGTTTGTTGGGGCAACAATCGGTGCTACTCTCGCTTTTCTAGTTGGTCGCTATCTAGCCAGAGGCTGGATCTCGCAGAAAATCGCGGGAAATCAAAAATTTAGTGCGATCGACCGTGCTGTGGGTCAAGAAGGCTTTAAAATTGTGGCACTGACACGACTATCTCCCGTTTTTCCCTTCAATCTCTTAAATTACGGCTTGGGAGTTACAGGAGTTTCGTTAAAAGACTACGTACTTGCTTCGATTGGCATGATTCCAGGCACGATTATGTATGTCTACATCGGTTCTTTAGCGGGGAGTATTGCTACCATTGGTGGAGAAACTAACGCTAATCCCGTTGCGCAATGGGCAATTAGAATCATTGGCTTTGTTGCTACTGTGGCAGTAACCCTCTACGTAACCAAAATTGCTCGCAAAGCCCTAGACGAATCGATTGATAGTACAGAAGCTCCTAATGCCGAGCAGGCTTAAGTAAAGGCCCCAATTATGAGAGCAGATAACTGTTTGTTCTCGTTTTTAATCTTATTTTTCTCCCATATTAGTTATGAATACTCAAAACCACGCCGTAACGGTCGAACCCCTGGATCGATACAATCAGGAGTTACTGGCAAATGTTCATCCCCCCGATTGGGCAAATCCTACCCCCACTGGGCTATACGATCTGGTCGTAATCGGTGCTGGTACTGCTGGATTAGTAACGGCAAAAGGTGCCGCAGGTTTGGGCATTGGGCTAAAAGTAGCCATGATCGAAAAAAACCTGATGGGGGGGGACTGCCTCAATGTTGGCTGTGTCCCTTCAAAGTGCCTGATTCGTTCTTCTCGTGTCGTAGCAGACATGAAAAAAGCTATGCCCTACGGGGTTCATCCACCAGAAGAGGTCAAGATTGACTTTCCTGCGGTGATGGCAAGAATGCGACAGGTGAGAACTGGCATTAGCCCCGTAGATTCTGCCGTGGGCGCTCAAAAAGCTGGTGTTGACATGTTTTTTGGAGAGGCGAGATTTAAGAACGAAGATACTATTACCGTTGGGGGACAAGATCTCAAGTTCAAAAAAGCCGTAATTGCCGCTGGTGCTAGAGCTGTCAGACCCAGAATTGCCGGGATTGAAGAAGCTGGATATTTAACCAACGAGAGCGTTTTTTCTCTAACTGCCCTGCCTGCCAGATTAGCGGTAATTGGTGGCGGTCCCATTGGTTGTGAGTTGGCACAGGCTTTTCAGCGTTTAGGCAGCGAAGTAACTCTGTTTCACAAAGGTTCTCATTTACTTAATAAAGAAGACCCAGACGCAGCCGAAATTGTTCAGCAGGCATTGGTCGAAGACGGTATTCGTCTAGTTTTAAATTGCCAGCTAGAGAACGTAAAGCGATCGCCTGAAGGTAAGATCATTAGTTTTACTAGCGATCATGGGCAAGAATCAATAGTTGTCGATGAAATATTAGCAGGGGCAGGTAGACAGCCCAACGTGGAAAGCCTAAATTTAGAAGCTGTCGGCGTAGAATACGATGAACGTAGAGGAGTCAAGGTCGACGACAACCTACAAACTACCAACCCTAAGATCTATGGTGCGGGGGATATCTGCATGAACTGGAAATTTACCCATGCCGCTGATGCCGCTGCCCGTATCGTGATCAAAAATACCCTGTTTTCTCCCTTTGGCTTTGGTAAATCTAAACTCAGTGATTTGATCATGTCCTGGGTGACGTTTACCGATCCTGAAATTGCCCATGTCGGTATGTACGAAGATGAAGCACAGGCAAAAGGCATCGACTGCAATACCATCAAAATCGACTTTGATGATGTTGATCGCGCTTTGGCAGACGGTGAGACAGAGGGCTTTATCAAAATTCTCCACAAACGAGGCTCAGACGAGATTCTGGGGGCAACAATTGTCGCAGGACATGGAGGTGAGATGATTAGCGAAATAACTACCGCTATGATCGGCGGCATGGGATTAAGTAAACTTTCTACCGTGATTCATCCCTATCCCACTCAGGCAATGGCAATCAAACAGGCGGCCGATGCTTATCGTCGTACTTTATTAACCGAAAAGACTAAGAAACTGTTGGGATTCTTATATAAATTTTCCTAGTTTTTAAATATTTTATTTTGAGATTGCGATCGCGTAAATTTCAATGTTTAGTAACCGAATATAAAACAAGAGATTTAAAGGTTTATGTCTTTCGTCTCTTGTTTTTTTGCCAAATTAATTTAGGTTGAGGTTTGAAACATCGCACGTCAGACTTATAAACGAAGGTAATCGTTTTATCTACAGATCTTCTTCTATTAATTCAGCAATTTTTATTACAGATTTCAATGCATCTATTTTTAATTCCTGATTTTTGTTTCTATAGATAGAGTAGGAAGAACGATCTCTCAATCAATTCTCACAGAAAAGAGAGCTCCCCTAGATATACTGTATATTTTTTTATTTGCTAGTATCTCTAATTGATAAATTTTGAGAAAAAAAGTCTTTATTCTGCTTTATCATTTTGATTAATAGCCTTAGTGCTTCATTAGCTGAATTCGCATCTGGAAAAAATTCTGCAACATCAGGATCTAAATCAATAGTTTTGGCTTTATAAGTATGTCTCTGTCTGCCAACTTTTCGGACTTGCAAAGCTTTTAAATTATATTCAGGTCGTAAGTCGTCTTCTCTAGACGAATTAGAATTATCCTTGTTCATATTCTATTCTCTCTGATTTAGTAGCTTTTCTAGCGCTAATGATACGTAATATGATTTTCTTTTTCAGTATAGGAAACTATTAGTACTCTACCCATACTAGAAGTGCCAACTATAAGATATCTTTCTTCAACTCTAGAATGATCTGGGTCATAAAAGTCAATATAGAAAGGATCGTCAAACACGGTCGTTGCCTCATCAAAAGAAACTTGATGTTTTGACAAGTTCTTTTCAGCCTTGTTTGTATCCCAATCAAATGTCATGATTCAATTTCAAATCTTAGCATTCGACTTCAACTGTATCAGCGATCGCCCTATCCCCTCTTAACAGTCAAGATTCAAACCTAAAAATACTCTTGCTAAAACATTGTCAGCCAGCATAGTATTAAAGCCTCGCTCCACTCCACTACTGCCCCGTAAGTATCTCCTGTATGTCCTCCTAGCTGTCGATTAAACCAGTATCCTGTTATCAGGGCGATCGCCATATTGCCCAGAGTAATAATACTTACCTGCCACCAAGATAAGTAGCCTAAAACAAACCAGCTACAGCTCAGACAAAGTAAAACTACTAAGCCGAGTAAGAGATCCTGAGGAAGACGCAAATTTTTGCGGTGAAACGAACCTTTCCCTGTCTCTCTTAAATAAGGATAAAAAGCGATCGCCCAAACCTGTCCCCATCTTGCCCAACCTGTCGCCGAAAGTAAAACTAACCATAGAGGCAAAGACATCTCGCTTAAGGTAACGGTTTTGAGCAGCAGAATAATTATGGCGGCGATCGCGCCAAAAGCTCCCGTGGCGCTGTCTTTCATTACTTCTAAACGTCTTTCGGGGTCAGTTACAGATAGTCCATCAGCCGTATCCATTGCCCCATCAAGATGTAGTCCTCCCGTAATTGCTACCCAAGCTGCCACAATCAAGGCATTACAGGTCAAATTAGGGATGCCAATTAATTCTAATGACTCACCGAATAAAACTAGCAATGAGCCAATTAATAATCCCACTACAGGACACCAGCGAGCAATTCGCGACCAGTTATTTGTCCAGCTAGCAGGTAAAGGAATTACGGTATAAAAAATCACTCCACTAGTAAAAGATGTAATTAGCTCGACCACAAATGACCAAAGGTTCTTAATAGGTATTTCTAACACGAAAAAATATTGGATTAAAATTTGATTAAATATGTTGGGAATGTTGGGCTAATATTGTTTCATAAGCTACTTTATTTTTACGGCATATTTCCCTCAGCAAAATATTTAGCCAGGTAATTTGAAATTTCAAATATACTTCTTATGAGTAAACATCAAGGCATGGAATCTCTCCCCGCTCCCTGTATTGTAGATGAAGGCATTGTAATCAACCCAGACGATATCAGACGCTTATTGGGCGATTTATGTCATGTGCATTACATACATAAAATTGGTGGTCAGGAGACTAGTAGGGGGGAAGGTTATATTCAAGAAATATTTAATGATAACCACCAGTCCACCTTAATTGCTAACAAAAAAATTTATATTAATATTTGCAGCTTTGATTATTTGCGCCTCAGTAAATCCACTGACGAAGAAGCTTGCTTTGACCTAATCCAAGATAGCCGCCAGTTGAGCTTAGTTCCCATTTCTCGTGTTGTTCCATCCCAGGCGATCGCCAAAAATATTGATGCGGAGACAATCGAGGCAGTGGTCACGGAAGTATTAACCGCCCGCTTCGATGTACAGCTAGACTTTGATAGCGAATAACCAGTACCACAAGGGCATAACATCAACAGTCAACAGTCAGCAGTCAGCAGTCAACAGTCAACAGTCAACAGTCAGCAGTCAGCAGTCAGCAGTAGTGTAGTTCTTCGGGGTGGTAATTAGTAATTAGTCCTATCCCAAAGGATATGCGGAGCGGTATGCTTTAGCATTCCCTTCGGTCAAGGATACACTCAATGCAATATCCGAAGGTGTACCACAAGGGCATAACATATCCTTTATGACAAGTGCAAGCCGCTACGCATATAATCAGTAATCAGTAATTAGTAATCATATAGTGGGATTTTCATTTGAGCGTCAGGCACAGTGCAGTCAAACCAAAGCGCGGGCAGGAGTTTTTCATACTCCCCATGGAATTGTAGAAACTCCTCGGTTTATGCCTGTTGGGACACTGGCCACGGTAAAAGGTGTAATTCCTCAACAGCTAGAAGCAGCTAATTCTCAGATGATTCTGGCTAATACTTATCATCTGCATCTGCAACCAGGAGAAGAGATTGTCGCTGAAGCAGGTGGGCTACATAGTTTTATGGCCTGGGATAAGCCAATCCTGACGGACTCAGGAGGATTTCAGGTTTTTAGCCTGAGTGAGATGCGGAAGATAACCGAAGAGGGTGTGGTGTTTAAGTCACCCAGAGACGGTAGCACGATCAATATGACCCCAGAAAAATCAATCCAGATTCAAAATGCTTTGGGGGCAGACGTAATTATGGCGTTTGATGAATGTCCTCCAGCCGATGCTACGCGAGAGCAGGTACAGGCAGCTACAGATCGCAGTTATCGCTGGCTCCAAAGATGTATTGTTGAACATCAAAACACCCAAAAACAGGCTTTATTTGGGATTGTCCAGGGGGGTATACATCTCGATCTGAGGCAGAAGGCGGTAGAGCAGCTTGCCGAGCTGGATTTGCCTGGCTATGCCATTGGTGGAGTGAGCGTCGGCGAAGATCCTAAGTTGATCAACGCTACAGTACGTCATACTGCGCCTTTATTACCAGCTAATAAACCTCGTTATTTGATGGGCGTAGGGACATATCGCGAAATGGCTCAGGCGATCGCTTCGGGAATAGATTTGTTTGACTGTGTGATTCCCACTCGTTTGGGTCGTCATGGTGCGGCTTTGATCCGAGGCAAGCGAACAAATATTAAAAATGCTCCTTATAAAAAAGACTATCGACCTCTTGATGAAACCTGCTCTTGTTATGCCTGTCAAAATTTCAGTCGCGCCTACTTGAATCATATGCTGCGATCGCAAGAGATGGTAGGCTACATTATGATTTCACTGCATAACATTACCGAGTTGATTCGCTTCACGCAAGAAATTCGCGCCGCTATCTTCAAGGGAACGTTTGCCACTGATTTTGCTCACTGGCTAAATGACGATGAATCATGAACCAGTTATTAGTTACTGGTTATTGGTTATTGATTGCTCACGTAGATTAATTGGATCTAATTGTGTGTGCCAGATTGACCGCTAGTTTACCTTTGTCCCAGATGCTCCACAATTTTTTGTAATAGTTCGTCCGCATCCACTGTCTTGCGTAAAAAGTCGGAGGAACCTACCATTTTGGCTCTCAGGCGATCAATAATGCCCGAATTACTGGTGAGAAAAATAATCGGTGTCTCTGCAAATTCTGGATAGCGACGCAGTTGGGCGCAGAGATCATAACCACTGACCCTCGGCATCACAATATCTAAGAAAATTAAATCTGGTTGACGATTGATCAGTGTTCCCACGGCATCTAAAGGATCGTTTATTGCCACGAAGCGGTATCCTGCCATGCTAATAATCTGCTCCATCATGTGAGAAATCATTAGGCTGTCGTCAATACAGGCAATTAGCGGGCGGTCTTTATCTTCGTAACCGCTATTGCTCGGACTAAATCTCTCCAACAGGTCAGGTACATCAACTAGACCAAAGATTCCTGACTGTATGTATGGTAAAAGAGAGCAAACCACCTGTAAGGGCGAGGTTCTCAGCTGAACCGACAAGTCTCTCAGAGTTCTGTTGCCGTTGAGCAATTTGCAGAGACTTTGATAAGCAGAAATAGACGTTTTCTCCTGGAGTTGCTGGGGCTGTAGAATTACAGGAGCCATATTGGACAAACGATCCGCTACCTGTGCTTCCTCCCACATCGACCAAATCTGTTGAATCTGAGTAATAATCTTTTTGGGTTCGATTGATTCTAAGGTAGCCCCTAAAACACTGTCTTGATTTAGGCGACAGATAACCTGTCTGGTTTGGGTTAAATCGAAGAAAATTTCGCTGATGATAAAAGCGATCGCCTTCTGACCCTGCTGGGGAGTAATAATTTTTTGCTCGACCCAGTGGGATATTTGCTCGTATTCCCAGATATTATCTGCCAAATCTGCTTTGCGTTCGGTCAGTTCTTCCTGTAGGCTCGCAAGCTGAAACGGGATTTGCGGCAGGTTGAGAATTAAGTTTCGCTGCCAACGGCGTATGGGATGTGTTCCTCCAGTTCCATAGACAATATCTCCCAAGTAAAGATAGAGATGCCATTCATTTCCCGCAATGGGATCGGTGAAGGTTAGCTTGCCACTAATTTGGGCTGACTGCAATGAGCTAAACAGCTTTGTTTGCTTAGGGGCAGTAAATTCGCGGATAATTAAGTTGTCAGAAGTAGTTCTGGCACTCATTAGCTTACGCCTCTTTGCTGGAGAAGATTAATTATTTGAGTATTAGCTTGGGGAAATTGATAACGATCCAGCTGGTCTGGAGCTACCCAATGAATTTCTTCACACTCTAAAGGCTGAGGCTCTCCGCTGAGATATTGGCAGTCGTGAACGTAGAGGGTTACGTTAAAAGTCTCATAAGTATGAGTAATTGTAGTCAAGCGATCGCCCACTGAAATTTCGATATCTAACTCTTCCTTGATTTCTCGCTGGATACATTCTTCAATAGTTTCTCCTGCCTCTAGCTTGCCGCCAGGAAATTCCCACAGTCCGCCCATTTCGCCCTTTTGTTTGCGGCGGTCTATCAAGATTTTGCCCTGCTGATTATTGATTACAGCTACTCCGATCTGTTTATGTACCAGAGGAGGTGATGTTAATGACATAAAGTATCTATATTTCGCGTCTGAATTATAAGTTAATTTAGAATTGTAAAAAATGTAAATAAGACAAAGCAACCCCACTATGATCGAGGTTGCCAATATTATATATGTTTATTTAATTTGAAGTTGATATCTTCAACTGCCTGTCTGGGTTCCCAAAAAAGATTTTTCAATACCCATTCTTTGTTCGGCATTGCGCAAAAAGTAGCCGCTCATCATTGCTGAAGCTAATAACCTGCTTAAGCTTTCACGGTTAGTGCTGATGGCAACGTCAAAACTTTCTGAGGGCATATTGCCTAATAAACCTAAAATGTTGCGTTCTACAATTTGAAAAACTTCTGGCGACTCTGGCTGCGAGAGATGGTTAATTGTTTCTGGAGGGAGAGACTGAACATAACTCCAGAGTGAGTTTTCGTCTTCATTGTATTTGAAAGCATTTTGAGAAATATTTCTTTCGCTCACTTTTGCCCTCCTGGCAGAGATTAATAAAACTAACAACAGAGCTAAAGTCTAGTTATTTGTCTACCCAATTAAAACATTTGACTCGTAACTATTGATTGAGTAGAACCGAACTTGAACCAGAGAGTTTTCCGATCATTTTGTTGAAATCACTGGCTTAAAATCTCTGATCCAGCTTCGATATTTGCTTCTTTGTTAGCTAGCAAGATATTCTCTGATAACCATTTTGCGTTTACGCAGCTTAGATAGAGCTTCTCTTTCGATTTGGCGTACCCGTTCGCGGCTGATGCTCAAACACTCGCCAATTTTCGCCAGGGTCATCGGCTTGCCGTCAGCCAAACCAAAGCGGAGACAAATTACCTCTTTCTGCTGGGGGGTTAAGTCTCCCATCAGCTTTTCGAGGTCACGCTTTAAGGAAGAAGAAGTGGCATAGTCTTCAGGAGACTGACCAGAATCTTCCAGCATATCCCCCAGTTCCGTATCGTTGTTGTCGCCGACTCTCACGTCCAAAGAAATTGGTTGCCGAGATTTTTCTAAATAATCTCGTACCTGTTTGGGAGTAAGATCTAATTCTTCGGCAAGTTCGGCAATTGTCGCTGTCCGCCCTTTTTTTTGCGCTAGCTGTCTTTGCGCTTTTTTGATCTTATTAAGCTTTTCAGTAATGTGAATTGGTAAGCGGATGGTACGTCCCTTTTCAGCGATCGCTCTGGTAATCGCCTGACGAATCCACCAGTAGGCATAGGTGCTAAAGCGATAGCCTTTAGTGGGGTCAAATTTTTCTACCCCACGCTGCATGCCAATCGTTCCCTCTTGAATCAAATCTAAAAGGTCAAGGTTCCGCTTGAGATATTTCTTCGCTACGGATACTACCAGTCGTAAATTTGCTTCTACCATCTTACGTTTAGCAGAGTCACCAGACTCGATGGCAGTCAATAGCTCGCTGGGGGGAAGTTTAGCTGTCTTTGCCCACTCTTCGACTGTGGGTTCTCGACCTAGCTCCTCAATTAAAGACTCTTTGACCTTAGTTAAAGCGATCGCCTTCTGCACTCTTTTGGAATAGAGAATTTCTTCCTCATGAGTTAACAGAGGAACACGACCTATTTCTTTGAGATAGCTTCTAACTAAATCGTTAGACTTTTGTGCTGTTTTCATTACGCGATTTGCTTATGAGATGTTGATTATGTAGAAGAAAGTTCTTTAAGCTGTCATACTCACAACTAGTCCTTTATGAGAGTATAGATGTACTTTTATAACAAAAGATTGATCCTTGAACTACGACCGCCGAAAAAAATCATCTCTGACCTCTTCATATCCTAGCTAGAATCATTGTTTTCGATCTAATCCTTCAGGCTTATAGAGAAAACTGATAGTATTTGTGTTCCTACTCCCTAACTTCTACGATACACGATTTCTATTAACTTATGTGAAGTTTATGAAAGTTCTCTACTAAGGATAAATACTCAATTTTTCTACGGCAGACCTAGATAAAGCGATCATATCGGGAATCTAGGGGAGAAAATGCAACACTGACAACAAAAAGAGTTGAATTATACTTTTCATCGACACGATCTTGAGAAGAAAGATGGGAGAGGTAAGAACTATGGGTGTAAGTGGTAGGGGTGGCTCACAAATATGCCGCAATCAGATAAATTCCACCTGCTTACGAACCTAACTATTAGTTCCATTGCTTTGTTCTATTGCTTTACTTAAGATATTACTATGGGAATTAAGCTCGGAAAGCTGTAAAAATAATTAAGCGTAAAGTAGAAATAACTCTATATCTGAGCAAATTAGAATTTATGAATACACCTCAAGTAGCTGCTTGTGGTTCTTGGAAATCGCCCATAACCTCAGATTTAATAGTTTCCAAAACTATCGGCATTGGTAGTTTGGCGGTTGAACAAGGAAGCATTTATTGGCTCGAAAAAAGACCTCAAGAACAAGGCAGAAATTTGTTAGTTTGCGGGGGAAGTAATGGGGAGGCAAAAAGTTTTACTCCTGCGCCATTAAGCGTGCGGAGTAAAATTCATGAATACGGCGGCGGTGCCTATGCAGTTGATCGCAACACCATTTACTTTTCTAACTATCAGGACGGCAGGATTTATCAGCAGGTAATTGGCACTCAACCTTATCCCTTAACCCAGAAGCTGGAGCGACGCTATGGCGATCTGGCTGTAGATCATTTCAGAAATCGTCTGATCTGTGTCAGCGAAAATCATGCTGGGGTAGGGGAACCAGAGACAACTATTGTTGCGATCCAGATTAATACAGGTCGAATTAAGAGCCTAATTACGGGTAGCGACTTCTACTCATCCCCGCGTCTTAGTCCTGATGGCAAGTATTTAGCCTGGTTGAGCTGGAATCATCCTGACATGCCGTGGGATAGTACCCATCTCTGGTTGGCAGAGCTTGACGAAGAGGGTTTAATTTTAGAGCCAGAAAGGATCGCGGGAGGACAGGCTGAATCTATTTGTGAGCCTAAGTGGGGGAGCGACGGAACGCTTTATTTCGCAAGCGATCGCACTGACTGGTGGAATCTTTATCGACGTAGAACTGACGGCAAAATAGAAATTCTTCATCAGCAAGAGGCGGAGTTTGCCTATCCTCATTGGGTTTTTGGTTTGTCTACCTATACGGTAGTAGGAGAAAAAATTGTCTGTGCCTATTCAGCGGATGGCTCTTGGCATCTAGGCTCAATTGACTTACAGACTAAAGAATTCCAGGAAATCAAAACCCGCTACACCAATATCTCCGATCTTCAAAGCGGCAATAATTTTGTAGTCTTTATGGGTGGCGCGCCCACTGATACTACAGCGGTGGTTAAATTAGACCTAGAAACGAGACGAGAAGAAATACTGCGGCGTACAGGAGAACTGCAAATCGATCCTGGCTATCTATCTTTGCCAGAGGCGATCGCTTTTCCCACCAGCAATGAATTAATTGCTCATGCTTGGTACTATCCACCGCAAAACAAAGACTATATTGCGCCACCAGGGGAACTGCCTCCCTTAGTGGTCAAAAGTCATGGGGGACCTACCGCAGCGGCGGCGGTGGATTTAAACCTACGGATTCAATACTGGACTAGTCGGGGTTTTGGCTATCTGGACGTAAATTATGGCGGTAGCATTGGTTATGGTCGTCAATATCGCCAGCGACTAGAGGGAAAGTGGGGTATCGTCGATGTTGATGACTGTGTTAATGGGGCAAAATACCTGGTTGATCGCGGCAGCGTCGATGGTGATCGCCTTGTGATTACGGGCAGTAGTGCAGGAGGCTATACGACCTTAGCGGCTTTAACTTTTCGCGACACTTTTAAAGCGGGTGCCAGCTACTATGGAGTCAGCGATTTGGAAATTCTCGCCAAGGATACCCATAAGTTTGAATCGCGCTATTTAGATGGCTTGGTTGGTAAGTACCCTGAAGATCGAGACATCTATGTACAGCGATCGCCAATTTACTTCACTGAGCAGCTTGACTGTCCCGTAATTTTCTTTCAGGGACTAAAAGACAAGGTTGTACCTCCCAATCAGGCAGAAATGATGTTTCAGGCGATTAAGCAGAAGGGTTTGCCCGTGGCGTATATCTCCTTTGAGCAAGAGTCTCATGGTTTTAGAATTGCCGAAAATATCAAGAAGGCTTTAGATAGCGAGTTTTATTTCTACTCCCGCGTTTTTGGTTTTGAGCCAGCA
>JBCBWB010000399.1:0-685 GCA_039817275.1 Cyanobacteria bacterium J06648_1 | reverse complement strand
CCTGCCGCACTGCTAGAGACTCCATGCGATCGCATTCTGCGAGTATATTGTCTCGCTTCTCGAATCACTTTTAACCATCTGCCACGACGAGCAAAGTCGGCAAAGAATTCAAAGCCGTGGGACACCGTCGTATCCCCATCGATGCCATCCAACAAGACTCTTACTCCCTGCTGGTGTGCCTGCTCATAAAGCGCCCAGTTGAGATAGTAGTTTGGTCCCATGTAAGGCTCGTCCGTGTGGGCAAAAATTTGCTCTTGCTGATAGAGAGGACTGAGGGTGTCCCCCCTTACCTGATGAGAGATAAAGCTGCCGCTTTCAAGGACTCGCTCCAGATAGAATCGTTCATCGGCATACTGACGATCTGCTTCGGGCAAGCCAGGAAAAATACCCGAGAAAGTATGTAGTTTGCGATCGCTACCCTCTAGTAAATCTCGCGCCATGCAGCAAATAGAAGAGGAGTCGAGACCGCCACTGAGCAATGACCCCACCGTTCCACTGCTACGTAAACGACGATTTACTGCCTGTTTGAACAGTGCTTGATAAGCTTCGGCATATTCTCCTGGAGAACCCAGCTTTAGCTCGTATTCAGAGTCGAGACGACCATATCTTCGGGTTACTTTACCCCGTGCTGAAATAGTTAAACTGTGGGCAGGAGGTAGACGCAATATATCCTGATAAAAAGTAA
>JBCBWB010000398.1:0-690 GCA_039817275.1 Cyanobacteria bacterium J06648_1 | reverse complement strand
TTACTTACTACCTCTTACCTCTTATTCCCCACCATGGATAATCTTATTGTTGATCGGGCGTTGGTTGAATATCAGTCCAGTTTGGATCGTCTTTTACAAAGACTCCAGGTATTTGCTACCGAGATCAACAACTCTCAGCTACAGGTAACTATTCGTAATCTGCGTGCCAACATCAATGAGCCGTTTTTATTTGTGGTGGTAGGAGAAGTTAAGGCGGGTAAAAGTAGCTTTGTAAATGCTCTATTGCAGGCAGATATTTGTAAAACCGCTGCCGATCCCTGTACGGATATTATCCAACAACTTGTCTATAGCCCAGAGCAGTTTGAGCAGCCTGTAAATCAATATTTGCGTAAAATTGGCTTGCCTAACGATATTCTCAAAACCTTGTCGGTAGTAGATACACCTGGGACGAATACGATTGTCGAAAATCATCAGGAGATTACCAAAGAGTTTATTCCCAATAGCGACTTGATTTTCTTTGTTTTCTTTGCCAAAAATCCCTATACCCGCAGTGCTTGGGATTTACTAGACTACGTTAATAGTGAATGGCGCAAAAAAGTGGTTTTTGTACTTCAGCAGGCAGATTTAGCTAAACCCGAAGAATTAGCCAAAAATAAGGAAAAGCTGGCAGAATTGGCAATTCAAAAGGGCATTCAGTCCCCCACCGTCTTTGCCACCTCCGTGGAATGG
>JBCBWB010000397.1:0-692 GCA_039817275.1 Cyanobacteria bacterium J06648_1 | reverse complement strand
CTAGATGTCCAGTCGGAAGGCTTCCTTTTTAATTGTATTATCTCACTTAAACTAGATCGATTGCTCGACCCAGAAAAAACAGGGGTCAGTATCGAGACTATTACTAGGGCAGCATCGGTAGTGGGTCGCCAACTGCGAATCGAACTAGTTTAAGTGAGATAATACAATTAAAAAGGAAGCCTTCCGACTGGACATCTAGAGACTTCCCCATCGGAGCGCTTTCCCTAGATGAGTAAAACTCATCGGGGTCGCTCCTCAAGTTAAAAACTTAATTACAGTATACCAATGACAAGTAGCAACGGAAATAATGGCGATCGCCTCGGTCGAATTGAGTCAATTTTAGAAAGAATAGTCGAACGAGATGAACTGACCGCCAGAAGAGATGAAATTACGGCGATCAGAATCGAAAGATTATCCTTACGTACAGAAGAAAACGAGCGTAATATCCAGGCTTTGAATCAAGCAACCCAAACTATGATTCGCCAAATGGATGCAGATCGTCTCAAACGTGAGGAAGAAAAAGAAGAACATCAACAGCAGATGAGAGAGTTAAGGGAAATACAGAGAGGTATTGCTGAAACCCAATCTGGTTTAACCAAAATCCTGATTAAGACTGAAGAAAATCAGCCTACCATGCTTAGAAGGTTGATGGCGATCGAGAACAAAGTTGACGATTTGATTCAACGCGATCG
>JBCBWB010000396.1:0-698 GCA_039817275.1 Cyanobacteria bacterium J06648_1 | reverse complement strand
CCCTTCTGTTCACAATGATGAGACCCTAACTCAGATTATCGAGTCGGCTACCCGTGAGGCTTGGGGAGATGAAAGCGTGCAAATTTTACCCGAACCTTCTCTCGGCGCTGAAGATTTTTCGATTTACCTAGATAACGTGCCAGGCTGTATGTTTCGTTTGGGGGTAGGTCATCACCATAAAACTAATTACCCCCTCCATCATCCTAAGTTTGAAGTTGATGAAGATGCGATTCTGACAGGAGTGGTGACTATGGCTTATGCCGCCTACAAGTATTGGCAGGCTGCGTGATTAGAGTAACATCTCTAAAAGCCTGCTTAAGGATTTCGATAGGGGACATCTGCGGATAACCGCGAGCCAGTCGCTCCGCGTCGCCGAGACACTCCAGACAAAAGTAATAACAGAAATGAGTCAGGAGCGATATCTGACTGTTGACTGTTGACTGACTTTAGCTAGGCTTCAAAATTCTGGTCGTTTTGATTAATTTTGTATCAAGTAGGTCACAAAATCTCCTAAAAGCTCGAAACCCGATCTCATCTAAGTAATAATATGTAGATGAATATACGCAAGAGACTTTTTAGGGTTTATGTTAGATAATATTTTTTCTTCAAAACTGTTAAATGTGGTCATTATTGAGCCAAACAGAGAACAGGGAAAGCAATTATATCAATTGATCGAGACTCAGAGACCAAATCTCAAG
>JBCBWB010000395.1:0-705 GCA_039817275.1 Cyanobacteria bacterium J06648_1 | reverse complement strand
TTATCGTGCCAAAGCTGAAGAAATCAATGTAAGCCGCACAGCTGTTTATGACAAATTAAACGGAGTTGAAACAAGCGTTAGTTCAGCAATTGTAAGGGAAACAGCTATTCCACTAGCAAATTTAATCGAATTTGTCGGCGGTAAATCACCACAATTATTGAGCGGTTATAAAGTTAGAATCCTTGACGGTAATTGTCTCGAAAAAACCGACCATCGTCTTGAAGTATTGCGGAAAATTGCCGCAGGAGCATTGCCAGGTAAGTCATTGGTGGTTCTTGATCCAGAATTAAGATTGGCAATCAACGTGTTTGCCTGTGAAGATGGTCATGCTCAAGAACGTTCTTTGTTTAACGAAGTACTTAAAACTGTAAAGCAAGGCGAGTTATGGATTGCTGACCGTAATATGTGTACTGCAAGCTTTTTGTTGGGATTGCATCGAAGCGGGGCAAACTTTGTGATTCGCGAACACAAATCAATGCCTTGGAAGCCAATCACCTCACTACAATCAGTTGGCAATGTTGAAGCAGGAGAATTATTTGAGCAAACCGTCAGTCTGAGCAATGCTGGAGAATCCCTACTGGCAAGACGAGTTGTATTAAAGCTCAATAAACCTACTCGTAATTCGGACAATGAAATCGCTATTTTTACTATGCTTCAACATTGCCAACTGATTGTAGTGAGGTGATTGGCTTCCAAGGCATTGAT
>JBCBWB010000394.1:0-708 GCA_039817275.1 Cyanobacteria bacterium J06648_1 | reverse complement strand
GAAGTCTATGAAACCGATATTGCCAAGGTCAGAATTGGGCAACAAGCAACTATCAGTAGCGAATATGGAGGGTTTGCGGGCAAGTTAACGGGGACGGTAGAACATTTAGGATTACAGGTAGGGGCAAAACAACTATCTCAGGGTTCACAAGATCCTACCCAAGACGAGAATTCTCGAATTGTGGAAGTCAAGATCCGCATCGATCCAAGCGATAGCCAGAAAGTTGCAGGATTAACCAATATGAAAGTCCGCGTCGAGATAAGTGAATGATTGTTGATTGTTAATTGTTGATTGTTGATTGTTGATTGTTGATTGTTAAATGTTGATTGCTCAATGTTAAATGTTAAATGCTCAATGTTAAATGCTAAAAGCTTATCTACGTCGAACTCCCGTAGCCTGGTTGCAGCTATCTCATCAGAAAGTGCGTTTGCTGGTGGCTATTCTGGGGGTGGCGTTTTCGATTATTTTGATCTTTACTCAGCTAGGCTTAAGGGCGATGCTGTTTGACGGGGTGACTTTGTTACCTGAAAATCTCAATGGCGATCTTTATTTGATTTCTACCTACGCCGATAATATTCGGGATAGTGATTTTCCCAGTATTTATCTCTATCAGGCTGATGCAGTACGGGTTTATTCGGATTAAAGGCAATGACCTGCATCGAAGAAGACTTGATATTAGCTTTTTCTCCTCGATCGCTATTCAGCAAC
>JBCBWB010000393.1:0-709 GCA_039817275.1 Cyanobacteria bacterium J06648_1 | reverse complement strand
TGCCAGGCGGCTTGGACGTAATGTCGTACACAACGCGATTAACACCATCAACCTCGTTCACCACACGATTGGAAATACTTTCTAGCAGCTTGTAAGGCGCACGCGACCAGTCGGCGGTCATGCCATCTTCACTACTAACCAGTCGTAAAACGATGGGATAGGCATAGGTGCGCTGATCGCCCATAACGCCGACGCTACGCACAGGCAGCAATACGCCAAAGGCCTGCCAAAAGTCGTGGTAGCTGTCGCTGCGGCGGATTTCCTGACGGATAATGTAGTCTGCTTCTCGCAGGATACGCAGGCGCTCGGGGGTGACTTCACCCAGGATACGGATCGCTAGGCCAGGACCAGGGAAAGGATGGCGACGAACAATGTCGTCGGGCAGGTTGACTGCCTGACCGACCTTACGAACTTCGTCTTTGAAGAGTTTGCGTAGGGGCTCGATCAGCTTGAATCTCAAGTCTTTTGGCAGGCCACCCACGTTGTGGTGACTTTTGATTTTGACCGCGACTCTTTCGCCAGTTTGCGGGTCAACGTTGGTATCTGCCGATTCGATGACGTCGGGATAGAGCGTTCCCTGAGCCAGATAGTCAAAAGGACCCAGCTTTTTAGATTCTGATTCAAACACCTGAATAAACTCATGTCCAATTCGACGACGCTTGAGTTCAGGATCGGTAACACCCTCTACCTGTTTCAAAAAGCGATCGCG
>JBCBWB010000392.1:0-711 GCA_039817275.1 Cyanobacteria bacterium J06648_1 | reverse complement strand
TCTGTTCGTAGGTATGTCCTTGCGGACACGCTTCGCTAACGACTCCTACCCCCTACACCAAAAATCAAAATATTAATATTTATGTGGCGAGTAGCTCAGTTGGTTAGAGCGACGGAAGTATATCCTTTTTCACAAACTTACCCTTCGGGGACGAAGAATTAGGTTTATCGTTTTTAATTCGTGCGTCGCAGGTATGTCCTTGCGGACACGCTTCGCTAACAAGTCCTGCCTTGCCACCACAATCCAAAATCCGTCTTGGAAAGTTTGGGGGAACGCCATTTGCTCATGGGGGAAACCCCCAAGACCGCAATGGCTCCGGAAACCGACACCCCCAACTTTCCGCAAAATCCAAAATCTTTATGTGGTAAGTAGCTCAGTAGTTAGAGCGCCTAAACATCTTTGTTCAAAACTTGCCTGAAAAGGACGATGAATAAAGGTTATCGCCTGTCAAGCGGGAAGTCGCGGGTGCAAATCCCGCCTTACCACCTTCCTTTTTTGCCCGCGAGGGCTGGGAGTTAAAATAATGAACTATAAATTTTTTACTCAAAAAAATAAAAATACACCGCAAAATCAACCAATCCCTGGTAGAGAAGCAGAAATGATTCCGGGACGTAGCGGTGGCTATATGTTTGATGCTGGTATATGGCAAATGCTGCGCCGCTGTTTGCTGATTGGTACCGCGAAAAGTACTTATTACGCAGGGAAGCGCGA
>JBCBWB010000391.1:0-714 GCA_039817275.1 Cyanobacteria bacterium J06648_1 | reverse complement strand
GAGGTCATTAGCATCAATGGTGGCAGCGTTGACTGCTTGATCGTCGCTGTAGGTAATGCTAAATTCCAGGGGCGCAATACCCTGAGCATTCTTGGTATGAGCAGTTGTGTTCAACACTGCTGTCGGTGCCGTGCATCAATATTTGCCCCAGGTTCAGCCGCTACCAAGTCAATGTAGTTGAGGTTGAACTGACTAGACTTCATGTCTAAGCGCAATTCTTGAACCCCAGCCGCTAAACTCACGTTTGTGACCAGAACATCTTGATATTCTTGCCAACCGCCAGTAAAGCCGAAGTCAGCAGTGTAGGTTTGTCCATTGATGGTAACTTCCGTACTTTGAGTATCCCCTGATGGAGTAGCAACTCTGAGTACCACGTCGTAAGTACCTGCTTCAGCGACGTTGACATCATAGGTCAGGAATTCACCATCCTGAATGAAGCTCACATTAAAGCCGCCGCCAACATCGCCAGTTGTTTCAATGTCTACCGCCTCGTTAGGACGATACTGACCGCTGAGGTTTTCGGGGTTAAAGTCAAAATACTCAGTGCCGTTGACTCCTGCTTTGTAGTCTTCTGCCTGGATGCGAATTGTCCCCGCAGGGGCATTAGGATCGGGAGTGGTTGGAGTGCCAGGATTATCCGTATCAGGATTGCCTGTACCAGGATTAGCAGGTTCTTCATCATCACCGATGACATAAAGAGTTAGATTGCCTAAT
>JBCBWB010000390.1:0-716 GCA_039817275.1 Cyanobacteria bacterium J06648_1 | reverse complement strand
CAAATCGGTGGTCTATGGGCTTTTGTAGCTCTGCACGGTGCTTTCGCTCTGATCGGCTTTATGCTACGTCAGTTCGAGATTTCGCGTCTAGTGGGGATTCGTCCTTACAATGCGATCGCTTTTAGTGCGCCCATCGCCGTATTTGTCTCGGTATTTTTGCTCTATCCATTAGGACAGTCTTCTTGGTTCTTTGCACCCAGTTTGGGCGTAGCGGGTATTTTCCGTTTCATCCTCTTTGTACAGGGTTTCCACAACTTCACACTCAATCCTTTCCACATGATGGGAGTAGCGGGTGTACTTGGTGGAGCGCTGCTTTGTGCGATTCACGGTGCCACAGTAGAGAACACGCTGTTTGATGATGGCGGTAGCTCTAATACGTTCCGTGCTTTTGAACCAACTCAAGCGGAAGAAACCTACAGTATGGTGACAGCAAACCGTTTCTGGTCACAGATTTTCGGTATCGCTTTCTCTAACAAACGTTGGTTGCACTTCTTCATGTTGTTCGTACCCGTAACAGGTCTATGGATGGCAAGTATTGGGATTATCGGTATTGCTTTGAACTTGCGTGCATACGATTTCGTCTCGCAAGAGTTGAGAGCAGCAGAAGATCCTGAGTTTGAAACTTTCTACACTAAAAACATCCTGCTCAATGAAGGTCTCAGAGCATGGATGGCGACACAAGACCAACCACATCAAAACTTTGAATTCCCAGAGGA
>JBCBWB010000038.1:0-32415 GCA_039817275.1 Cyanobacteria bacterium J06648_1 | reverse complement strand
TTTAATGCTCTGCTTAAATGTTGTTCATTGTCGTGAACTGTTAAAATCAGCACTTTTGTCTGAGGAAATTCCTGGGTGATAATTTTGGTGGCGCTCAAACCATCCATCCTGGGCATTTCAACGTCCATTAAAATCACGTCTGGTTGCAAAAGAGGTATTTTGTCAATTGCCTCCCTACCATCATTAGCAAAACCAACTATCTTTATTTCAGGTTCAGTTTCTAGATAAGTTTCTACTAATCTATGAGTTAATTTTTGATCGTCTACAATAAGAACGTTAATCATTTAAATTATGGTTAGGCGCTAAGGCTAGTAAATAAAATTACGCTTAAAATGCTCTGTTTTAAAATTACTGATTAAGTATACAGTTTTATCTCAGCGATATTCAATTACTATTTAGGTATTATTCAGATCATAAATATGGTAAGAAGCTGTAATCAAAGGTAGCTAATGTTATGTTTTGTTATTTCCCTCAATTGCTATTGCTTCGAGCTTATAACTACCGTCACGAGTTACGAAAACGCCATCTTGGGCCGAACAAAATTACTGCTCTAGTGGAGAACGTGCTTTGGTTGGGGAGTATTCTAGAGGCTATCTAGTTAAATGAAATCGAGCTATGAGCAAGATAAAAATAAAGAAGCCAATTTATTTGACCTCTCAATATTTTCTTTGTATTTACTAGCAAATTTAACTGTAAATTAGATTACATCGCATATTTAATATTAATTGTCTACACTTAAATTAATAGAATTACAATTATCTTTGGTCTTTTTTTACAGTCTTTTTAGGTTATATTTTATTTTCTTTTGATTTTATTCCTAAATTTAATCACTGACATTATAAGTATCAGATTGGGTTTTAATAATTATAACGAAGAGGGTAAAACTAGTTTAATCAAAAGCTATAACCACAATTATGGTACGAGATGGGGGGTCTAGAAACATTTCCCCAAAACAAAAAAATATTCTAAATAATATTGGCTGGCTCTACTCAACAGCCACCAATAATAAACTCAAAGAACAAAAGTGAAAACTATCATAGCTCAAGCTGCGCTCAGACCATAGTTATTGACTAATTAATCAGGGTACTAGCGATCGCACTATCTACGGGGCGGGAGAATAGATAGCCCTGTCCGTATTTACACTGGAGAGCAATTAACTCGTTGCACTGTTTCTCGGTTTCAATTCCTTCGGCGATTAGGTCTAAGTCGAATACTTCGGCTAATTTGATAATGGTTTTGACTAGCTCTAGCTGATGATGATCTATTTCCATGCCTTGAATAAAAGAGCGATCTATTTTCAAAGTATCTATGGGTAAGCAGTGAAGATAGCTGAGGGAAGAATAACCCGTACCAAAATCGTCCATCGAAAGCTGAACTCCCAGACTCTTTAGCTTCTCTGCCGTCGGTAAGACTAGAGCCATATTTTCAATGATTTCGCTTTCCGTTATTTCAAGCTTGAGACATTGAGGGTCTAAACCTGTTTCAGTTAAGATTTGAGCGATAATCTCTCCCGCATAAGGTTGAGAGAACTGCCTGCCAGTGATGTTAACGCTGATAAAAATTGAACCTGCTTTCTGGTCTTGCTGCCACTGCGTCATTTGTTGACAAGCCGAGCGCAGCACCCACCAGCCAATCGGCATAATTAGACCCGTATCCTCTGCTAAGGGAATGAAGTCATTGGGATAAACCAATCCTCTGGTGGGATGCTCCCAGCGAATTAAAGCCTCAAAACCGACTAACTGCCGCTCTGCTAATTCTACTATCGGCTGATAGTGCAGCACAAACTGCTCCTGTTCGATCGCCTGGCGTAAAGCAGCTTCGGATTTGTTCTGTTCTAAACTTTGCAGATACAGTCTGGATTCAAATAATCTATTACAGGCTTGTCCTTTTTGTTTTGCCTGGTGCATTGCAATTTCGGCATTCTGAAATGATTGCAGCAGATCGTTGATCTTTGAAGCCGCTGAGCTAGACAAACTATTACTATCGGGAGTAGCAATGCCAATGCTTGTAGTGACGAGAATCGAGTGTTGAGCAACCTCAATGGGAGATGAGAACTGTTGCTGAATCTGGGCCGCAATCTCATCGGGATGTTGTTCTCCTGCGAAGTTGGTTAGCAGAATAGCAAATTCGTCTCCTCCCAGTCGAGCTAATAAATCTTGTGGTCTGAGGCAATAACGAAGCTTTTTGACGATCTCGATTAAGAGAAGATCGCCAACAGCATTACCAAAATTATGGTTGACATTTTTGAATCTATCTAGATCCAAACATAAAATACCAAACGAATAATCAGGATGCTGCTCTAGTGCCGATAGCTCTTGCAGTTTGTCGATAAACAGCTGGCGATTGGGTAACTGAGTCAGGCGATCGCAATTCAACTCTCGGTTTAAACGGGTTTTCAGGCGTTTGCATTCCGTAATGTCTGCTTGAGCGCCGATCAGATAGCTAACCTCTCCGTCTACACCCACAACACCAATACATTTGCAGCGCATTGAACGGTATTGCCCATCTCGGTGCAGTAAAGAATATTCGATCTCAAAACTTGCTATTGTTCCCTGCCAGCACTTTGCCAAATAGCTTTTGAGCTTCTCAATATCACCTGGATGTACTCGAACCAACCACTCTACGGGACTGTGATTAATTTCTAGTTCCTCATACCCCAGCATCGATTTCCAACGAGGCGAATATTCGATGCGATCGCTGCTGAGATCCCACGACCAAACACCGTCGCTCACTACTTGAGTAATTAACTGATATTTTGTTTCGCTATCATTAAAAGCTTTTGGTAGATCTTGCTCGACTGACTCTCGTTCTTCTGCATCAATCTCGGTTCTAGCGCACAACTTACTACTCAATAAAGGCAAGACATTGGTGAATGAATGTCTGATGGCAGAATTGTTCACAGAGTTTAGAAGCTGATTGGTTAACACTTGGTCTGAATATGATCAAAGCATATCAGAGCAAAATAAACTATTAAATTAGTCTATATAAATAGGCTAGAAGATTTATGTCGATTAAATAAGTTTTTATATACTTTCTTTAGATTTGATCTATTAGCCTAAAAACACCGTCTCGGCAGGGCTAGATCATAGGTGGAATACAAAGCGAGAATTATGTCTAAAATAGCAAAGTAAATCTGTTGGTAGATCCTAATTATTTAGCTGACTCAAGCTAGAAAAAAAGTAATTTATGATACATTAAGTCTGAATTTATCTTAATCGCCCTCGGTTTATCGATAGCAGACTAGAGGCGATCGCGAAAATAGGTGCGGTAAAGCTCGCATGAGGGTGTAGTTTTATTCCCTTCTAACTTAACCAAGCCCATGCTTTCCAATTCGTAGGCAGAGATCGAGTTAAGTGTGATTGCGCCTTCAGCATTAATCACTTTTTTGAAGGAGTCTGCTAACTCAGGGTAGTCTCTGAGGGTAATCAAATGTCCTCGTAAATAATCTCGGTAGATACCAGTATCCGTTGTAGCTTCGCGAATCATCTGGTCAATATCGTGATTTTGAGTGACGAGATGGCAAAATGCCAAATTAACTAGATAGGGATGTCCACCAACAATTTTAGCCAGAGACTTGATTTTTTCTGGTTGAATCTCGTATTGCTCCGATTCTAGACCATATCTTCGAGCTAATTCCTCTATTTGTGACCAGTTAAACTCTGCCAGTCTTAAAGATAATCCCACGTTGAACGGAGACTGGTTGATGTTCAGAGCAATATAAATTTCCGTAGAGTGGGTCACAATCAAGCGTAGCTTTTGCCAAATCGGAACATTGTTGGCTTCCTCGTGCCAAAAACGCAATAGGGGCAAAAACTCCTGAGCCACATGAGGAAATTTAAATAGGCGATTAACCTCATCTAAAGTTATGACTAAAGGGCTATCTAGCTGTCCCAATATATATCCCTGCAAGTAAGTAGTACAGCTTACTTTGAATCCCAAGTCTTCGTCCCAGTAATCGTCCAAGAGAGATTCAACTCCCAGTTGCAGAGTAATATTGGCGCAAAACCAGCGTAGCAAACGTTCCAAATTGCTTAGTACACCATCGTCAGCCTGAAGCAGATTAAGTCTAATCGTGCGATATCCCCTAGATTGAGCATGAGCTAAAATTCTCATAATTAAAGATGTCTTGCCCATACGCTTGGGCGCCTTAATTCTAATTAACGCTCCTGGCTTGAGAATCTCTTCATACGCGAGAGTTTCCGACGGTGGACGCTGCACATAGAGAGGCGAATCCAGGGGTACTGGGGTATTCGGTAGCTCTAGAGCACTGATATTACCCTTGACCCGATTCTTCTCCTCGAATTTTCCTGACTGTTGCCGAAGAATTGAGCGAAAGTTATTTTTAGTTATTTTTTCACCAAATGACTCGGAAAGAAGCTGCCATAGTCGAGAACCCACAACTCTTACGTAGTCAGGATCATATCCAGAGGCATCAGCAATTTCTTGGTAAGTTTTGCCAGACCAACATTGAGTTAGAATCAATTCCTGAACCGAATTTAGCCTTTCTGGCTTGATGGCATTATCGACTAAATATAGAGCTTCTTCAATCGTGATCATATTATGTAACTGCCTGGAATTAAAAAATTACTGGTTTTAACTTACCTAATTGTTACTTTTTTTTCGTAAATAACCAAATACACGGTTATCAGAATACCAGACTAGATTACGCCGTTTTGGGGGATCTATTTGATATTAGTTCTTCATCTAAGATAGTCTAAACTACAGAAAAATTAAGTTGTCTCCTCATTACTTAATGCTATTAAAATTAGCAACCGTCAATTACTTGGGATCTAGGGAGACAGGAGGCGGCACAAGACCAGGTTTATAGAGAAGAGCATCGATATATTTGAGAGTTGCTAAATCTGCTTCTGGCAATACTTCTGGATTATTTGCTGCTAAAAAGTTAAATGCACGGCGAAATTCATCAGGGCTGGTCTTGACTGGAGCAGAAAAATGACAGGGTATAATTTGGTTAAAATTCCAGCTAGCAACCCGATCTGCCCACTGTAAGGTCGCCATAGGAGCGCGATTAAGAATTAAGGTTTGTAGAATGGGGGCGACTAATACTCGACCATCCTGAGCCAGGGTGGTAAAAGCCTCTTGCCAGTTATTTTGCCACTGAAAAGGATATAAGCCCCAATAGGTCTGAGCCGATTTATGGGGCGATCGCCAGGCATCTTGGAAGATTTTGCCCAAAGAGGGAACATCAAGCACGCTAGAGCGAAAATACATGGCAAAGAGACAAATTCTCCGCCATCCTTTGAGGCGATTTTCGGGCGTGTCGCTAATTTTTTCTCGACCATTTTCCCGTGCATGAAACAAGAGGGGGAAAAGATCCTGCTCAATTATTTTGGGTGGCTCATTGGGAATCGAGACGATTGAGTCTGTTACCAAAAGAGTTTGCGATCGCCGATGGAAAAAAGCTACTTCTTCAAATTGACCCAATCTCAGATCAATATCTCCTAAAATGGCATAGTCAAATTCATCGGCAAAGGGAGTTTGGCTGCTGTCGGCGGGCAAAACTTTAGTCCTCTTGGCAGGAAAACCGAGCCAGCTTAGGGGTAGATTAAGGGGAAAACTCCACTGCTTGGGGGCAACATAGACTGTCGCCTGAGGAAACTTACGGGCAAAAGGTCCAACGCAATTCTTATGCTCTAAGCCAGAAATAGTCGGCAAGATAATATACTTCACTGCTCCATGACGAACCTCCAGTTCCCGAACAAGATCAAGACATTGTTGGGTAGGGGCAACAGGTGCATAGACCAAAAGTCCTCCCTGTTCGAGCTTAATTACCGTCATTCTGATCGGGACGACGACATAGAAAATACCCTGTAGCTGATCGAAAGTCCAAATGCGATCGGGCAAGACCTCTTGCCGAATTGTCCGCCTCTTACTGTAGGGATAAATCGGGACGTTAGCCCAAAAGCGCCAATGATAATCGCGACCTTTTATTTGATTGTGACTTAACTCATTTGCTTGGCTCACTCTTGGTTAATCTCTCCTCAGCCTGACACACAAATTTACCAACGGTCAGAGCAGGCTCCGTCGTTTCACGGCGGAGTAATCTCTGACTTTGCTTACATATTCTCTCTGAAAATTGGGCTTTGGTAAATTGCTCTTGGTTCAACTTTGTTTAACTTTTAGCCCTGGAGGCAAATTCAACCAAGTTTTAGGCATGTTAATCTTTAACAATTAATTACAGATTGATTCAGTCTTAATGAAAACCAAATCTTCACCGTTCAGGGGAATTTCTCACAAGCGGCTATTGTTTATCGTTCTTTTTTTAGAAACTGTAGCGATTGCGATCGCCATATTAAGACCCAATGATGCTTTTCATCATTTTGAAGAAGGCGGCTCGATTACTATTCTTTCTTGCTTGCAAATACTGGCGGTTGCTGTTTTAGCGGGAATGATATTTCGTCTCGAAAAGCGGTCTTTAGATTCAAAGCTGAGAAAAAATGCTGGCTTTTGGTTAATTGTCGGTATAGGTGCATTCTTGCTGGCACTAGACGATGCTCTTTCCCTTCATGAACAGCTAGATGTTTGGCTGCATGGAGTATTGAACATAGAAGAGACGATGGTGACTGACTTAGCTGATGATATTATTGTCGGCATCTATCTCATCTTGGCTTTAATTTACGTCGCTTCACAGTGGAAAACATTACAAATTTTTCGTTCGTCCTTTAATTATTTCAAAATAGGATTTGTCCTAGGAGGGCTGATGGTAGTTTTAGATATTTTGAGTAATAACTTTCTCTTCGTTTCCATGGTCACGGACGATCCTAATCTAATGGGTAAAATGATCAGCTGGCTCGGTATCGTCGAGGAAACAGCAAAAATCGCGGCTGAGGGATTTTTTCTGGCAGGAGTATATCAATGCTGGCGTATTGTTAAAGCTGATAGCAAGCAACCGTTGACGGTTAACAGTACCACCAGGGCATAAGATCAACAGTCAACATTAATAATTTTGGCTTCTGAGATACTGAACCAGTGCTGGTAACACTGGACAGGGTTTTTTCTGCTGCAAACTAGCAGGTTGATCGCCGCGAAATACGCTCCAGCGGAAGGGTCCCAAATCTGCCGCCGACATCCACAGTAGGCGTTTGGCTCTAGTCATAGCCACATACAGTAAGCGATATTCTTCCGCTTGTTTGAGCTTTACTGCTTCTTCCCAAGCCGCCGTGGGCAGAGGAATAGTTTGCGGCTGTTCGGGCGCTACATATTGATGATGCACCAGACTTCTAATTTGAGCGCGAGCAACTTCGGAGAGAGTAAAGCTGCCCAAAAACTTGCCAGCGTTAGGGATCCAGGGTTGTCCAGGCAGAATATCTTGATGGAGGAAGGGAATAAACACGTAGTCCCAATCGAGTCCTTTTGCCTTGTGCATCGTAATAATCGTTACCTGGTTAGGACGAGTATAGCGATCGCCATCGTCTTCTTCTACCCCTTCAAAATTTTCGGCATTAACAATTTCTCCTAATATCTTAATCGTCGTCTGAGGCGAACTTTCACCCCTTGTTTGCTGACTTACCTTTTCAGCTAGTTTTTGCAGGGTAGCTAATTCCGAACCTGTGTATTTGAGACTCATACCCAAAAAAGGAATTAGCTGGTAGTGGGGTAGTTCCATCCTGGCGCGGAGTAAATTTACGCAGTAGCGGCGAGTCTGCTCTACCTGGGGTTTTTGTTCTGGGTGTAGAGGAGTAGGATAAAGAAACTGCTCGGGAGACGTAGCCAAAGCATTGAGATCTTGAGTGGGAATCAGGCTGCGCTGTTGAAGTACTTCTAATGCTCCTTTGAGATTATCGGGCGAGTGGGGTCGATCCAGAAACTGGAGTAGCTGGAGAATTTCCCCTGGTATCTGGGAATATCGTTCGCTTTCTCCTACTTCGTAGACGTTGATTCCATGTTCTCTCGGAAGAAACGCTAGTGTCTCGGCTAAAAAACGCGCTTGACGATTCTCTCTGACTAAAATTGCGGCATTGCGCGTGGGATTTTCCGTCAGTAAAGCGATCGCCTGTTGGGCAATCAGATCCACGGTTTGGTATACATCATCGGGGTGGCAAATCGTCACACCACTACCGACAGGTTGGGGATTCGCATCAGGCTGGGGATCTCCTGGAGGAACAGTGATAATATTCTGGGGTCGAAAAGGCAGTGATTGTGTGGCTTCTGCTGATTTAGACCACTTTTGATTGACCCAGTGAACCACAAAATTGGCGCTGTCGATAATAATTTTGCTGCTGCGCCCCGCCTGATTCATGGTGTTGAGACTATTCTGCTGTTTGCAGGTTTCACAAAACCAATTGAAGTAAATTGGATCGGCTGGGGTAAAGGTCGAGTTGATCGCCTGATTAGGATCTCCTACCCTGACCAAATTTGGTGGATTCTGAGGTTGGGCGCTATTGCCCGCTAGGATCGAAATCAATTTTTCCTGAAGCGGACTTGAATCTTGTGCTTCGTCCTCAAAAACGCCATAAACCTGATTTTGCCAGAGTAAGCGCATGGGCGGATATTCCAAAACCTTCAGCGCTGCTAGAATCATATCGTCATAGTCTACGAAGTCTTGAGCCTCCATCGCCTGCTGATATTCTTGATACAGTCCTGCGGCAATTTGTAGAATGCCATATTCATCGATCGCACCTTGACTCAATTCCTCTAGCTGCTGGGGTAGTAGTCCTGAACTTTTTGCCTCTCGCACCACCGTATTGGTTAAACTAGGCAAAACCTCCGTGCGCAGCACCGACTGGCGGCGTAATCGCTCGGTTTCCTCCCCATCAAACTGCACCCCCTCTAAAAGTCGCTGATACTGCTGGGGATGGCTAGCAATCCATTTTTCTACTGCCCCCCGTATAATTCGATGCCCTGTATTGGGTACAACAATTGTCACTCGATCTAAATCTAAACCTGACAGTTCACGACGAGAGTTAGCAATATTGAGCGCCAAACCATGAAGAGTATGCACCACAAAGCCCCTAGGGGGCAACATCAAAGTTTTGAGGCGATCGCGAATCTTACTTTTAATATTTGCCGCTGCCGAACGAGTATAGGTAACTACTACCAACTGTTTGCGACTGTGAAGCTGATTTTGGGCGATCGCCACCGCCGCCGCTACCGACAAACTATGGGACTTTCCCGCCCCTGGTACGGCAGAAACCGCCATCTCTCCTCCCCGCCAGTTTGCCAAACCCTGTTGTCCACTCCGTAAACTCTGCTTGAGTCGTACTAACTCCCCCTCTAGCCAGAGAGATTGTTCGACAGGAGTTCGTGGGGCGGTTTTCGGCTGCTCGGAAGATAGCATTTATTTGGGGTAAGAGGTAAAAGGTAGAAGGTAAAAGGTAAGGATTTACTTGATTATAACTACGATAGTTCTTATGTACTTAATTTGCTCTGAGTTTAGAGCGATCGCTTTACTTGCTACCTACCTACTGCCTAAACTAAAGCAGCCACTTTGGGGCAGTATGTAAAAACAAAGTGCTGCGAGCGATCGCCGTACCCATGGGCGGTAATTTCAAACCGATTATTCCTGCTTTCTTAACAACTATTCTGTCCTCAATCGATCCCCACAGCAGCATTTCTGTCCAGTTACCCAAATCGGGCTGGTGTCCTACCAAAGCTAGCTTGGCATCGGGATGTTTTTGCTGATATTGCTGCGACCACTCTAGCCATTTGGCGATCGCACCATCGGGTTTAAGCGGAGCGAAAGTAACAATATTCTGGCTCAGACCAGTCTGCTGTAAAATCTGGGCAGTTTGGAGCGCACGAATCAAGGGACTACTCAAAATAAGGTCAAACCTTAGTCCAGTAGTCCATAAACGTTGGGCTACCTCAGTTGTCCGAGCGTGACCTTTCCCTGTTAGAGGACGCAACTCATCATCTGCATAACTCCCCCGCTCGGCGGCGATTCCATGACGAATTAAGTAAACTTCCATCAGAGAGACTTAATCTGCCGCAATTACATTATCTTCAGGCTCGA
The DNA here is from genome assembly GCA_039817275.1 of Cyanobacteria bacterium J06648_1. Lineage (GTDB taxonomy): Bacteria > Cyanobacteriota > Cyanobacteriia > Cyanobacteriales > Xenococcaceae > Waterburya. Next base: position 22,442 of record JBCBWB010000038.1, on the reverse strand, counting down.
CTAATCGCATTAACTTCTGTTTGATTTGGCGATCAAATACTTCCCACTTGAGCTTGGTATATTCTGAATTGTCGTTAAAGCCGTTAAGGAAGCCAACTGGAATCTCAAAACCCCCTGCCATATATCTACCACCACCAAAAAATCTTCCCTGAGCATCTTTGCCGAGAGTTTCCTTAATAAATTCGTCGGGATCTAAGGTCAGTTTGGTGGTGCGTAAAGAACCGATTACTAACTCTTTATCATCATCTTCATTATGGACTATGCCATAAACGACGGCGGTGTGAATATCTTCTTCTGTTACTAAGAAATCTGCTGCCTGGGGGATGGCGTCGCGATCGTCATAACGCAGATAGCCAACTCCAGAGATTGAAAAATTCTTCTTCGTAATTCGATTGCGTAAAGCTCTTTCAATAACGTTCATCACGCGACGCGATCGCGCGGACTGTAAGACCGCATTTAACAATTGGGAATCGTAAAAGCGACTGAGATAGGCAGCAGCAATAAAGTCTTCTTCTTTTGCCTGCATCAGACGATTCGTGTCAGATCTCAATCCATGCATCAAAGCCGTGGCACACTTGACATGATTTTCGTTGCTAGAATCAAAATCTAGCATTCCTGACTGAATATACTGGGTGAAAATTGTCGCCGTTGCCCTAGTCTGAGGGCGCAAATCGACAAATTCTGCTTTCAATTCACCCTGTTTACTGTGGTGATCAACAACTACAATTAGAGGTATTCCCGCTTCCTCTACCACCGAGTAAAGCTGGCTGTTGGTGCCTTGGCTATCTACTAATACACAGCCTTTGTATTCAGAGAGGTTTTGCGACTGAAGAGCGCTAGGAATATATCTTTTTGCTGGTAAACTAGTCAAACGGACAAGAGTGATGTTCTCTTGGTGAGACAGGGTTCCACCATAGACAATGTCGCAGCTAATGTCATAGTTGGCAGCGATTAGCTGGTATGCCCAAGCACTAGAAAGGGCATCAGGATCGGGAAAATCCTGAATTACCACAATTTGTTTTTCTCCTCGATGCCGTTCTAGAACCTTGGCTAACTGTTGGACTACTTTGGCTAAATCGCTATCTTTTTTTGTCTCCTGGACAAACTTACTATCGATCGCCTCCAACTGATTTTTTGAGCCATTTTTCTGAGCGAAACGACGTTCTAGAGAGGTATTAATGTTTGAAGACATATTTTGGTGCTACGGGTAATTAAATAATTACCAAGTTAGAGAGTTAAGTATAGTAATTTTTATGCGGAGCTTTGAGTTTATCATCAACCTCCTTTTTTCTCTAGCCACCAGTAGAATGAGACCAGATCAAATGCCAATTACATATTTCTTCCACTCTTGGTTAGAGTTGCCTTGAGTATATTTGACTAGTTCAAAATGAAGGCTGCTATAGGGACGACGAGGTTTGGTTTGGAGCATCATCTCAGCTTCTTTGGGAGTCCGATTTCCTTTTCTGACGTTGCATCTAACGCAGGCCGCCACCAGGTTTTCCCAAGTATCCCCACCACCGCGCGAGCGTGGAATCACATGATCGATCGTTAACTGATCTCCTTTTGCCTTACAATACTGGCAGGTATTAGTGTCTCTTTCAAGCACGTTGCGTCGGGTTAAGGGAATTTCTTTGTAGGGGACTCTGACATAATATCTCAGACGAATTACTGTCGGTAGGGGGAAACCACTGTAGATAAATTCTCCGCGATGTTCGAGCTGCTCGGCTTTACCTTTTAGAAGCAATACTACTGCTCTACGCCAGCTAGTGATATTGAGGGGCTCATAGGAAGCATTTAGTACTAATACCTTACCCATAATAAAGACTTATATTATTTACAGGAATAGTAACACAGACAAACTAATTGATGTAACCTAAGTGACACTGTCTTTTGGTTTATATTATGCATCTATTGCCATTATGTGTTCCATTTCCTTGTCATGCTTGACTTTATCTATTTCTCGACTAATATTTGTCAATAATATTAGCTAATTCTAGATAAAAATTTTAGATATGGTGAGTTGGCAACAGCAAATAAAATTCAACCCAAATTCTGCGTCTCTGTCCGTAAATCGTCAAAGAGCCTGGGTTGAGGTGGATCTAGCTGCTCTAGCTCATAACGTTCGCACCCTTAAAGCTTGGCTGACAGTCTCAACTAAATTAATGGCGGTGGTTAAGGCGGATGCCTATGGTCATGGAGCGCTGAAGGTAGCTCAAACCGCCTTGGAACATGGCGCAGATAGTTTGGCGATCGCTACCCTGGCAGAAGGAGTGGAATTGCGCCAGGGGGGAATTACGGCACCAATTCTAGTGTTAGGAGCAATCAATGCTACCGAAGATATTCAGGCGGTTGCAGCTTGGGAATTAGAAGTCACAATTTGCCACACCGAACAGGCAATAATTTTTAATCGTACTTTGGCTAAACTAGGTAGGTCGGCACGAGTACATCTAAAGCTTGATACAGGAATGTCCCGCCTAGGAACAAGTTGGCAGGAGGCGCTAGATTTTGTCTCTGTGGTGCATACATTGCCCAATCTTGAGATAGCTAGTATTTATTCTCATTTTGCTACGGCTGACGAAAGAGATCGCACTGTCATGAACCTCCAGCATCAGCGTTTTCAGGTTGCCGTAGCACAGTTAAAGGCAGCTAAATTAAACCCACCCCAGCTACATTTGGCTAATTCTGCCGCTACTTTGGGCGATCGCTCTACCCACTACGACATGGTCAGAGTTGGCTTGGCTCTATATGGTCTATATCCTGCGCCTCATCTTGATCAAGTCCTTGATCTCAAACCCGTACTGCGGGTTAAGGCAAAAATTGTTCAAGTAAAAACTATTCCCCCAGGAGAAGGAGTCAGTTATGGTCGTCAATTTGTCACCCAGTCAGAGACAAAGATTGCGGTAGTGGGAATTGGTTATGCCGATGGAGTTCCCCGTAATTTGTCCAATCGGCTCCAGGCGATTATTAATGGGCAGTTAGCGCCACAAATTGGGGCAATCACGATGGATCAGCTAATGCTGCAGGTCGATCACCTGCCTCACGTCCAGCCAGGAGATATTGTCACTCTGATCGGTTGCCAAAACGAACTAAACATAACCGCCGATGACTGGGCAAAGCAATTAGATACAATCTCTTGGGAAATTCTCTGTGGATTCAAACATCGACTACCAAGAGTATTCTTGAATGATTACTGATTACTACCGTTCAAGAAATATTTCCGCCGACTCCCAATCTAGGGGTTGAGAAAATAAATATCCCTGACCATAGCCGCAGTTTAGTGTTTCTAATACTTTCAACTGTTTGAAATTTTCGATTCCTTCGGCGACGACACTTATTTTGGAAGTTCGTGCCAGGGCAATAATCATTTTTATGATTTCAAAATGATTGCGATCTTGCAACATGCTTTGGGTGAAAGAACGATCAATTTTTAATGCATCAATCGGAAAACGCTTGAGGTATTGCAAAGATAAATAACCAGTTCCAAAATCATCGATGCTTAATCTGATCTCTCTAGACTTAATTTCTTGAAAGAGGTCAAATGTCTCTGATTGATGATCCATCAAGATTGTTTCATTTATTTCTAGATCCAAACATGATCCCGACAGATTATTATTGGCGATCGCACGGTCCAGAGTAGTGAGAAAGTTGGGATCTCTGATTTGTTGACTAGCCAAATTAATGCTAATCCTTAAATCTGATGCCGCAGGATACTTTTGTTGCCAATCAGAAATTTGTTGGCAGACTTTGTTCAACACTAGTTCGCCTAGAGTAACAATTAGCCCCGTCTCTACGGCAATCTTTAAAAACTTGTCGGGATAAATTATGCCTTTGGTGGGATGGTTCCAACGCAGCAGTGCCTCAAAGCCAAAAAGATGCTCGGCTTTAAGAGCCACAATTGGCTGATAGTGAAGTATAAACTGATCTTCAATTAGCGCCTGTCGCAGATCATTTTCGATCTCTAATAGCTCTCTTGTTTCAGCGTACATTTCCAAATCGAATACTTCATGTCGTGCCTTACCCAAGGCTTTAGCTCGATACATAGCGAGATCCGCATCTCGTAATAGATCCGCGCTATCTTTATGCTTGGCATTTGCTTCCACGATCCCGATACTGGCGCTGGTAAAAACTTTATGACCTGATAAATCGATTGGGGTAGCTAACTGTTCGTTAATCTTTTTGGCGATCGCCTTTGCCGTTTCAATACTCGTAATCTGATCCAGCACAATGGTAAATTCGTCTCCGCCCAAACGAGCTACATAGTCCTGGTTGCGGGCGCAGTCTTGAAGAATATTGGCGACGGTAATGAGTAGCTCATCGCCAATTTGATGACCTAAACTATCGTTGACAATTTTAAAGCGATCGAGATCGATAAATAGGATCGCAAACAAATATTCAGAGTCGGCACGGTTACGTTCGATTGCCCAATCGACTCGTTCGAGGAAAGCGGCACGGTTAGGTAAACTAGTCAGAGAATCATGTTTTGCTTCGTAGCTTAAGTCTGCTTCAATCTGTTTGCGATCGGTAATATCGCTAATAATGCCATCTCGACGTTTACCGCTAGCGTCACAAATCAAACGGCTACGTTCCCAGACCCAGCGTATTTCACCACTGGGCTGAATCACTCGATACTCAATATCGCTGATTTCAACGTTGCCTGCTAGAGATGACTGAACGCGAGCGCGATCTTCGGGATGAATTGACTCTAGGCGCAGATCGGGATTGGCTAATAATTCTGCTACAGGACGACCATAAACTTCCTGGGCGGCGGGATTAAGAAATAGCAGCTTGCTTGTGACAACGTCCGCTGACCACACGACCTCTTCTAAGGAATTTAAGATACTTTCTAGCTTTTCTTCGCTCTCTTGTAATAGCTTAGTTAGCTGTCCTCGTTCCTCAATTTCATGCTTTAGTTCTTGGTTGGCTTTTTCTAACTGGGCAGTTCGCTCCAAAATACGCTGTTCGAGGGCGACGTTAAAGCTCAATATTTTCCGTTGAGCTGCCTGTAGCTGGAGCTGATTTTTGATTCGTAAAAGGACTTCATCAACCTGAAAGGGTTTGTTGATATAGTCCACACCACCAATGCTCAGAGCCTTGACGCGATCAAGAGAATCATTGCTGGCGCTCAGAAAGATAATCGGAATCTTATTCGTTGCAGATTCTGCCTTAAGCTGTTCGCACACTTCATAACCGCTTAATCCTGGCATGACCACATCCAGCAGGATCAGGTCAGGAACTACAGTTTTAGCAGCCATCAACGCCATTTCTCCATTGACTACTCCCCTAACCTCATACGCTTCACCGCTCAAAGCATCCGATAGCAGACGAAGATTCTCTGGCTGATCGTCAACAATCAAAATTTTGGCTTTGGAGAATTCTAAGGAGGGCATTTCCATCAATCACCAGATTTAGCTAGGTCAATAATTTTGTCACAGCGAAACTGTTCTGCCAAGTCTGCTAGCCCTTGAGCCAAAGCTTGATAGTCTGCGGGAATTTCCGTCAATAGCTGAAATATTTCCTGGTTATCTACCTGAGCTGCTGCATTATAAAGCTGAACGCGCCAGGCCTCTGGCATCACTGCCAGACTTGCTTTGGTCAATTCTGCCTGCAAGGTTTCTCGCTCAGAATCAACGTCTGATGCTTCTTCATACAGATAATTGATGTCAAGATATTGACCAATTTTGGTTAGCAGTTCATCTTCCTGAAATGGTTTTCGCATAAAATCATCACATCCAGCCGAAAGAATTTCTACTCTCTCTTCTTCAAAGGCGCTAGCCGTAAGAGCGATCACGATGGTGTTTTGTCCTGCTGCTTGAGCTTTGATATATCTGGTTGCTTCATAGCCGTCGATAACTGGCATTCTCATGTCCATCAAGATTAAATCGGGCTGCCATGATTCCCATAGGGCGATCGCCTCTTGACCATCTCCCGCTTCCTTGACCTCAAAACCGATTCCCGTGAGAAGCTTATTGAGCAGAAGACGGCTCGCAGGAACATCATCTACTGCCAAAATACGATACGACTGTTGCAAATCCGCCAAACCAATTACTTTTCCTGGTTGAGCGACTCGATCATGAAGGCTAATGTTGGTATCTTGTTCTCGTAGAGGGATCTGAAAATAAAAAATACTGCCTCGATTGACCTCACTCTCAACCTTGAGTTCTCCCCCCATCAGTTCGACAAACTTATGGCAAATAGATAAACCCAAGCCCGTCCCTTCATTAGAAACTCGACCGACCTTGGTTTGCTCAAAAGGAGTAAATAGCTGCTGGATTTCTTCTGGTTCAATGCCAGGTCCCGTATCCTCAACAGAGAAGTATAAATTATAGGTGTCGGCAAACAAAAATTCTATCTGTTCTGAGGCTAATTGAGATGTTGATTGTTTACGAACATTGAGCAAAATTGTTCCTGTTTCCGTAAATTTGAGAGCATTACCCAAAAGGTTAATTATTATCTGCCGTAATTTTCCCTCATCCGTATTAACGATCCGTGGAACATCGCTACTAATATTGAAAGAAAGATTGAGATGTTTTGCATTTGCCTTCAAGCGCAGCATTTCCTCAATGCTTTTTAGCATTAGATATAGATCGAACTGACTTTCATTAAGAGTTATTTGACCGACTTCGATCTTGGACATTTCTAAAATATCGTTGATCAGCTTGAGCAGGTGTTCTCCACTGCGATTGATAATCTTCAGATTCTCTTGTTGTTCAATCCCAATCGAAGTGTCGCGGGTCATTAGTTGAGTAAAACCTAAGATCGCGTTGAGGGGAGTCCGCAGCTCATGACTCATATTTGCCAAGAATCGGCTTTTTGCCTGATTAGCATTCTGCGCCTGCGCCAAGGCTGTTTCTGTTTTGTGGATGCTTTCTTCTAGTTGAGCCGTTCTTTCTTCTACTTTTGTTTCTAATTCTTTGGTAAAACCTTCTAATATTTTGACAATATTACGATTGGTACGAGCTAAATTACCAATTATTTTGTAAGCAATAAATATTACAATCAATAGTAACAAAAAGCTGCCGAGTAATCGATAATTATTGATGCTTTGGAGGTGCCGCTGCTGCTGACTTAGATAGTATGATTCTAATGTTTGCAGCTTATTAACTACAGTATAAAATTCTATTTGTTTCTTTAACTCTGCCTCGATTTCTGCCTGGGCGAGAATATTTTTACTCTGATTAACAAATTCTGTAATGAAGAATTTTTCTTGCTCAAAACTGCTACGGTCTAACAGATCGGTAATTCCATCTATTTTATCTTTTATCGCCGCCAGCGAATCTGCTCTCTGGGTCTGACAATAAATGATAGATAAATCTAATAAACTATTAATTGCTGTGAGTAGTTGACGATCCCGAACTATATTGCTGCCTAATATGTTTTGATTATTAGTAACTTGCTGTTTAAAACTAGTTGTTTTTGAGCAAGATTGAATTAATGTTAAATGGCTGTCTTGCAGTTGATAAATTAGTCCGTATTGAAAGGTCAATAAAGACTCTTGGTTTTCCAAGTTGATTTTGAGGGGTTCTTGTCTTGACTGGGCTAAAAATTCGGGAATTTCTTGCAAATCGGCGATCGCCTGATCGACGTTATCGATTTGCGCCTTTAGCTCCATCCTAGATTTGGACTTACGGTATTGCAGAGTTAGCAAATCTTTGTCTAGCTTATGCACTTCCTGAAGCGCAATCTGGATCTGACGATGATATTTTTGTGCTGATTGGCGATCAAAAGATAGACTTTTGCGAATTAAGAATAAAATTAGTAAACTACCAATTCCACCAGCCGCGATATATCCAGATATCGCTAGCAAATTCTTAGTTTTTTCTGTAAAAGATAAACTCAAAGCGTTTTCCTAAGCTGACAATTAGAAACATAAAATTAGTATGCCCAGTTTGCCATTGATAAGCTCAGGTGACTTTGAGTTGGGAGAGGAAAATTGAGGTCAAGAAAAGCTAAAATGAGCTGGAGCTACAAATAACCTCTTTGTCGATTTGCGTGCTGTCGCCATACTTCAATCTCTCTCATTTCCCCTCGACCAAAAAGCCTAAGATTTTAGGGTGTTGTTCTACAGTGCGCCTGCATTGGCTAAACCTAAAATCATCCCTGCTCCCAAAAGATGACCAAGACTAGTTGTACCCAATAGAGCGGGGACGCCCATACCGCCAAATAAGGCAGGGGAGGGCAACTGAGGTCCGGCACTCTGGTTTTTAATCGTAAATTTACCAAAGGCGATCGCCACAATATTACAGGCAATCATGACAAAAGCTACTTTGGGACTCCAGGACACAGTGTTTGGTACAGTAGCCGCTAAAAGTGTTAAATAGGTCACAATACTTTTCTCCTAAATTTTTGATTTTTTCCTGAACTGATAATAAATTTATTTCTTTAGATAACATGAAGTATGAATCGATGTTGCAATATTTATTAATCTAGTAAAGTTTTATATACAAAAATATCTGATCTTGCTATACTTCCTCTTGCTTGGTTTATGTTGAGGTAGATCTAGTTTAGAACTATTAAATTTTGAACTAGAATGAGTGTAGAACAAGGGGCTGTGGCTCAGGTGGATAGAGCAAGCGCCTCCTGAAGTATCGGGCATTATGGAGGAAACTCCATAGATGAATGTGGTCAAATTCAAGGAAGCCTAAAGTCATATTATTTGTTTAGCAATATTTATGATCAAGGTAATCTTGAGCCAAGCTTTATGTTTCCTGGTAAAGAAGGTGCAGAGACTAATTGCAGATTGAAAAAACCGGGAAGGTATTACCAAGTCTAGTCAATAGAACTGTCTGCAATACAACGGCCACTACCTAAGGGCATTAAACTTAGTTTATCTGTCTATGGTGAAGAGATAGTCCAGAGAGTAGGGAAACCTACACCAATCTGAAGCGCTAGGTCGCCAGTTCGAATCTGGCCAGTCCCGCTATCTCATTAATGATTAATGTAATGATGTTATTTTTGGCTATGACTGGGCGATCGCTAGCAGTCCTTGAAATTTTATTGCGTAGTTGTGAAGTGAGCTGCGAGAGAATATAAACTCACATTAAGAATATAAGATTTACAAGATTTAACCGCAATAAATATATGGCTTATTACTGGTATAAAGCATTTCATCTCATCGGTATCGTTGTCTGGTTTGCTGGACTGTTTTACTTGGTTAGGCTGTTTGTCTACCATGCAGAAGCAGAGCAAGAACCCGAACCTGCTCGTAGCATCCTGAAAAAGCAGTACGGGATTATGGAGCAGCGTCTTTATAGCATTATTACCACTCCGGGAATGCTCCTGACGGTAGCAATGGCAATTGGCTTGATCTCTACCGAACCCGAAATCTTGAAATCTAGCTGGCTGCACATTAAATTAGCTTTTGTTCTGCTGCTAATTGGTTATCATCACTTTTGCAAGCGCATCATGAAAAAGCTAGCGGCGGGAGAATGTCAGTGGACAGGACAGCAATTTCGCGCCTTAAACGAAGCACCGACTATTTTACTGGTTTTAATTGTGCTTTTGGCAGTATTTAAGAACAGTTTCCCTCTCGATACTGTTACTTGGTTGATAGCGGCTCTGGTAATTACGATGGTGGCAAGTATCCAACTTTATGCCAAAAAGCGCCGTAAAGATAAAGAAAAGCTAGCTCAACAACAGCCAGAATTTGCCTCTAGCCTGGGCGAATAGGTTTTGCAATATTTGCTTGGCGCTCGTCGTTTTTCCGCTTTTTGGCATCTTTATTCTAGGTATTCAACAAAGGCGATCGCTTGCTAATTTGAATCTAATTTTTACGAACCAGCGTACTAAAAAATCTAGACCATCTGGGAATCATTGCAGGATTGATAGATAAGATTGGCATGGTTGAGCAATTAAACCAGCATCTAGGCATCGACTCTAGAAAAAAAGTCAGTACAGGATTAGTGGTAAAGGCAATGCTGCTCAATAATCTGTGGAGTGGCGATCGCCAGCAGAGGCAGCCTGATGACAAATAGCCGAATCCTCAGAAAGGCAGAAAAGCGAAAAAGGTGACAAAAGTTCAGCTAACTCTTTTAGCTTGAGAGTTGGATTCGCAACTGTAGTTACTGTCGATCTTGACTGACCTTACTTGCAGTACGTAAGATTTGCCCTGCCAAAATAGCTGCGCCGAACCCATTATCAATATTAACGACACCAATTCCCGCCGCGCAGGAGTTGAGCATTGTTAACAAAGGAGCGACTCCACCAAAACTAGCTCCATAACCAACACTAGTGGGTACCGCAATGACGGGGCAGTCTGCCATCCCTGCCACAACACTGGGTAATGCTCCTTCCATCCCCGCAACAACAATCAAGACATCCGCCTCATAAACCACCTGACTATTGCTCAGTAAACGGTGAATCCCTGCTACTCCCACATCCCAGAGGCGAATCACTTCAAAGCCACACAGTTCAGCCGTAATAGCTGCCTCCTCCGCCACGGGGATATCTGCTGTCCCTGCCGTCAAAATCGAAATTGCTCCTGCCTGAGTGGGGGTTTGTGGTCGAGATAAAGCACAGATACGAGCCGCAGGATAGTAAATCAGGTCGGGAACTGCCGTTTTTAGCTGCTGGTAAACAGATTCTTCAATCCGAGTTGCCATGACTACTGCTCCATCTCGGCTCATGGCGGTGATAATTTTAATTAGCTGTTCGGGGGTTTTATCGGCACCCCAAATAACTTCAGGAAAGCCCGTCCTTAACTGCCGATGATGGTCAATTTTCGCGAACTGGTCGAGACCTTCAAACGGTAGATGTTTGAGTTTTTCGAGGGCAGTTGCAGGGCTGATTTCGCCGCTAGCGATCGCCTGGAGTAATTTTTCGATTGCTTCTGGTTGAGGCATTTTAAAAGGATGAGAGATAAAGGACTGAAGATGGAATCGTCGGGAAGAAAAGCATTTTCCCTAAAAAAAGAGAGACACATCGCTGGGGATATGCCTCACATTTAAATTAAATCAGATCTTAAATTACCGAGCGATCATTGTGCAACCTACTTAGTCTCAGAGAACTCAGCATCAATGACATCATCGCCACCATCACTGCTTCCTGCATCATCAGCGGGTGCTTCTGCACCAGGCTCGGCTCCACCTGCTGTAGGATCTGGTGCGCCTTCACCCTGTTGGTAAACGCTACTGCCAATGCTGTAGAGAGTCTGCTGTAGTTCGGGTAGAAGAGTTTTAATTTTCTCATCATCTTCCGCAGCTACGGCTTCTTTAAGGTCTTTAATTTGACCTTCTGCCTTCTCTTTATCACCAGCGGGTACTTTGTCTCCCAGCTCGGTTAACTGCTTTTCGGCCTGATAGACCAGGGAATCAGCTTGGTTTTTGCGATCAATCGCTTCACGGCGTTCTTTATCCGCTGCGGCATTGGATTCGGCTTCCTGTACCATGCGATCAACTTCATCATCAGGTAGAGTTGATGCTCCAGTGATGCTAATCGTCTGTTCTTTACCCGTGCCTTTGTCTTTAGCGGTAACGCTCAGGATACCGTTGGCATCAATATCAAAAGTAACTTCGATTTGAGGCACGCCACGGGGAGCAGGAGGAATACCGTCGAGACGGAAGGTTCCCAAGCTCTTATTATCCTTACCAAATTCTCTCTCACCCTGAAGAACATGAATTTCTACGTTGGTTTGTCCATCGACGGCAGTCGAGAAGGTTTCGGATTTTTTAGTCGGAATAGTAGTGTTACGGGGGATGATTTTAGTCATTACACCACCCAAGGTCTCAACACCCAAAGATAGAGGAGTAACATCTAATAGCAAGATATCTTTGACTTCACCACCCAAAACACCAGCCTGAATCGCCGCGCCAACTGCTACAACTTCATCGGGGTTAACGGTTTGGTTGGGGGATTTGCCGAGAACCTTTTGGGTAATGTCAACAATCGCAGGAATACGAGTCGAACCACCCACCATGACTACTTCGTCAATGGCTTCTTTGGCTAGTTTAGAATCCTTTAGTGCCTGCTCGACAGGAATACGACAGCGATCAATGAGATCGGAACATAACTCTTCAAACTTAGCTCTGGTTAGGGACACATCTAGGTGCTTGGGTCCATCCTGAGTGGCAGTAATGAAGGGTAGGTTAATATCTGTCTGAGTGGCGCTTGAAAGCTCGATTTTAGCTTTTTCAGCTGCCTCAGTTAAACGCTGTAGCGCTTGATTGTCTTTGCGGAGGTCGATACCTTCATTTTTCTGAAACTCTTCGGCGAGATAGTCAACGATCTTTTTATCAAAGTCATCCCCACCCAGGTGAGTATCACCAGCGGTAGCAAGTACTTCAAATACACCGTCGCCAACCTCTAGGATGGAAACGTCAAATGTACCACCACCCAAGTCAAAGACGAGAATAGTTTCATTACTTTTCTTATCTAAGCCATAAGCCAAGGATGCCGCAGTAGGTTCATTGATGATTCGCAGAACTTCCACCCCAGCAATTTTACCTGCATCTTTAGTTGCCTGACGCTGAGAGTCGTTGAAGTAGGCAGGGACGGTAATTACCGCCTGAGTTACTTTTTCGCCTAAATACTTGCTGGCATCTTCGACTAACTTACGTAGAACTTGAGCCGAAATTTCTTCTGGGGCAAACTGCTTATCTTGAGCGGGACAGTTGAGCTTAACATTACCATTATTGTCCTTGATAACTTCGTAAGCGACTTCCTTGGTTTCGTTAGTTACCTCGTCATACCGACGACCGATAAAGCGTTTAACCGAATAAAAAGTGTTGCCAGTGTTCATTACTGCCTGGCGCTTAGCGATCTGACCGACTAGTAGATCGCCATTTTTTGCATAAGCAACAACTGAGGGGGTAGTTCTAAAACCTTCCGCGTTAGCGATAACTGTGGGTTTCCCCCCTTCCATCACTGCTACACAAGAGTTAGTAGTTCCTAAGTCAATACCAACAACTTTTGCCATACTCTAAAACAAATACTCCGAATTTAACAACAAAAACTAAATTTCTTTTTTAGAAGCCAGAGATTACTCCGCCTAATAACGACGGACGCATGAGGCAAACTAAATTGCCTTTACGCTCTGACCGTTGGTCAACGCTGCCTTAGGCAATGCTGTAGATGAGCCATGACCCTTATTGGTTTGATTAGCTCCCCTCAGTCTTCACTTCATCTTTATACATAGTGCAAGCTGATGCAGGATGTTAGGTAGTGTAGTTTTCCGAACCTTGATCAGACGGTTGCGATAAAGTTACCGCAGAATGACGCTGGTTAGGATCGATCTAGGTAGAATAGTTGAGTCGGTTCAATCTGACAGATATTTCTGATATTTATTGTTAAGGCTTGAATATTATTTTATGGAATCTATGACTCCAATGACCTACATCGGTCTAACAGCAGGGATTTTAACCACTATCTCTTTTCTTCCTCAAGCAATTCAGACTTGGAAGACCAAATCTACCAAGGATATATCTTTGGCAATGTTCCTGACCTTTTGCTTTGGGGTGCTGCTGTGGGTAATCTATGGATTTTACACTCACAACATTCCTGTATTCGTAGCTAATTTTGCGACATTTCTGCTGGCGTTTTCTATTTTGATCTGCAAACTAAAGTATGGATAATGACCGATTAAACGTGAGCTTTTAGTTCCTGCGGTACAGCATTTGATTTAGCTGGCAATATCTCGCGAGCAACGGTGTATTTTTGTTTTTCCAGGGAATAAAGGGAAAGATCTCTTCTAAAGTATTAGGGAAGAGAATTTAAAATATGAAAATATTATTCTGGGATTATATTTGTGAATACTCCATCTAATATTGTCGCCATCTTAGGAACTGGAGTCTGGGGATCGGCGTTAGGTAAAATTGCTCAAAGCAATAATCATGACGTTCGTTTTTGGTCACATCGCGGTACGAAACCATTGGCATCAGTGGTCAAACAGGCTGATATCATCTTGTCTGCCGTGGCAATGAAGGGTGTCATCTCTACAGCTAAAAAATTACAGACCTTGGACTTGCCGAGCAGCAAAATTATCGTGACTGCAACCAAAGGGTTAGACGCCGAGACCAACCGTACCCCTTCTCAGATTTGGCAATCTGCCTTTCCCGACAATCCAGTCGTCGTGCTTTCAGGACCTAACCTTTCCAAAGAAATAGCCAAGGGTCTGCCTGCTGCAACGGTCTTAGCCAGTAACGATCTGGCGGCGGCGGAAAAGGTACAGGAGATTTTTGCCTCGGATACATTTCGTGCCTATGTCAATGAAGATCCGATCGGCACTGAACTGGGTGGCACGATCAAAAACGTAATTGCGATCGCTTCTGGAGTTTGCGACGGCATGAACCTCGGAACAAATGCTAAAGCGGCGTTGCTTACCCGCGCCCTACCAGAAATGATCCGCATCGGCACTCATTTGGGCGCATCAGGAGAAACCTTTTTTGGCTTATCGGGTTTGGGAGATCTAATTGCTACCTGCGATAGCCCCCTATCTCGCAACTATCAGGTGGGTTATGGACTCGCTCAGGGTCACACTCTAGAGCAAATTTTAGATAATTTAGAAGGTACGGCAGAAGGAGTTAATACTACTAATGTTTTGGTGAGAATTGCCGACTTAGAAGCGATCGCCGTTCCCATTGCCCGTCAGGTACACCGTCTACTACGGGGTAGAATAACCCCCGAAGAAGCAATCCAAGCTCTGATGGAACGGGAGTTGAAGCCTGAGTTTTGTGACCTAGATTTCTAGAATATTGATTTTTGTTAATTTAGTTTAATCAAACAACTAGCTGGGTGGGATAAGAATTTGCCATTTTTAAGTTGCGCTCAAAAAATTGCCAAGCTGCTTCTTGACCTAGGGGTTTGGCATAGAAATATCCCTGGGCAAACTCACAGCCCCAGGCTCGCAGTTGTTCTGCCTGCTGCTCGGTTTCTACTCCTTCGGCAACTACATTAAAGCCAAGATTGTGAGCTAGTTCTAAAGTTGCTTTGACAATCATTGAAGTTTGATTGACTTCGTTAAGGCGACTGACGAAAGAACGGTCAATCTTAAGGGTATTCACGGGAAAGCGGTCTAGATAGCTCAAAGAAGAATAGCCAGTACCAAAATCGTCAATTGCTAGCTGGATTTGGCGTTCTCGCAGCTGACTAAACACCCGATCGGCAATCTCAATATTGTTCATCAACAGGGTTTCTGTCACCTCAAGCTTGAGATGTTTGATATCAATTCCCGTATCAGAGATGATTTGGTCTAGTTGTTCGATAAAGTCTTCCTGTTCAAACTGTTTGCCCGAAATATTGACGCTTACCGTAAAGTCAGAATGTTGACCCTTCAGTCTTTCCTGCCACTGCTGGATCTGCTCACAGGCTGATTGAAGAATCCACATTCCCAAAGGTAAAATCAGACTAGTTTGTTCGGCAATGGGAATAAATTTTCCTGGGGAAATAAAACCCTTGAGGGGATGATTCCAGCGTACTAGAGTTTCAAACCCCTTAATTGTCCCCGTGTTGAGGGAAATAATGGGCTGGTAATTGAGATAGAATTCTTGACGCTTGAGGGCAATTCGTAAATCTGTTTCTATCTCTAAAATCTCTAAGGTATTATTTTTTAGCGTGGCATCAAATACCTGATAATAGTGTCCGCTCGATTTTTTCGCCTTCTGAATTGCTAAATCTGCCGCTCTAAATATTTCATTTACTTGAGTGTAGCTAGCATCACAAATAACAATACCAATATTGAAAGTAATAAAAATTTCTCTTTGTTCCAGCAGAAATGCTGCTCCCAAGCACTGCTGAATTTTTTTGACCAAGGCGATCGCTTTTGACGACTCTGATATTTTTGGCAGTACGATGGCAAATTTATCTTCCCCAAAATGAGTCACGATTACACTGGTACTAGAAATCTTCATCGATAGGCGATCGCTCACCATCTTGAGTAGCTGATCTCCAGCTTGACGACCGAGAGAATCGTTAATAATTTTAAATCGATTACAGTCTAAAATAATGGTCGTAAATTTTTGCTGGGGCTGCTTTTGCACTGTAAATAGTAACTGCTGGAGTTTTTTCTCTAGCCAGAGACGATTGGGCAACCCAGTCAAGGAGTTGTTCCAGGCAATATATTCCAGTTTCTCCTGCATTTTCTGTCTTTGAACAATTTCCGCCTGTAGCTCTGATGTTCTTTGTTTTACTCGATGTTCTAAATCGAAATTTAGCTGACGAATTTCAGTTTCTGCGGCAATGCGACTATAAATTTCGATCTGAAGAAGCTGATTTTTTTGGAGAAGTTGAGACTGTAGATTCCGCAGATTTAACTGGCTGCTGACTCTAGAGAGAAGTTCAGGAATCTGAAAAGGCTTACTGATATAGTCAATACCACCAACTTCAAAAGCTCTTAACTTGTCATTAATATGACCAGAAGCACTGATAAATATGATGGGAATATCTCTGGTCAACTCCGACAGTTTGAGCTGCTGGCAAACCTCAAACCCATCTATGTCTGGCATGTTGACATCCAAAAGAATCAGATCGGGAATTCTGGTTTTAATCGATAACAGAGCTACCGAGCCATTAATGGCGCAGCGAACTTGGTAGCCTTCTGCAATCAAGGTCTTTGATAATAAACGTAAGTTATCAGCCGTATCATCGACAATTAGAATGTCGTTAGCAGATAAGGTGGACTCTGTCGCATTTATTGCCGCTTTATTCATCACAATTAGCCTAAATCTTACGGTATAAGATTTAAGAAGGAAAATATTTGAACTATCTTCCTGTGATAACATCCTGATGTTCAGGCGGTGTGTGATCTAATTAACCTGCACTGTGTAAGCTCGTACCCTGAAGACCAGTCTTACTCTGTCTGTAGCTTTAAATAATATCAAGAGAATCTAACGCCTGAAGCAACTTTGGTGCTACACCATTGCCCCAATTGCCCTCACATCGGCGATCGCTATTAAGAATAATTCTGAGGGAATAGCTGTGGGGATACCCCGATATTTCTAACCACAGTAAATCGGTTTCCGCTTCGCAGCTAATTTTTTCTTCCGCCATTAACTCTTCCGTCATCTGAGTCATAGTATCTACTAGCTGATGAAGCAGACGCTGAAAATCTTTGGTCTCTGGCTTGGTCAATTCAATTGCCCAATCTTCGGCGCCAATCAAACCTCGGTATTTATTTCCCTGGGGATGCCAGCCTACTCGCCAGCCAGCACCGCTTTTTATCTGCCTTTCCAATAATTTAAATAATTTGAACTAAGCAAATTTAAACTAATTGAGTCGAGAAGCAAATTTCTCCTAGTCACCAATAATTTCTGGTTGAGTCAATTCGTCAGACATCTCGATAATGGCACGAATTACGGGTTTCATCGTTGGATCATCAAAATTTTCTAATTCTTCATAACGACGGCGCTTGGCACGATTAGCTACCTGAACCGTGATCCGATAGCGATTTGAAGCCGCACTCACTAGTTCTTCTGAACGGTACATGATGTGAGATGAGTTAAAAGAACTTTTTCTTTGCATTGATGGCTATGCCTCTTAGCTAGATGTTGAATAACTGTAGCTGCTACCACAGTCTACTATTGTAGCAAATCAAGGCTGTAGCCAAGCTAAATTGTGCTCTTGAGCTCCAGCAAAAAGCGATCGTCTGCATGCTGTAAATTACATCTAGGCGATCGCTTGGCAAATTATTTGATTCTGGCTGCCGATCAATAGCTGACAGTGAGTGAACCTTGACCATAAAGATTATTACTACTTAGTAGCAGCAGTTTCAGCTTCTGATGCACTGAAGCTTTTTTCTAACAGCATGACTCTCTTAGCTTGAATGGAAAGAGCAGATTTATCCAACCAGTTAGTAATCAAGGCATCGCTAGAGAATAATCCAGCACCGTTGATAGTGAAGAACAAGAAACAGGCTGCGTAGATGGCAGACAACTCTAGGTAGGGAATGCTCAAGCCAGCTACTAAAATGTGATGGTACATCGCCACACACATAGTAAAGAACAGACCTAGTGCCGCTGGTCTGGTGAAAAGACCCAAAATTAACAATGGAGCGCCGATGAGTTCAGTGAAAGCTGCGATATAGCTGAAGAAAACAGGGAAAGGTAGACCAATGTAAGCAACGTAGGCTTCGGCAAAACTTTCAATGTTAGCCAGCTTATCAATACCATTATGAATCATCATAATGCCGACAACCGTTCTGAGAATTGCCCAAGAAGTCTGCTGCCAGAAGTTAGGGGCGACATTGGGACGAAAAACTTTAGTGATTAGAGAATTGATTGACATATTATTGCTGAGTTTCAGTGGAATAGAGGATTAAGAAGTCTAAACAAATATGAGAAATGTGTGTTTTTTGTCAAACTTAGATCGCTATCATAATGATAGTGACTCATCTCATAAAAGTTTAAGTTTGGTTTATAAATGTGACTCTATACTAAAATCTAGCGCATTTTTATGATAAAAGTTAACTTTTTTTAATATTGTGCTGGCTTTTTTGATAAATTTGCTTCTTTCCAGCAGCGATTTGCCCCTTAGCAAGCGATCTAGCCTTAGACCCCCGCAAAGCTTTAAACTGAGATTTGCAGAGAATTTTAAGATATTTTTTAAATTGTGCGAAAAGTAATTATTGCTGGTAATTGGAAGATGCATAAGAATCAGGCAGAGTCCCTGGCTTATATGCAAGAATTTAAATCTGAGATTCAGGAAATAAAAGAGGATCGAGAGATTGTCCTCTGTGCTCCATTTACCTCTCTTACATCCATGTCCCAACATCTCCATGGCGGTAGAATCATGTTAGGAGCTCAAAACATTCACTGGGAAAAGGAAGGCGCTTACACGGGAGAAATCTCTGGTTCAATGCTGAAAGAAATTGGGGTCGAATATGTCATAGTTGGTCACAGTGAAAGACGACAATACTTTGGTGAAACCGACCAAACTGTTAACCTGAGACTGAAAGCAGCTCAAACGCAAGGATTAAAACCAATTCTCTGCGTAGGAGAAACTAAAGCGCAAAGAGATGCTGGAGAAACAGAAAATATTATTATTGCCCAGCTCAAAGAAGGTTTAGTTGATGTAGATCAAAACAATCTGGTAATTGCTTACGAGCCAATTTGGGCAATTGGTACGGGGGATACTTGTAAAGCAAATGAAGCCAATCGTGTCATTGGCATTATTCGTCAGCAGCTATTTCAGAAAAATGTGTCTATTCAATATGGAGGGTCGGTCAAACCTAACAATGTAGATGAAATTATGGCACAGTCAGAAATAGACGGTGCTTTAGTTGGTGGTGCTAGTCTATCTGCTACTAGTTTTTCTCGCATAGCTAATTACCAGTAAAAGTTCCGCGCTCAAGCCACGCTCTAAGCTAATTGCTATGTAAAGTCTAAGTTTTAAGTTGTTTTGCCTGAATTTACTAGTTTTTAGCTGCGGCGCGGATGGATTTAGCTACCTTGGTCTAAAACCTCGCAAGAAATCTTCAAGATACCAAGACAATAAGCTAGTAGATGAGGGCTTCAATAGAGTTACTATTCGCAAATCTTCAAAATCTTAGAGTTAGGTACTTCTGGCTTTCTGACTACATACGGTCAAGCCCTTTGTGACTTCCGCAAAGCAGTACTAGTAAAACATAATTATATCGAGCGATACTTATAATTGCTTACATATCTATATTCAAAACTAAATGAAAATTGCTAACTCCTTCTCTTAGGACTTACGAAAGAGAATCCAAAGCTAAACTTCAAATCCAGAAAGCTAATGAGAAAACAGTAGAGCTAAATATTTACTCTGGTCTGAGGGTAAATATTTAGCGAGAAATTAATTGTTGATGATTTGCGCGGCAAAAACTGTATAATACCTTTCTATCTAATTTAGATATCATCAAAGGCGCTTAGAATGATATATAGACAGAAGTTTAAAAGCTTTTATCTGTACATCTACAGCCATAATAGACCTAAGGTAAACCTCAGCAAATCTACTGAAAATAAATATTGTGACTAAAACTTTTGCGATTTGACTGACATCCCTTCTCTGAATATTGATTGGGGATCAGACATTATTTCATCTTCTAAAAAACAATTAAAAAATTCGGTAATTTTGCGAATAGTCTTCTAAATATAATTTGTTAGTATGGGACAAAATTGAGCGTACAAATAGAGCGTATCACCCTCAATTATGATTAAGTTTTGCCGTATAGCAAAACATTATTAGCGGCTCAAAACCACTCTATATTTATTGATTCAGTAATTACTCTTATCTGATTTTTACAGCAATGCTCAATATTTTGGCTAGACAACACTGTTTTTTGCTTCATAGTAAATTCTGGTAACTACGAACCTAAGTAATATTGGCATAATATTATGTTGAATTTATGGCTATAGCTTTTTAGCTTAGGTCATTTTCAAGATCAATTATTTTGCTGTTAAAAAAAACTCCTATCCACGATTCTATTAGTCACAATAATTCAAATAAAACCATGACAAGACCTAAAAAATCTCAACGACAAGAAACAAACTCACCTTTTAAAAGGTTAAGATTAAACGTCAAGTTGTCTCAAGAGCAATTAGCAAGAGAGATTGGAGTAGCGGTGTCTACAATCCGCCGCTGGGAAAAGGGACAGGCAGAACCAACTATGACTGTCTCTCAGATGAAAGAATTCTGTAAAGCAGTCAAGAAGAGTTTTGATGAGTTACCCAGTTCTCTGTTACCATCTGATGTCTCTAAAAACGGCAGCAATGGCACAGCCTAAGCCAAACTTATAATTGAATTTATCAACTAACTAAATTATATTTAAGATTTCTTAAGTAAGTTGACTGCAAAGAATAAGTTAAATCTTAGCTTACTAATAGACAGTCACTACCTTGCTGAATTAGAAAATAGGGACAGTAGCTATCTTTTGGGCTGCTGTCTTTATCTATATGTACGTGAATTATGTAGTTAGAAAACAGTTAGGAAAAGTTATTTTGGGTTCCAAATAAAAGGCAATAGTAGCTGCGGTAATAATTATTGTCCTGTGATAAAACATTATTTTTTAAATTATAAAATCCACTAAGCTAAAGAAATCGATATCGTCTTTAAAATTTTGAATTGTATTTATCTCTGCAATCGGCTCGATAACAAATGCATCAGTGCCACTACTGCTACCGCCAAAGCTAAATAATTAGGGATATGTCAGGAATCTACCCTCAAATTTTCACTCGCTCTTGCTAGAATGTGGATTCGCAAATTTGAGAAGCAGGTAGATACTCTCAGCAATCTCACTATCAGACAGCAACATAGGGTAAAGAATCAGCATGAGCCGAATCATCAATAATTTTTTATCGGCAATTAAATCAGGATATTGGTCAGATAAAAAATTAGTTCTTCAATTGAGATCAAATAGAGTCCAAGTTGCGTGCCAAAATCATAAACCCAGCAAAACCACAACACAGATCTTAACAACAGTCCTGACCGCCACATTTTTGGGCTGTTCTAGTGTTCTTACCTCAGTCGATCCTGCTCTGGGAGCTGTAGGTCCCTATTGCCAGTTTGCCCCAGAGGAAGTAGAAGAAAAAAATCGGCTGCTCAAGGCATCACTAACAGATAAACAGGTGCTTCCTGCCTATAATGCTACGGTGCAAAGACATCGAGAAATGCTGGAGCTTTGTCGCAGCCAAACTTGGCCTGAAGAACAGGCTATTTGGTTGCGCCTCTATCCTTGCGATGTAAGTCTTGGGTCAATCGACCATGTCTTGGATCGGATCGTTAATCTGGGCTATAGCAGAATACATTTAGAAGTCTTTTACGATAGTCAGGTTTTGCTGCCCCCTGGAGACAATCCTACCCCCTGGACTCCCGTCGTGCGATCGCCAGAAGGAGAGCAGGTCGATCTATTGCAGCAGGCGATCAATAAGGCACATCAACGGGGCTTGAAGGTTTATGCTTGGCTGTTTACCATGAATTTTGGCTACACCTATGCCCAGCGCCCAGACCGCCAAGAGGCGTTAGCGCGAAACGGTGTGGGACAAGATAGTCTAACTTATGTACACGATCGCTCTCAGGCATTTATCGATCCTTATTCTCGTCAGGCACAAACTGATTACTACAACTTAGTTCAGGCAGTGCTAGAGCGTCAGCCAGACGGTATTTTGTATGACTATATTCGCTACCCGCGCGGTGTTGGCGGTCAGTCTTATGTCCAGAGCGTTAAAGATCTTTGGATTTATGGCAAATCATCCCTTAATGCTCTTTATGGTCGCGCAACGAATCAGAAAGGTCTGGCGGCGATCAAGAAATTTGTCCAGCGAGGGAGTCTATCTGCTGGCGACCTTAAAACTATCGATCGCCAGTATCCCCAGGAAGGACAAGCAAAATGGCAGGGTCGCCCTACAGCGAACGGCTCTAAAGCTACGGCTGTCTCTCGCCAGCGTCAGCTCAACCAAGACCTCTGGTTCTTTTCTGTTGCTCATGCTGCCCAAGGAATTATTGATTTTCTAACTTTTGCCGCCAAACCCGCCCAGGATCGAGGACTGCCAGCGGGGGCG
>JBCBWB010000389.1:0-717 GCA_039817275.1 Cyanobacteria bacterium J06648_1 | reverse complement strand
GCCTGAAGCAGATGATATTAGTCAGCTATTTGACCTGGTTGGGGATGAACCTGTCGCCGATACTGTACCGAATGAAGTTGTCGCCTTTGATGAAATTCCCGAGGATACTAGCGGTCTTTGGTCTTCCGTTCCTGATTATGAGCCTCTAGTAGAAGATGTCTTTGCCTCAGTTCCCGATGAACCAAGCGCCACACCAGATGTTCTGAAAACAGAATTAAAGGTCGATGATATTCCTCCAACTAGTGATATTACCGCCACAGTAAATTCAATCACTAATATCTTTGAGTCTTTACCCAACGCCGAGCCTGAAAAACTATTTCCGCCCGTAAAATCTCAGCCCGAACCAAAGCCAACTAGAAACACAAATGCGGCGAATGTTACTAGTAAGAAGGCTGCCGCCAAACTCTCTGTGCGAGTTGATTTAGAGCGTCTAGAGCGGATGAACAATTTGATAGGAGAGCTAACGATTAATCGTAATAGCTTATCCTTACAGAACGAACAGCTACAGTCAAATGTTTCTGAGCTAGAGCAAAAGTTTTTCCGTTTTCGCGGCGTTACCAAACAGCTACAGGAAATATCCGATCGCCTCTTATTAGAAGCGCGATCGCGCGATCACCTGAGCTTTAATTCAGAACAGCAGGCTACCAATAACCTGGGTGCTGAGTTTGATGCTTTAGAGATGGATAGCTACAGTCAACTTTATTCTTCGCTTCAGGT
>JBCBWB010000388.1:0-717 GCA_039817275.1 Cyanobacteria bacterium J06648_1 | reverse complement strand
AATCGATCGCTTTTTAAAAACAGGAGAATTATTGCCGCCTCCTGATGTGATTACCAAGCTACAGTGCGCCAAAGAACATCTTGCGGGCTTGTGGGAATACAAAGGGCAAAGAGGTATCTATCAATCTCGTAAACACTTAGCCTGGTACTGCAAAGGATTTCCTGGGGCGCCCCAATTACGCGATCGCGTGTCCCAAATTGAAAGCCTCGCACAAGGTTATGAAATATTAAACAATGAAATAGCTCGACATCAGTAATTGGTAATTATTGATATGATATTCGGTTGCTTAAAAGAAATATAAGACTGAATAAAAATAATCATTATGAAACGGAGACAACTTCTAGATCGCCTGGCGATCGCTGCTCCGACCAGTACCGTCCTGGTAGCCTGTGACCAAACCAACAACAGTCCCGCTGTGCAAGGAGGGGAGCTACCAAATGTCAGATGGCGCATGGTAACCAGCTGGCCCAAATCCCTCGACACAATTTACGGTGGGGCAACGACAGTCTGCGATCGCGTCGCCGCTATGTCAGGAGGACGCTTTACCATCGAACCCTATGCGGCGGGAGAAATTGTCCCAGGATTAGAAGTTCTCGACGCGGTGCAAAACGGGACAGCAGAATGCGGACATACCGCTAGCTACTATTACGTCGGTAAAAATCCTGCCCTGGCATTTGGTACTGCTGTTCCCTTTGGTCTGACTGCCCAACAGCAAAA
>JBCBWB010000387.1:0-725 GCA_039817275.1 Cyanobacteria bacterium J06648_1 | reverse complement strand
CGTCTGAAATTGCTTATCCGTCAAGCGATAGATGTGGCGATCGTTCCAGTCGTAAGCATTGTGGTTGACCGCATCAAAATGGTCGGCATGCCACTGAAAGTTTGAGTACTTGCCGTCTCGTCCAGGAAAATTAAACTTGGTATAAATTTCGATTTCGCGGCGATCGCCAATTTCGTGATTACGATTGTCCCAAGCGACGGGAACAGCCGCTACTTTTTCGGTTTCATCTCCCCCATCGCGGTGATTTACCACCACGTCGGCATAGACTTTTAATCCTGCCTGCTGCGCTAATTTAATTGCCGTTAGGTATTCTGCTTTGGTGCCATATTTAGTACGGGTCGAACCTTTCTGCTCAAATTCTCCCAGATCATACATGTCATAGACACCATAGCCAACATCGTAGCCCCCACTGCTGCCCTTGTAGGCGGGGGGAAGCCATAGGGCGGTAATGCCTGCCGCTGCTAAATCCTTCGCTCTTTGAGCCACTTCTTGCCAGAGTGTGCCATCGGGAGCAATATACCAGTGAAAGTACTGCATCATGACACCGTTGGTTGATGACCTGTTTGCTGATGCCATAGCGATCGCTATTCCTCTTACTTACTGCTTAGTTATTACAGAGGGATACTAGCAGCTAGAGGAGAAATAAACAGTAAAGAGAAGACAGCAATAGCAGTAGTTAATTGAAACACTCGACATCGACTCAGAGATTAAGAAAATTTAAGCCT
>JBCBWB010000386.1:0-727 GCA_039817275.1 Cyanobacteria bacterium J06648_1 | reverse complement strand
TTCCTATACCGATTTTCTCGGCAAGCTAGAATTTGCCTTCGACGGTAATCCCGCCGCCTTAATCCCCGCCGTTGGGGGCATGTTCCGACTCAAGTATTTGGCAGAAAAGATCATCAAAAATCCCGTACCAGGAATGCCTGGAGTCAACGGTGCGCCAGTTTACCGCCAACAACAGTAGGGGCGAACGGTGTTCGCCCAATAACGGTATGCGCCCAATATAGAGACAAGGCATGCCTTGTTTGTACATCAATAATTTCATGAAGGGTAACTAATTAATGAATATAGACAAGCCTGAGTTAATCGAATATTTCTTAGATTTCTCGGTTGTAGCAACGGGATTCTCTCGCTTCCAATTACAGGGAACAGATCAGGTTACTGCCTACTATTCCACCGTAGAAAAGATCGTTGGTCGAGAAATTCTTGAGGAGCTACTGCAAACATTTCGCCATCAGGCAGGAGCAGCAGAGATGGTAAACGACCCCAGCATTTTAGAACGGGGCATGCGGGTCGATATTTTAGGCTCAGAAAAACTAGGAGCGATCGCTCGTAACATCATTCAACTTTGGTATGTCGCCACCTGGTATCAGCTACCTCAGTCGTGGCGCGAAACCTTTGGTAGCAAAGAAAACGACGTTACCTTTGTCGTCAGTCCCCAACGGCGGGGATTAAGGCGGCGGGATTACCGTCGAAGGCAAATTCTAGCTTGCCGAGAAAATCGGTATAGGAA
>JBCBWB010000385.1:0-739 GCA_039817275.1 Cyanobacteria bacterium J06648_1 | reverse complement strand
CTGGTAATTAAACCTACCAAGCAGGTAAAGCGGTTCCCAGCTAACGTCTATCAAAATCCCCGCAAAATTGATAGTAGTGGTGAAGTAGATTTAATTATCGGTGCGGTTGCGCCAGCTAATAATCGTAAAGCTTTAATTTACGATCGCCTGTCTTCTTCTTTGACCGATATCGAATTTTGTAGACTACTTCAAGATCGAGGCGGTTTTACAGTCGAACATTGCTTTTTAGAAGCGAAGACTGATAAAAATTTGGAAGAATCAATTGCTGGCTATCTACAGGATAAAGACATCGAAACGGTTTTACTATATCTGGCGGGTGAAATAGAAGACAGCGATGAGACCCACAGCTTCTTTCAGAAGCAAAGTCGCTTCGCGACGCTGGCGCAACGCGCCGTTCGCCGAAAGGCGCAAGGGAACCCTAAAGAACTCGCTTCGCATCGCGCTCATCAAGACAGAGATCGCGCTGAATACAGTTTGGCTGTTAACTCTAAAAGTAAAGTCAATCTTAACTGGCTGAGTCAACTAATACGTAACTCTCCCGTTAAAGAAGCGATCGTCATTGTTGATGTTATGAAACGCCAAGATAGCTATCCAGACATTAGAGATATTCTGAACCCAGATGCCAACCGATCTTTGTGTATTATTGCAGCCTCTAGCACTCAAGCCAATCGAAAGCTAATCTCTCAACTGATAGAAATTTTAACCGTCGCAGCCCAAAACTGTTTATCATCTTCGGCTG
>JBCBWB010000384.1:0-748 GCA_039817275.1 Cyanobacteria bacterium J06648_1 | reverse complement strand
CGCTGGAATGGTAAGCAGACTACCCTAGAAACAACTCTGGTCGGTCATGATAATGCAGTTCAGGCTCTCGATTTCCATCCAGATGGTAAAACTCTAGTTTCGGGCAGTAGCGATCGCACCGTCATCCTCTGGACAAAACATAGTATCCGTAATCCAGACGACCTAATCGGGCATGGCTGTAGTTGGATCGGCGACTACCTCAATCACAATCGGACAGTGACTCAAAGCGATCGCGATCTCTGTGACGGCATCGGTCAGAGATTACTCCGCGCAGAGCCTTCGGCTCAGAGTCTTGCAAAGCAAGACGATGGGGGCGATGCTTCGCATCTGACCTCTCCAGAGGAGAGGCACTGGACACAAAGTGTCCGCGCCCCGCAAACGACAGACACATGCGGGCAAGCCCTTTGTGCTCTGACCGTTGGTGAACATAAACAGCATGATAAAAATGACTACTAGTAAAAAACAGGCGATCGCCAACTCAGCAGCCCAACCCTCACAAGTTTTGCTCTTTTCTGGTCATATGATCGATGCGCCCCAGCGTCCACAACCCCGATTTCCCGCCGCCATGGAAGAGGAAGCACAAGCAAAAATCGAACAGGTGTTAGATCAACTTCAGGTAGATCGAAGTAGTTTGGCGATCGCGCCAGGTATTGCCTGTGGTGGAGATATTTTGTTTATCGAAGCCTGTCTAACACCTGTTCGATTTTTGCTTGTGCTTCCTCTTCCATGGCGGCGGGAAATCGGGGTT
>JBCBWB010000383.1:0-757 GCA_039817275.1 Cyanobacteria bacterium J06648_1 | reverse complement strand
CTCTGAATGCGCCTCGTGTCTTTAATAGTGAGCAGCAGGAGATCCAGTTTTTCCACTGATTCTGGCAGTTGGGGTAGAAATCCCTTGCCATTCCAACGTTTTTGAGGAGCTTCTCCTGTCTGACTGTGTTCTGTTTGGTGATACTCAATAAGAAACTTTTCCAATTCGGAGTCAAGGCGATCGAAGTTGAGAACTGGGCGAGGGGCGGTAGCCCCTCCAGTCGTCTTACGACGATCTGCGCGGACGCGCTGCGGAGATTTATGTCCTGGCGGTGCATATCCAGGTAATTTGGCGAGCAGTAGTTGATTGACTGTTCTGAAGAATCGCTCGATTTTGCCTCTACCTCTAGGTTCGCCAATAGTGGAGAATATCAGTTGAATTTTTAGATCTAGACAAACCTGTTCTATGTGATGAGAAGTAAAATCACTACCATGATCTGTATAAAGAATCTCTGGAATACCGCAGATGTGCCAAGCGGGATTATTTTTACGCCAAATTCCCTGTTTTAGAGCCAATGCTGTCTGTAAAGCAGAGGGAGCATCCAAGGAAATATAGTAGCCAGCGACCGCTCTACTATAATCGTCCATAATAACCGTCAGCCAAGGTCTGACTGGCTGTTCTTTTTCATCTTTGATCCAGATATCTAACAGAGTATGGTCTGCTTGCCAGATAGCATTAGGCTTCTCTGCATTATGGCGATGGAGTAAGTCAAAGGCTTGTTTGTAGGCTTTTGTTCCCTCATGAGCCAGTGTCATTA
>JBCBWB010000382.1:0-757 GCA_039817275.1 Cyanobacteria bacterium J06648_1 | reverse complement strand
CGCAGCTCTATCGGGCAGATCGTCGTTGCGAACACTCACAGAGGCAAAGCCTCTCAGTCTTCCGAAGGAAGACGATGGCGCATTAGCGCCGCACGACTAGAGGGCGCAGCACCGCAGCACCCTTTGGGTGCAGATCGTCGTTAGACGACTAGGCGCGAAGCGCCGCCCCTCGCGCTAGGCTTCGCCAATCGCCGTTCTTACGATAAGATAAATTCATCTAGCGATGCCTTCGGCTAGGCTTCGCCAATCGCCATAAATAAAATGCCTGTAGATACTAGCCTTTACCCCGATAATTGGAGCAGCCTAGCACTAACAGTAAAAGAATCTGCTCGATGGCGTTGTCAGTGCTGCGGGAAGAAATGTTATGAGCCAGGAGAGCGACCAGAAGGTTTATCGCGATCGCAGTGGACGGCAGATATTTTACAAGTGCATCATGCGATGCCTACGGCATCTGACTTTGCTTTGCAAAGCACTGGACGCATTCGCGTCCGCACCATGACCAAAGCGATAATCGGTTATCTAATTTGATGTCTGTTTGTGCAGTTTGTCATTTGAGTTTACACAGGGGCAAGTATAGTCCAGTTAGTGAGGGTCAATTGTCTTTGTGGTAGAAAATTTATTCTTCCGTCAATACAAATGAACTATAATACAAAAAAATGATTAAAATTTCAACTTCCTACTACTCAGTACTGTCGATCTGGCAATCCTCGATCCAAATCGCACCTGTATTTAATTACTTGAGCCAGAGTAGTAGGAA
>JBCBWB010000381.1:0-763 GCA_039817275.1 Cyanobacteria bacterium J06648_1 | reverse complement strand
CGGGAAAATTCTTTACAAGCAAGCTAAACCAGAGCAGATAGCAACCCTGGCAAAAATCGAGGAAACGGTTAGAGAGCAGGTATTAGAATATATAAGTCCTCAAATTGGCATTTCTTGACGAGCATTCCCTTGCGCCTTTCGGCGACGCGGGGTCTCGCCGCTTTTTTATCCGACGAAGAACAGGAACAAATGTAGGGAGAAAAAAAACTGTTAAGAGCATTATTGGAAAATTAAGATTAAGCGAAAAGCAAGCCTTAATCCTCGATTTGAAAGCCTATCAAAGACTTAGTCCATATTTAATTGAATGCTGTTTAAGAGCCAGTGCTAATGTATCTTACGAAAATGCAGCACAAGATATAGAACGTTACACAGGAATAATTGTTTCAGGTAAGACACAACAGAGATTAGTTCATCGACACCACTTTCATGATTCTAAGTGCGAATTGAATGTAGACGAACATTAGCGTAGATGGAGGTAAAGTGCGTTTAAGAACAAAAAGCAAAGGAGAAGCTTGCATTTGGCGAGATGCAGCGCGCAGGGCGTTCGCCCAGTCCGTCCTTCGGACTTTGCCCCATTCGGGGCTGCGGCGCAGTCGCCGCTAAGCGGCTAAGAAGCTTCGCTTCTGCAAGCTGTATGCATTCATCCTCAGTCTCGAATGGCGTGGTTTCAGGAAAATAATGAATTAGTCGAATGGGTCAATAACCAAAGCTTTGATTCAGTTCTTAACTGTGTTGGAGATGGTCATCCAGGAATTTGGAATTT
>JBCBWB010000380.1:0-769 GCA_039817275.1 Cyanobacteria bacterium J06648_1 | reverse complement strand
ACCCATTATCTTGGCTTTTCGCTGAATGCAGTCCAGAACATAAGGACGGACATTTTTGGTAGAACCAATTTCTTCTAGCATCCGAATCACTTCTTCATTCGCTCCACCGTGTAAAGGTCCTCCTAAAGTCCCTACAGCACTTGCAACTACTGCGTAGGGGTCTGTAAGGGTTGAAGCCGTAACCCTGGCGCTAAAGGTAGAAGCATTCATGGTATGCTCGGCATGAAGTATCAAGCAGACATCAAATATCCGCGCCGCAATGGGATCTGGTTTTTCCTCATGTAGCATGTACAAAAAGTTCGCAGCGTAGTCTAAATCGTCATGAGGTCTTACAGGGTCGTCACCTCGTCGCATTAATTCAAAAGCCGCAACCATTGTCGGAATACTTGCCAACAGACGGACAACAGCATTTCTTACATAAACCGGATTATTCAAATCGCGTCGCGAATAAAATAAACCCAATGCTGCTGCTGAAGCTTGTAAAACATCCATTGGATGACCGCTTTCGGGAAAACACTTCATCATGTCCCGAATGCGGTATTTAATCCTTCTATTTTGATGGACTTCGTGTTCAAATGATGCTAATTCCTCTTTACTGGGCAGTTCGCCCCAAATTAGCAAATAAGCAGTTTCTAAAAAAGTACTCTTTTTTGCTAGCTCTTCAATTCGGATGCCACGATATTCTAATATTCCCTTCTGCCCGTCAACATTGCTAATACTGGATTGAGCTGCGGGAACACCATCCAATCCGGGCTTAAATTCGCAAACC
>JBCBWB010000037.1:0-32519 GCA_039817275.1 Cyanobacteria bacterium J06648_1 | reverse complement strand
TGTTTGCCCTGCTAAAGGAAACATTACCAAAAAAACCACCGCTAAACTCAGCATATAAAGGATCAAATTTAACCCCGAACAGCTTGGTACGACTTCTACTGCTCCATTGGTGAGGATGATTTTAGTTCCGTCGAGAACAACATTAAAACCCGAGTAAAATAGCCAGAAAGCCGAGAATTTAGCAGTAATAGGCGAAATATCGGGGATCAGGGGGAGTAAAAGTTTGGGTATACCTAGAGTCAGCATAATGATTAGTTCGGGTAGATAGCACCGTAGATTTTTTATCCCCGAAGCCAATAAAGCCAATCCCAGCATCAGAAACAAGGGCGCAAAGCCGAGCCACAGACTACGGTTGATCAGCGTTACTGCTCCTAAAGATAGGGCGATCGCTAGTGTTCCTAGTCCACAGGAGAATAAGTCACTTTCCCAGGGCAGGCGACGATATTTATCGCTAATAGTCGAGGCGATTGCCAACCAGAAAACAAAACTAATTGCCAGATGAGAATACCTAACCAGCTTGAGATTAAGACCCAAATGAATAGAGGCTAAGGCAACAGCAGTTCCGAGTAAGATCAGAGGCGGAATCCGAATTTTTTGGGCGGGGTAGGTAGGAAACATAGCAAAATTTCTAAGGTTGAAAATAAAAAATGATCTTAAACATTTAGAAGCAGAATAATTAGGAGGTAGGGATGAATCTACCTCCCAAATCGAGTCATACGCTTCAATCCATATAGACAAAAATTAAATCCAGGAGATTTATTTGCTTAACTTCCTTGACTCACTTTGATAGTTGTATTCTCGCTTGAGCAATACGCCCATACCAATGGCGGCGAGGGAACCCAATAAAGTTAAAGGTTCGGGAACTCGATAGGCAAAAGGTTCGCTAGAGTCCTCAGAAAGGAAAGAAGTTACCCCTAAAGTGTAGTCTCCTGTGGACGGCAAGATAAATCTGCTGCGAGGATCGCCAAAAGGACCAGGAGTGCTAATTTCATCGTCGGCAAAAGCAATTTGTCTGAGGGTATTACCATCGTCAAAAATATTAGAGAACTCGGATGTGTCGCTTGCTAGACCCTCCCATACCGCAAAAGCAGGATCTAATCCTTGGTCGATTCTTCTAACTGTGACGGTGCGAGACTCACCCTGTTCACCTGAAAAGCGAAAATATTCCCAGTTGGCAGAATTATCTACATTATTACCAGGAGGAACAGACCCAAATTGGGGTTCGTTGACCTCCAGGGTACGAAAATTGATGCTGACTGCCTCAGCTTGCGGGGCAACGCCAATAGTCGCAGCAACAGTGGTAACTACTGTGGCTAGTAAAATGGATTTTTGAGACATATTTTTCAATGATTTAATTTAGTCAAGATTTATTTGCAAATAAAGTATTCTGTCAAATTTAACTATGTTCTTAAAATCTGAACTATGTTCAAAATTGCGTTTAAAAATTGAGGCAGAAATAAACCTGCCTCAATCTCAATCAAGCTAGCTCGGCTTACTTGAGCAATTTACTTTTGCGGCTATATTCCCGCTTGAGAAATGCACCCATACCAATGGCGGCGAGAGAACCAAAAATAGTCAAAGGTTCGGGAACAGGATCAAAACGAATAAAGCCCGAACCACCTGGTCCAAAAGGACTAGCAGTAGGCGTGATGGTAATACTTTGATTACCTTCAGCTAAACTAAATGAACCTGAACTAAATAGTGGACTATTAAAAGCCTCATTAGGATCAGCGGTAAATACATCAGGGTTAGTGCTAACGTTAGAAGTGCTACCAATCACAGCCCCAAAATTTGAGACTTGAAAGATATCTCCAGCAAAGCCAGCATCCGTGACTTTTAATCTTGCACCACCTTCCCCGACATTGAAATTGAATGGCTGGGTAGAACTACCAGCTTCACCAAAGGTAAATCCAGTAAATTCACCAGGATTAAGCGATACTGCCTGGGCTGAGCCGACTGCACCGATAGTGCCAGCGGCTAATGCCAAAACGATTGACAATTTGGGAAACATAATTTTATGAATTCGATTTTACTGAACAGAATAAATTTGACTCTTGCAATTCGGTAGAAATTTGAGTTAGATACTGAGCATGGCGCTAATACCTTTACCCGCAGTAATAACCTGCGCGATCTTTTTGAGGCTGCCGTTAGCCTGAGTGACCGACTCAATCGAGCCGTGGACGGTTAGTTGTGGCTTTTGCCAAGTTTTTTTCGGTTGCATGTATTAATTAGTCCTTGTTTTTAGTAATCAGAATTACTTTTCTCACCCAATGTCTTAGAAACGGTTCTAAAAAACTAGGTTTGAAAAGTCTTTTTTGGCGATCGCCCGACTAAAATTAGTCAAAGCAAGTAGCGCCAAAAGCTAGAGACAGGAGTTCACTGCATCAGATTGACTCCTGTACAAAAATTCGGCTATTTTGCCGTTTTAACCCGAAACTGAAGAGAAAGGGTGGGGCTAAATAGTTACAGATTACTCTACCCAAAAAGACGCAAGTATTGTCATTTGTATCCAGGCTACGATTAAAACTCTTGCCCAGAATAAATGCGACCATAGCTCTAAACTGTTCTGAAGCTCTCAGTTTAATTTGCTCTGCTGCTAAATCGGCGCTCGCCAGCAATTTTGCTAATTGTACTAACCAAAAAAATGAGAGCGAGCCAGTAGAATAAGCTTTCGCTTTCAAGTATGATGGAAATGCATCTGGTTCATCTTCAATTTGCGCCCAATTACGATCCATCTGATTTACTCCTCCACACCAAAAATCGATTTGAAATCAATTAAAAAAGCTGCCGTAGCCGACTTTTAGGACAATTTGAGCATTGTCATTTAATTTTGATAATTCAAGTTAGCATGAACAGATACCACAGAAGGTAATATATTGCACGGCGATCGCCAGAACAAAAAGTGACTTTAAAGTTACTTGTTACTCACATCTTTTGAGCCTTAGTCAGTGATAAATTACCTGACATAACTTGTATCAGTATTTCATTCTGTATACTCTTTAGTTACTTACCTATTTTATCCTTACCTTGTTTATGTGTTGATTACAGTAGGCAACGTTAAAACTGTGTCGTTAATCACACTTCACTAAACTGGTCTAGATTATAGTTCGATCTCAATTGTCGAGACTCGAGTCTGATATCTGCAAAATGTATTTAAGCAATATAAACTAATTTGATGACAGTATATAAAGCCTCTACTAACTATCTCTATTCAGAAATCGATTCAGAAGCAGTAATTCTCGACGTCAACTCTGGCACTTATTTTGGACTGAATGAAGTTTCGAACCGCATTTGGCAACTGCTGCAAACTCCTGCTTCTGAGTCAGCAATAATCGAACAAATTTTAGCCGAATATGATGTTAGCCCAGAAGAGGCAAAAAAAGATTTACACAATCTGCTAGAGGAAATGTTAAGCACTGGTTTAGTTGAGAAAGTCAATGAAGAAGTTGCTCAAGTTACTTAGGACTGGCGGCAAAAAATTATTTTTGCAGACATATGTTGTTATGACGGTGATCAGATTGGGTTTATTGCTCTTGCCCTTTAGCCGTCTTCAGGATTTAGTCTTAAAATCCGAGCAGCTAACTTGGTTAGCAATCCCTGGCTCTGGTCAAACTGTTCGAAGCATTGTGCTAGCAGTCTATCGTAGCGGCAAATATAGTCCTGGCAATCCCCTGTGCTTGGCAAGAGCCTTGACTACGGCGGTGCTAATGAACATCTATGGTTTTCCCCACCAGATCGAGATTGGCGTAGCCAAAGGTAAGGATGGGAAGATTGAGGCTCATGCCTGGGTGACATCAGAAGGAAAAGTCATTGTGGGCAATTTACCCGATTTGTCCCGCTATGTACCGATGTCCTCACGAGGAAAAGGTTTAATCATATGAGTGGAATCGTCGGAATTTATCAGCGATGCGGCAGGGTCGTCGAGTCAGAGCAGCTAGGTTCGATGGTAGATAGTCTGCTCCATCGTGGTGCTGATGGATCAAACATTTGGCAAGAGAACAATGTCGGTATGGGTCACCTGATGCTCTGGACAACACCAGAATCGCTGTTAGAGCAGCAGCCTTGGGCAGACTCTCAGACAGACACGGTGATTACGGCTGATGCGCGAATAGACAATCGTCAAGAACTCATATCTCTGTTGGGGCTTAAAGGAGACAGAGACAAAATTACCGATAGTTCGCTTATTTTAAATGCTTATCATAAGTGGGGCGTAAAGTGTCCCGCCAAGCTGATTGGTGATTTTGCCTTCGCTGTTTGGGATGCTCGACATCGGCGCTTTTTCTGCGCACGGGATCCGATGGGGATTAAACCCTTTTACTATTATTACTCAGGTTCAGTCTTCGCTTTTGCCTCAGAAATAAAAGCTTTACTATGTTTATCGGCAGTTGAACCCCAACTCAATGAGCTGAGGGTTGCCTACCAGCTAGCGGGGTTTCTCGAAGATGAGGAAGTTACTTTCTACGAAAATATCTGGCGCTTAAAATCTGCTCACAGTCTAATTGTTAATCAAGAAAACAAAAAGCTGGAGCAATACTGGGCTTTAGATCCTGACAAGCGAATTAAGCTAAGTTCCCATCAAGAATATACTGCTGCCTTCAAAGAGTTATTCACCGAAGCGGTGAACTGTCGCCTTCGCAGCGCTTTTCCCGTCGGTTCGACTCTAAGCGGAGGTTTAGATTCTTCATCAATTACCTGTACTGCCAGAAATTTACTGTCAGGCACGGGAAAGCAACTGCATACATTTTCGGCTATCTTTCCTAACCTACCCCAGTCCGCTCTCAAGCAGATTGACGAAAGATACTTCATGGATGCAGTAAAACAGGCTGGAGCAATCAAAGCTCATGATGTGCGAGCCGATCTGCTCAATCCGCTGCTAGATTGGCTATGGCAGGGAGCGGAACCAATCTTGTCCCCCAACATCTATATTCATGAGGGCATGTACGACTGCGCTCACCAGAATGGTGTGAGAGTATTTCTCGATGGGGTTGATGGAGATACCACCGTATCCCATGGCTGGCGTTATCTGACCCATCTTACCTATACGGGTAATTGGTGGCGACTATACCAAGAAATTACGGCTGCATCGAGAAACTTACGCCTCTCTCGTAAGCTAATTGGTCAGGAATACTGCATCAAGCCTCTGATTCACGAGCCATTGCAGCGTCTTCAAGAGCGTCTTCTCGGTCGTCATGACTATGGTGATTTAATCGACCCCAACTTTGCTCGCAAAATGAATCTTGGCGATCGCCTTCGCGAGCTGGCAACGGAACCATTAATCCTCACTGCCAGAGCCGAACATCTTTCGAGTTTCAACACGGGGCTTTATCCCTATGCCATGGAAATCACAGATCGAGCGACTGCACCCAAGTCAATAGAGGCTCGCTATCCTTTCTTTGATCGCCGCCTGATGGAATTTTGTCTAGCTATTCCTCTAGAGCAAAAATTCCGCCAGGGCTATCCTCGGGCAATATTGCGTCACGCAATGGAGGGTATTCTGCCCCCAGAAGTTCAGTGGCGAGTATCCAAAGCCAGACTGGGCTCAAATTTTAGTCGCAATTTAGTTCAGTTTCAAAAACCTTTAATTGAGCAAGCCATATGTCACCAAACAAAAATTGAACCCTATCTTAATATGACCAATTTGCAGGCTAAGTATCAGCGTTATGTACAGGCAGGAACACCACTCCCAGGAGACGATATTGATGTTTTGAACAGCACTCTTTTATCACTGTGGCTAGAGAGGCTCTAGCTCGACCCAAAATTTCTCAATCTAAATCAGTATTATTATTTGTCTTTTTATCCTTTGTTTCCAGTTAGGAAATTATTATTTAAGCACTTTATTTGACAGTGCCTTCAACATCGTTGAAGTTTATTCATTCATATCCATGGCATAAAACATGAAAAAAACATACAGCAGACCTCAACTAACCGTACATGGTTCAGTTGACGTTTTAACTCAACAAACCAAAGGACTCGGTAGCGATGACGGTGTAACTCTAGTTATCGATGGTCTAACACCTCCTAGTGGCGTACCCATCGGTTCTTTGTAATAGTTCTGGGAATATATTTCTCAGGCAATGCAGAAACAATTTCAGTTATGTAGATAAGTTAACTTATCTTTGCTTTGGATTGTTCCGCAGTAAGTAGCCTGGTTGACTAGGCACAAACTAAATCAACAAGAGAGAATAAACATGAAAAAGGCATACAGCAGACCCCAACTAACTGTACATGGTTCAGTTAACGTTTTAACTCAGCAAACCAAAGGACTTGGTAGTGATGACGGTGTCATCTTAACTATTCCTGGTTTGACTCCTCCCGACGGTGTGCCTATTGGTCCATTGTCTTAGTGGTAATTAGTAATTGTCAAAATTACTGACCTCTATTGTCAAAAGTTGGAAGCGGCTAACTGAGCTTGTTCTCTAAAGTCGCTTCCAGCCAAATTAGATTCACAAAACATTTATGCTATTAAGCAAAGCAAAATATGAAGAAATCATATAGCGTACCTCAGCTCACCCGACATGGTGCTGTTGCAGACTTGACTCAACAAACCAAAACTCTGGGTAAAGATGATGGTGTAATTCTAGTTATTCCTGGTATTACCCCTGACGGTGGCGTCGGTATCGGTCTACTATCATAGCGATCGCCAACCAACCACAATCGAATTCTGATTCTGGTTGAAAATTGTCCTGCTCAAGTGAGTGGGACAATCACTGGCAAAAAAACGTCTGCAATCATTTTATTTCTTATTTATAGTTGGGGGAATGTAACTTGTTTTCTTATTATGCCTATGGTTTGAGAATTAATTCTGAAATCGAAATTCCAGAGTTTACTGCCGACCCAGATGCCGCAGAATGTGAGGTAACGATATCGATTGATCGCACTACTTCAATTGAGGATCATATGTCTCAAGAGGCTCTAGAATACCCTTGGGCGCTAAACATCAATCGCCAGCAAGCTAAAGTTCATGTAAAAAACATGGGCATTTTTTTGGTCAATAATGGTAATCAAATTGTTTTCGTTCCTAGCTCAGATCGGTTTGAGTCTGTTGCGAGATTTTATCTAGTGGGTACGATCTTGGCAATTTTACTCTACCAGCGAGAATTTTTGGTGCTTCATGGTAGCGTAATTGAGATTGATGGTTCGGCAGTTATCTTCTTGGGCAATTCAGGAGACGGTAAATCTACCACGGCGGCTGCTCTACATGCGGCAGGCTTTAAGCTCGTCAATGATGATGTGGCACCAATTACTCTCGGCGAAGCTCCTGCTATTCTCCAGCCTGGTTTCCCTCAAATCAAGATGGGTCCTGAAACTGCTCAGGCTCTAGGGTACGATTTTGAGTCCTTACCCAAACTCCATCCTGAATCTCCCAAACGCGGCTATCGACCACAGTACAATTTCTCGCGAACGCCACTGACCATCAAACGCATCTATGTACTAGATTATGGTGCTGAGTTTGCCAGTGTTCCTATTCAGTCCTCTTTAGCGACGATGGAACTGGCACGTCATTCCCGACCCACTACGCTTTATCAGCAAGGAGATGCGCTTCATTTTTTCCAGTGCGCCAATCTGGTCAAAGAGCAAACTATTTATCGCCTGCAACGACCCAAGAATCTTGCCCTACTACCGAAAATTGCCGACTTTATTCGGGAAGATTTGGCGCTAGGAATACCGGCTACGGTTTAGCGATTGAGATTCAATCTTAGTGACCTGGGCAAAAGGCATTTAACCAAATACTAGGCAGAAAAGCGATCGCTAGATTTGAGGTAGCATGACAGTGTAGTGCTTTATTCTGACAAAACCCAGCTTTCTAGTCTTAATATTTACTAAGTTTGGAAGGCTCAATAGTTGTGGAGTAAACTTCGAGCTGAGGACAGCCTCGCCAGATGAGATCAAACCAGCGCCGATTTAAAATATCCAAACTAGCTGCTTTTTTAGGAATCTTTTTCTTGACTGCGGCGATCGCCATAGGCGGATTTTGGCTAGCACAAAGACCCGTCGCCAAGGTAGAACGACTGGGTAATCCACTGCGGGAAGATGGACAGACAGATCGCGCTCTTAATGTTTGGGATCTACAAACCTATGACGGCAAAATATATTTGGCTGGGGGCAGCACCGTAACTAATCCTGGACCAATCAACGTCTGGGCATATGATCCTCAGCAGGCAGACTTTGTCAAAGAATATCAGGTTCAAGAAGAAGCGATCGAGCATTATCGTTTATTTGCTGAGCGACTCTATATTCCTGCTGCCGATCCGACCAAAGGCGATCTCCACAAGTTTTATCGTCGGGAAGAGGGCAAGTGGCAACAGTACTCTTCGGGTGAGGTTAAGCTCGCTCATGTCAGAGACCTAATTGAGACTGACACAGGGGAAATACTGATGGTCGGCAATAGCCGTCAGATCAGAAAACTATCTAGTCGGGGAACGGTGATCGCCATTCCTCAAGCAGATGGCATAAAAATTGCCCCCGCGGGGGTCGAAAATATCACGACCAGTGGGGTGGTCATAGCAGATTTTAACTGGTTCTTCTCGGTTTTTCGCTATCGGAATCAGATATATGCTACCAATTCTTTACTTAGAGATGCGGAGAACTACCCAGGAGCGATCGCCAAATACGATCCTCAATTAAAACAGTTTGTCCTAGATTTTAATCTCCGTAACGCCGAATTTATTCCTACAGAGATTATTGCAGGTCAAAATAAGCAGGGTCTCAATGTAATTTATCGTCCCTGGAACCCAGTGGAATATCAGGGCTATCTGGTTTATCCTGTGCGTTCTTATTCCATTACCCCAGATAATTATCAACAAGCATACATGAACTCGATCGGCTTCTTTTATAAGTCAGACATGGGTAGCAGTCCTCAAACCCTGAAGCTGCCCCAGGGAAAAGGCGAAGATGTTTTAATAATAAATAATATGCTCTACGTTTTGGCAAGTAGGAAAAATCGCAACGATAAGTTTATCAACTATGTTTATCGAACCGACCGCCTGAGTCCAAAAACCAAATGGCAGCGAGTAGTTAAATTTAAGAGCTGGAATAAGGCTCGCTCTTTTGAATACCTAGATGGCACATTCTATTTTGGTCTGGGACAAGATTACGGACATGCAGTCAATAATGCAGGAGATATTTTGAGCTATCGCTCTACCAAGAAAAACGACCAAAAATAATTCTCTCTGCTTATATTCATCGGCTTTGTTGGGTTTTTCACGAGTACTTATCCAAATCATATTCCTGACAAAGCCCAATCATGTCGCTACATCCAACGGTTGAGAAACAGACTTAGAGTAGAACAAGAATACTAAAAGCAAATAACCTCCAGCATCTTTTAGCGAATCCTCAGATCCTCTGTCCCCTCTGACCTATATAATCACACAGGAAGCCAAAGGTAAGCTCGATAAACTCAAGATCAATAACCATAGTATCTAAATGCGGATTTTATTTGTCTCAGCAGAAGTAGCGCCAATCGCCAAAGTAGGCGGTTTGGGAGATGTCGTCGGTGCGTTACCCAAGATTTTAAAAAAATTGGGTCATGATGTCCGTATTTTTATGCCTTACTATGGTGGTCTATCTCGAAAGCTTGATATCCCCGATGAGCCAATCTGGTGGGGTTCGGCAATGTTTAACCCTTTCGCGGTCTACGAGACTCAGCTACCTGGTAGTGATGTACCTTTATACCTGTTTGGTCACCCCGCTTTCGATCCCGAACGAGTTTACGGTGGCGAAGATGAGCAGTGGCGTTTTGTGTTTTTTAGCAACGGTGCGGCAGAATTTTGCTGGAACTACTGGAAACCAGAAATAGTTCACTGTCATGACTGGCATACAGGAATGTTGCCTGTCTGGATGAATCAAGCTCCTGATATTGCTACGGTCTATACAATTCACAACCTAGCTTATCAAGGTCCTTGGCGCTGGTATTTAGATAAAATAACCTGGTGTCCTTGGTACATGCAGGGACACAACGTCATGGCATCGGCAGTACAGTTTGCCAATCGTGTTACGACCGTCTCTCCTACCTATGCTGAACAGATAAAGACTGCTGAATATGGCGAGAAGCTAGAGGGTTTGCTGTCGTTTATTAGCGGCAAAACTCAGGGGATTCTCAACGGTATCGATGTAGACAGCTACAGTCCCGCCACAGATAAAGCTCTAGCACATAATTTTACTCAGGACTCTCTCGACAAAAGAATTGACAATAAAGCTGCGCTCCAGCAAGAATTGGGTCTTAACCCAGATCCAGAGGTCTTTTTGATGAGCGTTGTTTCCCGTTTGGTCGATCAAAAAGGAATTGGCTTATTGCTCCAGATTATTGACCGCTTTATGGCCTACAGCAATTCTCAGCTGGTAGTTTTAGGTACGGGCGATCGCAATTTAGAAACTCAGCTCTGGCAGCTAGCAGCCCGTTTCCCTGGCAGAATGTCGGTACAGCTACTCTATAATGATGCTCTGGCACGACGCATCTATAGCGGTAGTGATGTGTTTTTGATGCCCTCCAAGTTTGAACCCTGCGGCATTAGTCAGATGTTGGCGATGCGTTATGGTTGCATCCCGATTGTCCGACGTACGGGTGGTTTAGTCGATACGGTGACGCACCACAACCCCATGGAGCAGGCTGGCACAGGCTATTGTTTTGATCGCTATGAACCCCTCGATCTGTTCACCTGTATGGTACGTGCCTCCGAAGGGTTTGTTTATAAAGACCGATGGCAAGAGCTACAGCAGCGAGCCATGGAGCAAGACTTTAGCTGGGTCAAATCGGCTTTAGAGTACGTCAAGATGTATAAAGAAGTCTTAGGACAAGCAACAGATTTAACCCCAGACGAACAGAAAAAACTTGAGGCATTAGTTGCTTAGGCGTTGGTCATTTGTCTTCACAGTTGAAAGCTAATGTTTGACCAGCACTCCAGGCTGTTTCTGGATCGGCAAAACATCTAAAGTATCAGTTTGGGAACAGTATTTTAGATCCTCATCACCTTTGAGGGCGAGAAGGCGTTGTCCATGGCTACATTGACGAAAAACATTGATTAAATTGTCTTTCCACTGTTCATAAAGGGCGATCGCCCCAATAACCTCATCATTACCATATAGATCGGTGATGGAAGCATCGCTCTGCTGCAAAATCGATTGGGCGATCGCCCCAGCACAGGCAGTGTCCTCAACCGAATAATCTCCTTGCCAACCCGAACCTACAAGCCAAACAGTTTCTGGCTGGTTTTCTAATAGATAATTAACGGCTGCTCGACGATTAACTTGTGCGGCAGTGATCACCTGGGGGGAATTTTCAACTCGCTGAAGGGCGCGAGTGCCGTTGGTGGTAGTCAAAAATAATCTCTTATCTTGGACTACTGCTGGTTTACACGCCAGAGGAGAATTACCTAGGTCGAATCCTTCAACCATGACACCGCCTCGTTCACCAGCTCGCAGACGCTTATCTGCCGACCAAGATTCAGATTGACGCATCAATTCTTCTATGTTACTAAATGCTTGGACGGCTTCGGCACCAGCATCGAGAGCAGTGGCAATTGTGGTGGTTGCTCTCAAAACATCGAT
This sequence comes from Cyanobacteria bacterium J06648_1, assembly GCA_039817275.1. Classification (GTDB taxonomy): domain Bacteria; phylum Cyanobacteriota; class Cyanobacteriia; order Cyanobacteriales; family Xenococcaceae; genus Waterburya. The sequence continues at coordinate 20,975 of JBCBWB010000037.1, read as the reverse complement.
CACGACGGCACAATCGGGAAGTAGATCTGTGGGGGTTCTCTCAGGAGTGTGATAAACAAATAATTTCACGCTGGCACAACTAAATTAAATAAGTAAAATCGGTCTACAAAAACTTCCGCAATTATACGTTATTTACCTGACCCCACCCTACTGGCTATAAATACTGCTTGACTCACTATTTTGGCTCTTCGTATAGAATGGAGCGACATTATTTGTCCTGACGCTCAAATTTACTTTAGTCCGAGATATATTAATTATCCCTAAATTACCCCTGAAGCGAAATCATGGAAAGCAGCGACTATCGACACTACAGACTAAACTTGGGTTTTTGCTGGTTAAGACAGCTGCGGCAGTTTACTAGCTTGCTTTTGACTGCGTCGATCTTAGTTTTGCCCTCCCAAGCACTTTTGACGGCTAATCCTGCTGTCGCTCAGACGGTTGCCCAATCACCTTCACTCAATAAAAATACGCTCTACGTCAGCTCTGAGGGCGGTGACGACTCTCTCTCGGGGAAGAAAACATCTCCTCTCAAAACTATCACTCAGGCTTTGAAGCTTGCCAAAGCTGGCAGCACCATTCAGTTAGCCAGCGGCACCTACAGCAAAGATACGGGAGAAATCTTTCCCCTGATTATTAAAGACCAAATTACCCTTCAAGGAGATCCTCGCAATCAGGGATACAAAACAATCATCCAAGGAGAGGGATACTTCGTCAGCCCTACTGGTGCAGGACAAAATGTGGCGATCGCCGCAGTCAAAGATGCAGCAGCAATCACGGGGATTACCATAACTAACAATCATTCTAGAGGTCATGGTTTGTGGGTTGAGTCTGCTAGTCCCAAGATAGTCAGCAATACTTTTACCCGCAGCGGCAATACGGGGGTTTCCCTCAATGGTAAGAGTTCTCCCCTGGTAGAAGATAATTACTTCTACAACAATTCTGGGAATGGATTGCTCGTCTATGGTACTTCCCAACCTCAAATAATTAAAAATACTTTTGAGCAGACTGGTTTTGGTATTAGCCTGGTCGAAAATTCTGTCGCCCAAATTGAGGAGAATCTCTTTGACGGCAATCGCATTGGCGTTATTCTCGAAGGCAGCTCTCAAGCCACTTTACGCAACAATGAAGTCATTAATTCTACCGCAGCGGGATTAACCGCTATCTCTCAGGCTCGTGTCAATTTGGGTACAGACGAAGCACCAGGCAACAATGTTTTTCGCAGCAACAAGAAACTGGATATTCAAAATGCTACTGACCAGGAAATTGTTGCTGTCGGTACAGAGACAAACAGCAAGATCGTCGGCGAGATTAATTTTCGAGCTGGAACCTTTACAGCGACTAAAACCAACGACTCTGCTGTTTTGCGGGATCTATTGCCCCTACCTGCTGCTACCCGCCCCCCTATAGTAGAACGCCCCGCCCCCCAACCAATCACCAAACCAGTTATTGAGCCACCCCCAGCTAACTTACCCGCGCCGCCTCCCGTTATCGCTAGCAACAAAGGTAATAAGGAGATAGTCTTTACTCCCTCCTCTTCTAATGTCAGCATGGTTCTCGATCTCGAACCAGTACCCTACCCCCCCGACGTGAGTCGTCAGGCTGTCAACCGAGCAGCAGTTAAATATAAAGTCTTGGTAGAAGTTTTGGACGAAGGAGAAGCTAACGAGGTGCGATCGCTCTATCCCGAAGCTTTCCCAACTATTTATCAGGGAGAATCTTGGCTCCAGGTAGGAGCATTTAGCAACTGGGACAAAGCCAAAAGAGCCGAACAAAATTTGGCTAACCTGGGTTTGGCAACCTATCTTTTAGAATGATTAAAAATGGACAATGAATAGTTATCCATCAAACACTAAACGAAATAATGACCACTATTGTTAAGCATCGTCGTTCAGGTAATAAGTATATTCTGTTAGGCATCAATGGAGAGACAAATAAAGCCAATCCCTCTCGCTTTATTAGTGAACTTTTTAATCAAGACAAAACCGAAATGTCTTATTCAGCAACGGTATGTGATGTTCGAGGCAATATTTTTCTTGCCTACATTGATGATTTGATGGTGATTGAAATAGATGGTGTTAAACCCGCAGATATCCTGCCCGAAACTGGTGAGCCAGCTTGGGAGACATCGCCCTCTAGTGAATTTGGCGATCGCGATTTTAATGATCAAGAATTGGACGAAGAATTGGACGAAGAATTTAACCCAGAATTTGATCAGGAGACTGAATCGGAGCCTAAACCAATTATTGTCACTCCTCCCCCAACTTCTACTGGTGATAGCCTCGATGCTCCTGAGCGCGACAGCACAGAAGATGATGACTGGATTTAGCCAGTTTGAAATAGTTTAAAATGTTCTCAAATCTTAGAATTGATTATTTGACAATAGCAGCAATAAAAATTAACAAAAATATTGGCTACGGTCTGAAATTGGTTAATATCAATCATTAGTAGTGAAAATAATCGATAGTAAAAATGGCTCGTTCTAGGCTTGAAGGAAAGCAGGGGCGCAGTTTTAGAAGACCGAAAGTAATCAGCTCAGCATTTAGTGATAGGGTTCAGAAAATTCTTAATTTTGGTTTTGCCAGGCAGTTGAAACAGATTTTAGTTGATCGCGATCGCTTTTTATTCTCCGAGGCTTTCAGAACTAAACAATGGTGCTATTATGAACGCTGAGAATTACAGGATTATCGATTAAGTTTGTATTCAGTATCGAATCTACGGTCTAGCCGTACAGTATTGAGAGAATTCTTTTCTACGTAATCATGTCTCATTGAACACTACAAGCATTGAACAGACAAGCTAAATTATGTCAATTTATATCGGCAATCTATCTTACGAAGTAAACCAAGAAGACCTAAATGAAGTTTTCGCTGAATATGGAACTGTAAAAAGGGTACATATTCCTACCGATCGCGAAACAGGACGTGTTCGGGGATTTGCTTTTGTCGAGATGGAATCAGAAGCCAACGAAGATAAAGCGATCTCAGCTTTAGACGGTGCAGAATGGATGAGCCGTCAGTTAAGAGTCAACAAGGCAAAGCCGCGTGAGAACTCCAATTCCTTTGCTGGGAGCAGAAACAACCGTTTCTAAATTTCACCCTTATTTCGCCCTGAGGCGAGTAAACAGTTAGCATGAGCGCTTTTGAGTTAGATTAGATTCACTCTAGTCGATTTCTAGAAGCGCTTTTTTTGCGTTTAATATGTTAGAACCAGAATAAACTAAGCTACCCTAAGTCAGATAAGGATATATTCTGATGCCGTTGGGAAATCCGAGAAGTATAGTAGGACAGGCAATTTTGCTCGATAATTTTCTCTCTAATTTACTATTAATGATTTCTCGTTATTATTTATTGATTACCACTGCTTTCTTGACCGCTATTGTTAGCCCCTGGATTAATTTCGACCTTTACCTAGCGATCGCTCTAGGATTATTGACGCTCGCCCTGCTGTTTTTAGCCAGTGCCAACAGCTCAAATCAAAATTATGCCAACTGGAGTATTCAGGGCGGAATCAAAGAAACTGTAGTCGTGATCAGTTTAGTTGTTTTTTGTCTGCTGGTGCCTCAAGTCGAGACAAATATAGCCACCTTTACTAGTCCGATCGAAGACTTAAAACATCATTGAAGCTTAAGCTGAATTTTGCACAAGCACCCTCAGAAAAGCTATACTCCAATCGGATTTATTCAGTAATTAACCATCAGTAATTAACCCCAGAAAACCATGGTAGCGGTAGCAATCTTAGCAGCAGGACGCGGCACACGCATGAAGTCCGATTTACCCAAGGTGTTGCATACATTAGCAGGGCGATCGCTAGTCGAAAGAGTGCTTGATAGTTGTAGCCTACTTGATCTTGAGCGGCAGATTGTGATTATTGGCTACCAGGGCGAACAAATCAAAACAGCTTTGAGTCATCGTCAGGAGGTAGAGTTTGTCGAACAGACTCAGCAGCTCGGTACAGGGCATGCAGTACAGCAGCTTCTATCTTCCCTAGCTGGATACCAGGGAGATCTCTTGGTGCTTAATGGCGACGCGCCCCTACTTCGTCCCGAAACCCTACAAAAGCTAGTGGCAGCTCACCAGGACAAACAAAATGCTGCCACCCTCCTAACTGCTAACCTTCCTAATCCTCAAGGATATGGGCGGGTTTTTTGTAATGGCGATAATTTGGTTAGTCATATTATTGAAGACCGAGATTGCAACGTGGCGCAGAAGCAAAATCGCCGAGTTAATGCAGGAATTTATTGCTTTAACTGGCAAAAGCTAGCGACAGTTCTGCCTAAACTATCAACCAACAACGATCAGCAAGAATATTACCTCACCGAAGTAGTCGATTATCTCAATCCTGTGATGGCATTTGATGCCGCAGATTATCGCGAAACAAACGGTATTAATGATCGCCAGCAGCTATCGGCTGCCTATGATATTTTACAGGAGAGAATCAAAAGCGACTGGATGAAAGCAGGGGTAACAATGATCGACCCCAGCAGCATTACGATTGATGAGCAGGTAGAGCTAGAGCCTGATGTGATTCTCGAACCCCAAACCCATCTGCGAGGCAAGACCACGATCGCCACAGGCAGCCGTATTGGACCAGGGAGCATGATTGATAACAGTCAGATTGGAGCCAATGTTACAGTTTTATACTCGGTGGTAACTGATGCCGAAGTTGCGGCTCAGACCAGAATCGGTCCTTATGCTCACCTGCGAGGGGGGGTTAAGCTAGGAGAAAGCTGTCGGGTTGGTAATTTTGTCGAGATCAAAAAGGCGAGCATTGGTGCCAATACCAATATGGCGCATCTATCTTATCTCGGTGATGCCACCTTGGGCGATCGCGTTAACATCGGTGCGGGAACAATCACCGCCAATTACGACGGCAAACAAAAACATCAGACAGTAATCAAGCAGGGGACGAAAACAGGTTCTAATAGCGTTTTGGTTGCTCCTGTTACCCTGGGAGAAAATGTCACCGTAGCAGCAGGTTCGGTTGTCACTCAAGATGTTAGCGACAACGCCTTAGTAGTAGCGCGATCGCGGCAAAAAGAAATCCCCAACTGGCATCAGGGATAGTATAGTCATTTCAATTAATTTCCGCAGGTCTATCTGTAGTGGAAGGCAGAAGGCAGAAGGCAGAAGGCAGAAGATTTACGTTTAATTGCTAAACTGTTGCGAGCTACTGGTAGGTTGAGTAAAATCTCTTCTATTCAACCTACATGCGTGCGGTCGCTTTGACGCTGCCGTTAGAAACAGTAAGAAGTCTAGTTACTGTACGGCAATAGATTCAGCCTTTAAATTAGCAGAGCAGTAAGTATCTAGAGACTGAGAAAATAAGTTAGAAGATTGATAGTTCTCGTCTACTTCAATTAGCGTCTGGAAACTGGGGGGTTCTGCCGTCGCTCTGCATTTTAGCTGGGCAAGATTGGCGATCGCCTCGTGCCAGATATTCGCTCCCTGATAGAGTTTAATTTTTTCTGCCAAAGAAGCATGCTGTAGTTTGAGTGCAAGGCTCGATTCCAGCTCAATTCGTTTTAGCGAACCGCTTGCCACCACTTTAGGAATTTTGTGATCAGCACATTCTTGAATTAGATACCAGCTATAGGAACTATTTAGCCGTAGTACATTGTTATTGCTTTGATCTACCAGATTTAGACTGACAATACCTGGTTGAACTCCTGGTTGAAATTCTGTTCGGGAGACAACTCGGTCATCTTGATCCAGCAGCAGTAAATCTAGAGTAGATGCCTGATCTACGTCGGGGACATAAAACAAAAGCTCAGGCACAGGAGAAATTGTCAAAGCCTGACTCTCTTGGGGGATAAAAGGTTGAGGATTGTTTGCTTCTAGAGCGACACAGCCAATGCCTTTGCCTCTCACGCCGCCGCCTTCATGCTCTCCTGTCGGAAAATCATAATACTCTTCTTCCCCAGCCAATAGTAAAGCGAGACCAATTAAGCTACACAGCTGAAGAGAATTTCTGTTAATCATTGCGATCAGGTTAAGTTGTTTTTTGATAAAAGCTTGCTTATATACACCTGTATAGCTTACTTGCTACTACCATGTTATCCGTTGTCCTACTGATTTACAGTAGCAAAATGCTTCATTATTATTTGATAGACATGGTTGATATATAAAGGGTGGCTAAAGCTGAGTAGTTGAGCAAGATTATTTTGAGCTGAAATAAATGCGTCTTTGCTCTAATTGACAAAAATAGACAAAATGATTAGGCGATCGCCTTAGCTTCGGCGGCTAACTTAGCATCAAGCCTTAATTTAATTTAGCTATCTGCTCTACTTATCTCTAGCCGTAAATCTACTTAATTTATCATGACGCTACCTATTTTATAATGATCGACTTTAAGCTACTGGTAAGCCGTCTGACCCAAACTTTCAACCTTCGTTTACCAGCCCGTTCGACCCTCTTAATTACCAGCCTAATTGTGTTAGCTATTGGTGGGGTAAGACAGTCAGGTAATCTAGAATTTTTAGAACTCGCGGTCTTCGATTTGATGATGCGATCGCGGGGAGAAACGGCATCAGAGCAGCGTATTACGGTAGTGGCAATTGAAGAGTCTGACCTCAAAACTTGGCAGCAATCAACCTTTTCCGACCGCTCGATTGCTCAATTGCTGGCAAAGCTACAGTCAGAAAATCCTGCTGTAATTGGCTTAGATATTTATCGTGATATAGCCCAGCCCCCTGGCAATAGTGAGCTGCGACGACAGCTTGCAGCGGCGAACATTATTGCGATTGAGAAGATAGATCGAGATACAGCGGTTCCACCGCCACCAGGAGTCCCGCCAGAGAGAATTGGGTTCAACAACTTTCTGCTTGATCGCGACGGCATTTTACGTCGGAGCTTAATCGCTTTTAAACTGGGAAAGCAATCACAATACTCTTTTGCGCTTCAGGTAAGCAAAGTCTATCTCAAGACTAACAAGCTATCGCTTCAGCCAGAGTTTGTCCAGCTTGACGAGACTATCTTTACCGATTTAAGGGCTGATTCAGGCGGCTATCAGCTATCAAAGACAGATGTTCGTGGGACACAGATCTTGCTAGACTACCCTGTCCCTAATCAGGCAGCTCGAAAACTTTCCTTTAGCCAAGTTATTGATGGCGACTATGACCCTAGCTGGATTAAGAATCAGGTAGTTATTGTCGGCTACACCGCCCCGAGCAAAAAAGACCTGTTCCAAACTCCTTTTGGTGGAGCAAAAACCCCTGGAGTAATAATTCATGCTCATATGGTGAGCCAAATCCTCAATACTGTTCTCGATCAAAAACCGTTGTGGAGATTTTTGCCCCAGTGGAGCGAATTTGCCTGGATTTGGCTGTGGTCAATGGGAGGAGGGATCTTAGTCTGGCGTATTCGACATCCCCTAGTTTTGGGGGCTAGTTTAATTGCAACTTCCATCGTCCTAGTGAGTATTTGCTGGCTAGGCTTTGTTAGCAGCATCTGGATTCCTGCCACTCCAGCAATTTTGGGGTTATTGTCTACTACTGGGGCGATTTTGGCATCTAAAACATTTTACAGTTCCCTCATAGACGAGCTGACAGGATTGGCGAACCAAGAACAACTATTGACTCTACTCCAGCAAACAATTTCTAAGCCCAAAAAATCGACTATTGCCGTTCTCTCGATTAATATTGCTCGTCTCAAAAAAGTTAATGATAGTTTGGGAGCATCGGCTAGCAATAGAATCCTGATTTTAGCGACTGCCAGGATTCAAAGCTGTATTCGTTCTGGAGACAGACTGGCTAGAGTTGGTGCGACTGAATTTTCCCTAGTTTTATTTCCCATTAGCGATCGCAATTATGCCCTAGAGACTGGACAAAGAATTCAGCAGGAACTTGCCCAGCCATTTGAGATTGCCAGTCACAGATTACTCCGCCGTAAAACGACGGAGCCTGCTGTGACCGTTGGTCAAGAAATTGTCATTACCACCAATTTGGGTATTGCTTTTTGTCAGCCAGAGGATAAAATTCCTGCCGAAGCATTATTACGCAACAGCAACCTGGCTCAAGAACGAGCTGAAATCCAGGGAAAAAATCAGTGTGTCGTATTTTTGCCCCGCATGCTGTCGGAAACTGTCGCCCAATGGCAACTGGAAAACGATTTGCGCCGAGGCATAGAAAACTGCGAGTTTGAGATGTACTATCAGCCCATTATCAATCTCAAAACCGATCGCCTAGCTGGATTTGAAGCCCTAGTACGCTGGCAGTCTCCCACTAGAGGATTTGTTTCTCCTGCCGAGTTTATTCCTCTGTCGGAAACAATTGGTCTAATTGTCCCTCTCGGCAGCTGGATTTTGGGCGCAGCCTGTCGGCAGATGCAGCTATGGCAGGAGCAGTTTAATTTGCAGAATGACTTGACTATTAGTATTAATCTTTCGAGTCAACAATTCCAAGCTAGCCTCTTGCAGCAGGTAGCCAATATTCTGGCTGAGTCTGGGCTCAAGCCTCAATGTCTGAAGCTCGAAATCACCGAAAGCGCCATGATGGACGACGTAGAATCGGCGATCGCTCTACTTCAAGAGCTAAAAAGTCTGGGAATTAAACTCAGTGTTGATGATTTCGGCACTGGCTATTCTTCTCTTAGCTACCTGCAACAGTTTTGCGCCGATACTCTTAAAATCGATCAGTCTTTTGTCAGTGAGCTGGAACTATCCCCCCGCAATGAAGAAATTGTCGATATTATTATTACTCTCGCTCACAAATTGGATATGGATGTGATTGCTGAAGGGATTGAAAATGCCCAACATGAAGCCATTCTCAAGGCTTTGAACTGTGAGTACGGTCAAGGATTCTTTTTTTCTAAACCGCTTAATATTAATGATGCCACCGAGCTTCTAGCACAGGAGTTTGTGACCACCGTCGAAGGTCATGAATTATGAACGACTAATGATTGATCTCAAAGTTGCTTTTGGCTCTAATCAAAGGCGATATGATTAGGATTACTGCACCGAGGCTTATTTATAACTTCCAATCCCTAGTCCTTAGAACAGATGGCTGAGATGGTACGGAAATTAATTAGAACGACTATAACTAATGTGTAAATCGGACTTCAGTTGTGCAACATCAAATTGCTTAGATGCTCAACTAAGAAATCAATAAAAGTTTTAACTCTGAGAGAATGCCGCCGATTTGACAAGTAAAGAGCATAAATACCAGTATCCATATCTTCATGAGGATGAAATTCAAAGTCGTTTAAAACGGCTTGCAACTTCCCCTGTTGAAGATCCGTCCCAATTAACCAAGTGGGCATAAGAATCAAACCCGCCCCATCTAGACAAGCCTGGCGCAAGACTTCTGAATTATTTGCTACTAATGAACCATTGACCCTAACTTCACACACTTCTTGCTCTCGTTTAAGTCGCCACAGCTCATAACCCGTAGCATAGCTAAAGCATAAGCAATTATGATTGACCAGATCGTCAGGATGTTTGGGGATGCCGTATTGCTGAAGATAAAGCTGACTAGCACATACTTGCCGCGTGTATGTTGCGATTTTGCGTACGAGCCAGCTAGCGCCTGAGCGATCTAAATTACCAAAACGGATTACTAAATCTAATTCTTGCTCTACGGGATTTGCTAACGCATCACTCAAGCTCAAATTTAATTTTATTTCTGGATACTGCGTCAGGAAACTCTGAATCAGAGGAGCAATAAACGCCCAAAGGCTACAGGCAAGCTGACTCTTAATAAACCTCTAGGAACTTCATCCTGTTCCGCTACGGAGAGATTTGCTACTTCGACGTCTTGCAGAATCTGCACCACCTTATCGTAATATTTGCGTCCTTGAGGAGTGAGGGTAATGCTGCGAGTGGAACGATTGGTAAGCTGAGTATGCAGCATTTGTTCTAAGGAATTTACCTGGCGAGCAACAGAGGAAACCGTCAATCCTAGCTGCCGAGATGCCTCGGAGAAGCTTCCCGTCTCGACCACTTTAGCGAATGCTTCCATAGCAGTAAGTCGATCCATAAATTTATTTTTGCATTTTAAGCAAAAGTGTTTGGCTTAAATACAGTATTAACATTTTTTGAGAAGGGAATTAAGCTAAAAGAGTAGTCAAGAGAGGAGACGAACATGATGAAAATTGAAATCATCTCCGACTTTATTTGTCCCTGGTGCTTTGTGGCGGAAACCAGACTCAACAAAGCTATAGAAATACTAAATAGTGATGTCGAGATCGAGAAAATTTGGCTTCCTTTTGAATTAAATCCGACGATGCCAGAAGCAGGAATGGCTCGTAGAACTTACCGTAGTAATAAATTTGGTAGCTGGTCGTATTCACAAGCGTTAGATGCCCAAACTATTCAAGCGACTAGGGATGACGAGATCGATTTTCGCTACGATTTAATGGAATTTACTCCCAACACCTTCAAAGCTCACCGTTTGACTTGGTTTGCGTCCCAGCAGGGCAAAGGAACAGAAATGGCAGAACGCATTTTCCAGGCTTATTTCACCCAAGGACAAAACATTAGTGAAGTCGAAACTTTAGTCAATTTGGCAAGGGAAATTGGCATTGGCACCAAAACGGCTAAGAAATTCCTCTTATCTGATGAAGGAGTTGAAGAAGTACGGTATCTGGAACGTCAAGCACTTGCCAACGGTACCAGAGGAGTTCCGAGTATTCGTATTGGTGAAAGGATTATATCGGGGGCGCAGTCTATTGAGGCATTCATCATTGCATTAAAGAAAACTGTCCACGAGTTAGCGGAGGTTTGATTATGACTTTTACTAATAAACATGCCATTGTTATCGGTGGTTCTCTTGGCGGACTATTTACGGGGACTTTGTTGAGATCAATTGGTTGGGATGTCGATATCTACGAGCGATCGCCTTCTTCTTTAGCTAGTCGTGGCGGTGGTATTGTATTACAGCCAGAGATCCTGCAAGCATTCAATCGTGCAGAGGTAGCTTACGAACTACCCTTTGGGGTAACGGCATACAGGCGATTCTTTCTCGAATCAGATGGCAGTATTGCGGAACAAATGCTAACGCGCCAAACGCAGACATCTTGGAATTTAATCTATAGTGCGCTGATTCGGCATTTCCCCCCAGAGCATTATCATCAGGGCAAACAGTTAACCAATCTTCAACAGAACGAACAAGAGGTAAGGGCTACTTTTGCTGATGGAACTAAGGCTACGGGAGATTTATTAATCGGTGCTGATGGTGCGGGTTCGACTGTACGTCAGAAACTTCTGCCCAAACATAATCCTAGCTATGCAGGCTATGTGGCATATCGCGGCTTAGTAGATGAAACAGATCTAGATCAAGAGACTGCCGAACTGATGACGGAAAGCTTTGTCTTTCAGCAAATTCCCAACTCTCATATTCTGCAATATGTTATTCCAGGAGAAAATGAATCTCTTGAGCCAGGTGGGCGTCGCTTTAACTGGGTATGGTACGTCAACTACGACGAGGAAACAGAATTACCCAGTTTACTGACAGATAAAAACGGCAAACGCCATACCTATTCTATTGCTCCTGGCGCGATCGCTCCCCAGATAGAACAACAAATGCGTGACTATGCAGCACGAGTTCTATCTCCGCCAATACAGAGATTAATCGCTGCTACTCAAGAGCCATTTATTCAATCTATTCTAGACTTAACCGTGCCACAGATGGCGTTTGACCGTATTGCCCTAGTTGGTGATGCTGCCTTCATTCCCCGTCCACACACAGCATCGGGTGTATCTAAAGGAGCAGTTAATGCCATAACTCTAGCTGATGCTTTAGTTGCCTACAATGACGTTGCAGAGGCTCTAAAAGCTTGGGAAAAAGACCAATTAAAATTCGGGAATTATTTACAGGATATGGGACAGGCTTTGGGTCAACGTTCTCAATTTTCCTCTGGTAAGCAGCGTATTGAAAATTGAGCCAATTAAACAGCATGAGAATAATCTCAAGATAGAGCGTCAATTTTTCACCACAATAACTTCAGAGGTGAAAATGACTCCACTTACAGTATCGACCTTATCGTTGCTAAGATCCTGAGCGGCAAGTACCTGCGCCAGATGTTGAAGAATCAAATTTGAAGGTAATGAGCGTACAATACGATCGCCACGGTGTAAAGAGCAGAGTTAATGGTGCGTTCCTATCTAGACAATAAATTTTTAGCCGTAGCTTTTTGGAGGAACACACCCGACAAATTACTCTCACCCAAAACGATTCTCACATCTATCTCATAGTGACAAATTCTTCTGCCGAACTGGGATGGATACCTACGGTCGCGTCAAAATCAGCTTTGGTTGCCTTCATCTTCACGGCGATCGCCACACCCTGAATAATCTCAGCGGCGCTGTCTCCTACCATATGCGCTCCTAACACCCGATCGGTTTTAGTATCGACAATGAGCTTCATTAGAGTTTTTTCCTGTTTGCCAGGAATGGTGTAGTACATAGGTCGAAATTTACTCCGATAGACTTTGACCCCATCACCATACTTTTGTTTAGCTTCGGCTTCAGTCAGACCGACAGTGGCTGCTTCGGGAGTGCTAAAGACAGCAGTCGGAATATTTTCGTAAGACATTTGCCGCGATTTACCGCCAAAGTGGGTATCGGCAAAAGCACGACCCTCATTGATCGCCACAGGAGTCAGATTGATTTTGTCGGTACAGTCACCCACCGCATAAATATGAGGCTCGGCAGTCTGATTGTATTCATCTACGGCTACGGCACCATTGATAATTTCGACACCAGTATTTTCCAAACCTAGATCGGCTAGATCGGGCGCTCTGCCTGTGGCAGCCAAGCTGGCTGCATCAGCGACAATAATTTCTGCGCCACCATCATCTGTCGGGATAGTAATTTCTAAGCCGTGATCTTTTTTGGCGATCGCCAGTTTGGGCTTGTTATTCAAAATACGAATGCCGTGGCGTTCCATACCTTCTTGGATCTCGCTCCGAATATCATCATCAAAACCCCGTAGAATCTTATCGCCGCGAATCACCATCGTCACTTCTGTACCCAAGCCGTTGAGAATACAGGCAAACTCAACCCCAATATAGCCACCACCGATAATTACAATGCGCTGGGGCTGTTCTTTGACGTTAAATATTTCTCTGGAGGTAATGGCGTGTTCAACTCCAGGAATATCATCAGGCTTGACAGGTTTGCCCCCAACGGCAATCAAAATTTTCTCTGCCGTTACTTTCTGATCACCAATTTCAATCGTATGAGGATCAACAAATTTACCGTAACCACGGTAGACTTTCACTTCAGAATTATCCAGCATGCGCTGATAAATACCGTTGAGACGATCAACTTCGTTATTAACCGCAGTAATCATCTTCAGCCAATCAAAACTGCTTTCTCCTATCTGCCAGCCATAGCCAGCCGATTCTTCAAAGCCAGCAGGAAAATGAGAAGCATAGACCATCAGCTTTTTAGGCACACAGCCGCGATTAACACAGGTTCCGCCCAGGCGATCGCTTTCAACGATTCCTACCTTGGCACCATATTGAGCTGCCCGCCTTGCTGTAGCGATACCCCCCGAACCAGCACCAATGACAAATAAATCAAAATCATAACTCATCTTTTTATATCTCCTGATTGAATAGGCTCAAATTTCAACGAAAAGGCAGGTTTGCATTCTACTTGTGCGCTCCTGCCTTCATATTTTTATTCGATAATGTACTATTGCCTGGAGGGTAATACTAGGTATCACTTACCACCATAATAGAAAGCAATTTCTTTATCCTTCAAAGGGGGAAATTCTGCGTCTAGCAATAGCTGATTTAGTTCGGCTTGAGTCAAATGCTTGGCGCCGATTCTAACAATTCTAGAGCGCATAGTATTTGTTACCCCGCTTCTTTGTCTTCCCGCTTCAAACCCCATCACCTTGTTATAGAGAGCAAGTTTGGGTTGAGGAATCGGCGACCCATCTAAATCTAGACCTTGAGCGATCGCCTGATCTACCGCATCTGCACCTTTGGTATCCGTCATAGTCTTATTTATGAGTTTTCTTTGTGATTAATTAGCAATGTTTACAGTACAGTTTTGCCTGGGCAAAAACAACAGAACGCCAATTTAATCAAGGAAAGTCCATAACAGAACCGCTGAGGTGTCTAACCCACCAGGTGAGCTTCCAAGAACCATAATCGCTTGTCGATTGTGCGAGAAATTTCGGTATAGAGATCGGCAGTATCCGCGTCTCCTAGTTCATCGGTCGCATCAATTGCGTCCCGTACATGTTTGGCATAGACCCCATAGCGTACTGCCAATGCAGTTACGTGTTCTGCCCCAGTCACTGCTTCAAAGACATACTCGGGTAAGACAGAATCTGCTGCGGCAATCCGCGCTGTCCCCAGGGCGACTCCGCCCAAAGCAGTTACTCGTTCGGCGACCATATCAACGTATTCTTCTAATTCGCCTGCCATTTCGTCAAACAGCAAATGTAGCTGATAAAAGTCCATTCCTTTGACGTTCCAGTGAGCCTGCTTGGTCTGGGTTTTTAAATCTAAAGTCGCGGCAAGAGTCTGATTTAACAACTCCACTATTTTGGTGCGCAGCTCTTCTGGCAGGTCAATGCGAGTGGGGTAAAGATTTTGTTTAGAGGCCGTAGAAACCATAATTTGATTCTCCTAAGTGTTTATTAAGTGTAAAAAATTCAGTCTGGAATATTCAATTAAATAATTACTGATTACTGATTGTTGATTGCTCTAAGACTCAACTATCTTTAACTGTCCTCAAGGATGACGCGAAGCTAGTGCGATGCACAGCGAGTCTTTTAAGGCTATAGCACACCGCTTCGCATATTGACTGTTAACTAAACTCAACCAAAGGCAATATCGAGAAACATCATAGCGACAAACCCCGTCATAATACCTAGAGTTCCTTCTTGGGCAACGCTTTCACGATCAATTTCGGGAATAATTTCGTCCACAATCACAAATAACATTGAGCCTGCGGCGATCGCCATACCCCAAGGCAAGAAGACCTGACCGAAGTTCACTAAACTCGCTCCCATCGCTCCGCCAATCGGTTCGACTAAACCCGTCAGCAAAGATATTCCTAAAGCATAGCTTACAGAGTATTCTAGCTCTCGCAGGGCTAACGCCACCACCAAGCCTTCTGGCATATTTTGTAATCCTATGCCCAATGCTAAAGGTAAACCATGACTGATGCTGCCATCGCCAAATCCGACTCCCACAGCCAAACCTTCAGGAAAGTTGTGGATGGTAATGGCAATAATAAATAACCATAAACGCTCAAAATTCTCTGTCACCTTACCTTCTTTGCCCTGCTGAAAATGCTCGTGGGGAAAGTAATTGTGCATTAACCACAGCAAACTCGCGCCGACAACCATCCCGATACTGACAATCAGGGCTGATTCCCCCTGAGAAAAGCCTAGCTCTCCCGCTGCTTCCTTACCTGGGATAATTAGCGAGAAAGCCGTTGCGGCTAACATCACGCCTCCTCCTAGACCCAGAAGAATCCCCTGCCATTTCTTACTGAGATTGTCTGTAAATAGAATGGGTAATGCTCCCACAGCGGTTGCCAAACCTGCACCCAACGATGCAAGTGTACCGAGATAGATTGTCCCCATGATTTCCTGTAGGCAGAAGCAGCTTATTAAGTGCTTCTGCGATAATTATTGTGCGCCCTTAAGATACGCGAGCATAGTATCGGCATCAGATACTTCAAACGGATCTGTCGGGCAGTTGTCGCCAAAATCTGGCTCAATAAACATTTTTTCGATTTTCATGTCGTTGACGTACATGGAATAGCGCCACGATCGCATGCCAAAACCAAGATTATCTTTATTAACCAACATCCCCATCTTACGGGTGAATTCGCCATTGCCATCGGGTAACAAGAAGACATTTTTGACTCCCTGCTGTTTACCCCACTGAAACATCACAAAAGCATCATTGACCGATAGACAGACGATTTTGTCGATACCTAAAGACTTAAACTCTTCGTAGTTTTTTTCGTATCCAGGCAGATGGGTCGAAGAACAGGTAGGTGTAAACGCACCAGGAAGAGAAAATAAAACTACCTTTTTGCCTTGGAAAACATCTTCGGTAGTGCTGTCCTGCCAGCGGAACGGATTTGGTCCCTCAACAGACTCATCACGTACTCTGGTTTTGAAGACAACGCTGGGTACTTTATCAATCATTTAGATTCTAACTCCTTGCTTGTGGTTGATTAACTATTAATTTCTATAAGTAAATCATACTCATAACGACTATGAGTTGTCAAGAAATTTACCGAGAATATTTCTGAGCAGAGCGTTTAGCCTTCTGCCATGGCAACAGCACAAAAGTAAGTAATCATGCAAAATTAATTTCCTAATTGAGGTTGGGGAAAGGTAAAGGGGAAAGGGGAAAAGATCTATAGCAATGTGTAGTTAATTCTGTCTAGGTACTTAAAAGTTGCCGCGTCAATGCTAGAGGGCTATTGGGTGAGTTACGGGCAGATATCAAGTTTGTCTTGCTGACTAATTTTGACGTTGGTAGCCAAATAGTCGTCAATCCAGGCGCAGCCGTAGGAAACAGGATCTAGCTGGAGAATGCGTTCTAAATCCCAAAGTTTGATCAGGCTATCTTCAGCAGCGCTAACCAATTTTGCGCCGTCAGGGCTGAAGGCGATGTTCCAAACCCGACCTTGATGACCTCGGAGAGTGGTTAGTAATTTTCCGTCTCGACTCCAGATCTTGATTGTCTTGTCAGCACTGGCAGAGGCAAGTTTACTGCCATCGGGGCTAAATTTAACATCAAGAATCACAGCTTGATGACCCTTGAGTGTTTGTAGTAATTCCCCCTGCTGATTCCAGAGCTTAACATTTTGCTCTTTACCGCCAGTAGCAATAACCTGGCTATTAGGGCTAATCGCTACGGCTTTGAGACCTGTTTGGTCGGCAACAATATCCCTAATTAATTTGCCATCTCTCTGCCATAGTTTAAGGTAGCGGTCGTGACTAACAGAAGCAATTAGCCCGTCAGCACTAGCATCAACATCGGTAATTGTGGCTTGATGAGCAAAAATTCTTTGTTGTAGGTGAGCCTGTAGCTGATCTTCTAGCCGCTCAAAATGCCAAATGCGAATAGTTTTATCAAATCCAGCCGAGATAAAGCTGCGATCGCCAGGCAGAAAGTCCAGATCGATAATCGGCGCGCTATGACCAGAGATAGTCGTCAGCAGGGTGCCATCAATGCTTCGCAGTTTGACAGTACGGTCAAGACTTGTAGATGCGAGTAAATTACCTGCACTGTTAAAGACAACTTTGTAGGTTTCAGCAGTATGGTCAGTAAAGTTTGCCTCTAGCTTGCCGTCAGTTTGCCAGAGTTTGATCGTGCCATCGTCAGAGGCAGAGGCGATCAGGTCTCCCTGGGGTCGGAAGGCAACGCTGAGAACAGTTGCCCGATGCCCATAAAAATTGACTACCAGAGGATCAGTAATCTGCCACAATTTTGCCTGGTTATCCCAGCCAGCGGTAACAATTTCGGAACCATCGGGAGACCAGGCTAAACGCCATACCCGACCTTGATGTCCCAGCAGATTGCTATGCAAAGTCCCGTCGGGATACCAGATTTTGATTGACTTATCCCAACTGCTCACGCCGATTAGCTGACCATCGGGAGAAAATTTAACTCCAGTAACGGGTGCATCATAACCTTTGAGAACCTTGATTAGAGTGCCATTAGAACGCCAGATTTTAGCAACTCGATCATCCCCCCCCGTAACTAGCTGTTGACCATCAGGGCTAAAGTCAATGCCTCGAACTGGCAAATTATGAGCCTGAATTACCCGTTGCTTGCGACCAGCCAAATTCCAGAGTCTAACTGTCCCAGCGCGATCGCCCGTAGCAATAGTTTGACCATCGGGAGAAAAAGCCAGAGCCAACACTTCCTTTCGATGATCTGCCAAGACATTAACGAGCTGACCATCAAGATTCCAGATGCGGACAGTTTTATCTTCTGAAGCTGAGGCTACTAGATCCCCCTGGGGATTAAAAGCTACTCGATGGACGCTACCCTGATGACCATTGAGAGTATCAATCAGCTTGCCTTGATTGTTCCACAGCTTCACCGTGTTGTCTTCTGAGGCGGTAGCGAGCAGATCAGCCTGGGGACTGTAGGCGACATCGATTACCGAGTCTTGGTGTCCCGTCAAGGTATGACGCAGTTTGCCGTTGCGCTGCCAAATTCTAGCGGTGGTATCAGAGCTGGCAGTGGCAATAAACTTACCATCATGGCTATAGCTAACGCTGTTTACCACATCCTGATGTCCTGTAAAGGTGTTTTTTTCCGCCACGTTATAAATCGCCTGCTGGAGAGCAAGATTAGCCACCGACTGAGCTGCCGAATTTGGGGTGCTTGTCCTGTCTTGATTTTGCTTGGCTTTGAGCGCCTCGATCAGAGAATCGAACCACTGATTAGAATTAAACAGACTTTCGGCAGAGGTAATATGAGCCTCCTGTTTGCTCTGTTGGGCTCTAATTTCATTTCTTCTGGCTCGTTCGTAGTTTTGGTAGGCAGTGATGCCCAAAATAGAGGCGATCGCCAAAGCCGCACCCACAGTACTGAGCAAAAATCTTTGAGTTTTGGCGAGTTTTTGCTCGTTTAGCAAACGAATCTCTACTTCCTGAAGTCGCTTTAGTTCTAAACCTTGGCGAATTGCGGACTGCTCGTGCTGCTGAGAAACTGTGAGAAACTGATATTCTTGCTGCGAAATACTGTGATGCGCTGCCCAGTTTTGAGCCTCTTGCAAAGCTCGACCACGAAGTAGACGGGAACTATCTTGTTTCTGAGATGCCAGCCAAAATTTGACTTCACGACTATAGGGACACAGTTTATCTGACTGCTGCTGAATCCAAGTGAGATTAAATATCTGCTGATAAATCGGATTACGAATCACTAGACGATCACCAGCTTTAACGACTAAATTGGTCAGTAATAGCTGTCGTTGCTCCATACTTTCGTCAGCCTGAATCGAACCATGGTGCAGAATTTGCTCGGTTAAGCCCAAGAGACGACTCACGGTTTGCTCATTGCTCAAAAGGCGATCGCGAATGGTCTTTAAATGTTCAGGTTCGTCTTGAGATTCCCAATTATTGATGATCTGTTCGTCGGCTATTTTGGCGATCCACTCGGCTTCGCATTTAGCTACCTCACATGCCATGTTTTGAGATGCTTTTACCGCTAGCTGACAGAGCTTTTGAGTCAGAAATGGTTGTCCTCCCGTCCAGTGCAAGATCTCTGCTAGCACCAATTCTGGATGCTGAAATCGGCTATGTAGACCCGCCAGCAAAGGCTTGGCTGATTCCAGCTCTAATCCCGTCAGGGCGATCGCCTTACCAATATTAAAGGGAGTCCGACTATGGTCGCGAATCAGCTCATTGGGAGTTGCCACACCAAACAGGGCAAAGCTGAGACGATTAAATTCTGGCTTTTCGGCTCTGGCATTGTAAAAATAGCGAATTAAGGCAAAAAAGTCATCGGTCGCAAAATCGAGACTGAGAACGCTATCAATTTCGTCAATAAAAATAAATACTTTAGGGGCGTTTACCTGGACAAGAACAACCTCCTGGATAAAAAGATTGAGATGCTGAATCGGCGATAATTCCTCATGTTCCTGCCACCATTTTTTGAGGGATACTTGACCCATCAAATTCAAGCCGCGCCAAATTTCTGCCGCAATGCTTTTGTACCACTGTGCTGGGAACATTGCCTGGCTACCGATATTGGTCATGTCTAAAGAGACACAGGCATAACCAGACTGTTCGAGACGATTCTTTACCTGGACGCGGAGACTAGATTTGCCCATTTGGCGACAGTTAAACACATAGCAAAACTCTCCCTGCAATAATCCCTGGTAAAGTTCGACATCAGCCTTTCTCGTTACATAGGTATTGGCATCTACCCGCAGACTTCCGCCAACCTGATATTCAGACATTGATTTGGCCAGTAATTTCGCTCACTGATTTTAGTCGTTTTATTGATTTTAAAGGTTATGACAATTTTAAGCGGAAATTTATGAGGCAGAAATTTATAGCTCTGTAATTGAACGGAAACAACGAATAGCAATCGCGTTCATGCCTCCGTAGAGTCACTGATTCTTAATTGTGGGGAACAGGCTATCAAAGAGTGGTTATTGACTCAGTTACAAGTCAGACCAAAAATAATTTTGAGAGTGTTTATGCGATCGCCAAATCGACAAAGTTTAGTTCATTCCTTATTGCTCTGTTGCTTATGGGGAGCTAGCGGGATTTTGATCGAGATGAGCCTTAATTCAGCCCTAGCTGTGGCGCAACCGCTGAACCAAAATAAGTCTCAGGCAGATCGTGACTATCAAACTGCCAGAACAGCAATCCACAGTGGGGGCAGCCTATTAGCCGCCCAGAACAAGCTAAATCAGGCGTTAAAAGCATATCAAGCTCTTGGCGATCGCTCAGGACAATATAGCTGTCAGCTAGAACTAGCCAGAATTAAATATAAATCGGGCAAATATCAACAGGCTCGTTCTCAGCTTAGGTTGGCAGCCCAGCTAAATAATTTTAGTCATCCTCGCGACGGACGAGCAAAGACTTTATTGGGCTTAATTGCGGTGGAACTGGGCGACTATCGTCAAGCTCTGAGTCAGCTCAGAGTTGGCGTACACGAGCTGCGATCTGGTTCGCGCGATCGCTTAAGTAGACAAGTTATGAACGAGGCACAAACTGCCTTGGGAGAAGTCTACTTCCATCAAGGTTTATATCGCCAGGCGGAACATAGTCTAGCTCAGGTTCTCAACGTGGCGGGAAATTCCTATCTACGGCGGCGAGCCTATAATGCTTTGGGGGCGGTGCAGCTAGAAATAGGTCAGTTTGCCGAGGCAAAAACCAGCTTTGAGCAGGCGGCGGGAGTCGCCAACACTCCAGGAGATTATTTGGGCAAAGCCAAGACTTTGGAAAACTTGGGCAAGGTTGCTCAAATCGCAGGGAATAGAAGACAGGCATTGCAACAGTATCAGCTTGCTCTCAACGAATTACGACG